>RPRC01000100.1 GCA_003857395.1 Geobacter sp.
AAGAAGAGGGTGGGCGTCACACGCCGTTTTTCAACGGCTATCGTCCCCAGTTTTACTTCAGAACGACAGATGTTACCGGAATAGTTGATCTTCCTGCCGGAACTGAGATGGTCATGCCTGGCGACAACGTTGCGGTTACGGTTAATCTGATTACCCCGATCGCCATGGATGAAGGGCTCCGTTTTGCAATTCGCGAAGGTGGCCGTACTGTCGGCGCCGGTGTCGTGAGTGCCATTATTGAATAAACGATTAGTACGAGGATGAGATGCCAAGTCAAAAAATAAGAATTCGTCTAAAAGCATATGATCATAAGCTTCTTGATCAGTCTGTTGGTGAAATTGTGGAGACTGCAAAGCGTACTGGCGCTCGTATTGCTGGTCCGATTCCGCTTCCTACAGTTATCAATAAATATTGCGTTTTACGTGGGCCTCACGTTGATAAAAAGTCGAGAGACCAGTTTGAAATACGCTCGCATAAAAGGCTTATTGATATTCTCGATCCTACTCAGCAAACAGTCGATGCTTTGATGAAGCTAGATCTTTCAGCTGGTGTTGATGTAGAGATTAAGTTGTAAGTTAGTTACATAAAGACTAAATTGAACAGGATCATCCGTTATGATGAAGGGACTGCTTGGAAAAAAACTGGGAATGACCCAGATATTCAGTGAAGATGGGCGAAAAATACCTGTCACAGTTGTTGCGGCCGGCCCATGTGTTGTTCTTCAAGTTAAAACAAATGAGAAGGACGGTTATGGTGCAATTCAGCTCGGTTTCGGAGAAACTGAGGCGAACCAGACAACTAATGCAATTGTCGGACATTGCCGACAGGCCGCACAAGGTCCTCGTAAGTTTTTGCGCGAGTTTCGGCTTGATGACATAAGTCAATACAAAATTGGTGACACTCTGACAGCCGATCTCTTTTCAGCTGGGGAATTAGTTGACGTTACAGGGACAAGCATAGGTAAAGGATTCCAGGGCGTCATCAAAAGATGGGGCTTTCAAGGTGGGCGTGCTTCCCACGGTTCTCGTTTCCATAGAGCTCCAGGATCCATCGGTTGCTCCGCGACACCTGCCAGGGTCATGAAAAATAAGAAAATGCCTGGTCAGATGGGTAACGTGCGGGTAACTGTGCAGAGACTGCAGGTTGTACGCGTTGATCAGAATGATAATTTGCTTCTCATCAAAGGCGCGATTCCTGGATATAAAAACGGCCTTGTGCTTATAAGTGATAGCGTTAAAGCATAGTTCTATGCCTGGTACCGGAGATAGTTATGGCAACAATTGATCTGTTTGACATGAAAAAAAATAAAGTAGGTGTTATTGACCTGGATAGCTCGGTTTTTAATGCTGATATCAAAGAGTATCTCATTCATGATGCTATTAGAGTCCAGCTTACAAATCGTAGAGCCGGAACTGTTTCTGTCAAGACTCGTTCTGAAGTGGCCGGAAGTGGTAAAAAGCCATTTCGCCAGAAGGGTACTGGCGGCGCGCGTCAAGGCTGCCGAAGGGCCCCACAGTATCCTGGTGGCGGCGTTGCTTTTGGTCCACAAAAAAAGACCTATGATTTGGCCATGAATAAAAAAGCACATAAAGCTGCAATGAAGTCATGCCTTTCTTATTTGTTTAAAGAAAATAAATTCACAGTCTTAGACGCACTGACTTTGGATTCCATTTCAACAAAGGCATTTGCATCTTTCCTTACTCTGTTTTCTCTTAGTAAATCCTTGATTGTCGTTGATGAGCTGGATAGAAATATTGACTTATCATCAAGAAATGTTATGAACATTAAACTCTTAAAGCCTGAAGGTCTGAACATATATGATCTTATGAAATATAAGAGTGTTGTTTTTACTGAATCAGCGATGCGTAAAGTAGAAGGAGCGTTGCAGTCATGAATATTTTCGACGTGATCCAAAAGCCTTTAGTGACAGAGAAAACATCACTGCAAAAAGACAGTGAAGGAATCATTGCTTTTCAAGTACATAAAGATGCAAACAAGCTTGAAATCAAAGACGCTGTTGAGAAGCTTTTTAAAGTTGAAGTTGTGAAAGTTAATACAATCAATATAGCTGGAAAAGTAAAGCGATTTGGAAAAAATTTCGGAAAACGCTCGAACTGGAAAAAGGCGTATGTAACCCTAAAAGAGGGTAGCAACGTAGATTTCTTCGAAGTGTAAATACAAGATGGGGTTGGAATAAATGGGAATAAAAAGTTATAAACCAACATCAGCCGGAAGAAGACACCAGACCTGTTCGACTTTTGATGAAATTACGGTTTCGAAACCTGAGAAATCACTGGTCGTAACACTGAAGCGGACTGGCGGTAGAAACAATCTTGGCAGGCTTACCTCTCGACATATAGGGGGGGGGCATAAAAGAAAGTATCGCCTGATTGACTTTCTTCGCAATAAGCGAGATATCCCGGCTACGGTTCGTTCTATTGAATATGATCCAAACAGAAGTGCGCGTATTGCACTGCTTGTTTATGCCGACGGAGAAAAGCGCTATATTGTAGCACCTGATGGAGTCAAAGTCGGTGATACGATTGTGGCCGGTGAAAAAGTAGATATCCGGCCAGGAAATGCTCTCCCGCTCAAGGCAATCCCTTTGGGAACTATTATACATAATATAGAGTTAAAGATCGGAAAAGGTGCACAGCTTGCCCGAAGTGCAGGCACTTTTTGCCAATTGATGTCCAAGGAAGGTAAGTACTCACAAGTTAAACTTCCTTCTGGTGAAGTTCGTATGATTCTTCAGGAATGTTATGCGACAATTGGCCAAGTAGGAAACCTTGATCATGAAAATGTTTCACTGGGGAAAGCCGGACGCTCTCGCTGGCTTGGTAAACGGCCTAAAGTAAGGGGAGTTGCAATGAACCCGGTTGACCATCCTCACGGTGGTGGCGAAGGTCGTACATCCGGTGGTCGTCACCCTGTTACACCTTGGGGTATCCCGACCAAAGGATATAAAACAAGAACAAATAAGACTTCTTCTCGTTTTATAATAAAACCACGCAAATAATCAAAAGCATTAAAGGGATCAGTCAATGGCAAGATCAATCAAAAAAGGACCTTTTGTTGACGGGCATGTTATTGCAAAGGCTCAGGCAGAGGGCCCTAGCTCTAAAAAAATTATCAAAACATGGTCAAGACGGTCAACTATTATTCCTGATTTTATCGGCTTAACTTTTGCTGTTCATAACGGTAAAAAGTTTATTCCAGTTTTCGTAACTGAAAACATGGTTGGGCATAAGCTTGGTGAGTTTTCGCCTACAAGAACTTTTTACGGGCATGCTGCCGATAAAAAAAGCAAGTTGAAAAAGAAGTAATCGATTAAGGAGTGATACATGGAAGCAAGTGCCAAGCTAACCTTTGCCCGTATTTCACCAAGGAAGACACGGCTTGTGGTTGATATGATTCGTGGTAGAGAAATTCAGTCAGCATTGAATATGCTAAAATTTTCTCCCCAGCCATCTGCAAAGCTGATTTCTAACTTGCTCAGATCCGCAGTTGCCAATGCAGAGCAAAAAGGCGTCTCGGACGTTGATTCACTGTATGTGAAAACTATTTATGTTAATGCTGGATCTGTTCTCAAGCGCTTTTTGCCCAGGGCAATGGGTCGTGCCAGTAAAATTAGAAAACCGACAAGCCATATACACGTGGTTTTATCGGAGAAGAAATAAGAAATCAGTCGGAGGTGAAGTTTGGGCCAGAAAGTTAATCCTATAGGTTTTAGGCTGGGTGTCATTAAAACTTGGGATTCTAAGTGGTACGCAGAGGCTGATTATGCAAAGCTTCTCCATGAAGATCTTAAGCTTAGAAGTTTTCTCAAAAAAAGACTGTATCACTCCGGTGTGTCTAAAATAGAGATCGAACGCGCAGCTAACAAGGCAAAAATTAATATTTTTACTGCGCGACCCGGGCTAATAATAGGTAAGAAGGGCTCTGAGGTTGAAACACTAAAAAAAGAGCTTGCAAAACTTACCGATAAAGAAGTATTTCTAAATATTCAGGAAGTGCGGAAGCCTGAACTTGATGCGCAATTAGTCGCTGAAAATGTTGCTTTGCAATTGGAGCGTCGTATTGCGTTTCGTCGAGCAATGAAAAAAAGCGTAACTACCGCATTAAAGTTTGGTGCTAAAGGCATCAGAATAACATGTTCTGGCAGGTTAGGTGGTGCTGAAATGTCCAGAACAGAATGGTACCGTGAAGGTAGGGTGCCACTCCATACTCTCCGCGCAGATATTGATTATGGTTTTGCAGAGGCAAAAACGACATATGGTATTATTGGTGTAAAGGTTCTGATTTTTAAAGGTGAAGTCCTCCCTGGGAAAAAATAGTATAGGAGCTTGTCGCGATGTTAATGCCCAAGAGAGTTAAACATAGAAAACAGATGAAAGGCAAAATGAAAGGTGCTCCTCAGCGGGGAGTAACTTTAGCCTTTGGTGAATATGGATTGCAGGCAACAGAGTGTGGTTGGCTTGATTCTAAACAGATTGAAGCTGCACGTATTGCCATGACACGATACATAAAAAGGGGTGGGAAGACATGGATTCGTGTGTTCCCGCATAAACCCTTGACGTCTAAGCCTGCTGAGACACGAATGGGCAAGGGTAAAGGATCTCCTGATTCTTGGGTATCCGTAGTAAAACCCGGACGAATAATTTATGAGATGGAAGGTGTTTCGGAGGAAGTTGCTCGTGAAGCATTGCGGCTTGCGGCTTTCAAACTTCCTATTTCCACGAAATTCGTTTCAAGGAAGGTCAGTAATGAACAGTAAAGATCTTAGAAATTTGTCGATTGAGCAGCTTTGCTCAAAAGAACTGGAATTCAAGAAGGAACTATTTAATGTCAAGTTTCAGCTTCACACAGGTCGTTTAGAGAACACGGCTAAACTGCCTGCCTTGAAAAAGGACATTGCGAGGTTGAAGACCATACTCAGGGAAAAGAGAGGGTAAGGCGAGGAAACCATGAGCGAGCGGGGAAATAGAAAAACACAGGTTGGCGTAGTAGTAAGTGATAAAATGCAGAAAACCGTTGTTGTCAAGGTTTCACACCTGGTAAAACATTCGGAATATAATAAATACATTAAGACCAGCGTTAAGTATAAAGCGCATGACGAAACAAATACTTGTAAAATTGGTGATAGAGTTCAGATTATAGAAACCAGACCTCTCAGCAAGGACAAACACTGGAAAGTGAAGCAAGTTCTTGAGAGGACTTCATAAGGTAGGAGCCTTCAGATGATACAGATGCAAACGATACTTGATGTGGCAGACAACTCAGGCGCAAAAAAACTTTATTGCATCAAGGTGTTGGGTGGTTCAAAAAGGAAATATGCAAGTATTGGCGATATCATTGTTGCCTCTGTGAAGGAAGCCATACCTAACTCAAAGGTTAAAAAAGGCGACGTGGTTAAGGCCGTTGTTGTCAGGACAGCAAAAGAAATCGGCCGCCCTGACGGTTCGTACATTCGTTTCGATGACAATTCCGGAGTCGTGATCAATAACGCAAAAGAACCTGTTGGCACTCGTATTTTCGGACCTGTCGCCAGGGAATTAAGAGCTAAGAAATTCATGAAGATTATTTCGCTCGCACCGGAAGTACTTTAAATTTCTTCAGGAGAACAAAGATGCAAGGCAAGAAAATGCGAGTAAAAAAAGACGACATGGTAATGGTCATTGCTGGCAAGGATAATGCGAAGACTGGGAAAATTTTGCGAGTTTTTGCAAAAAAGGAAAGCGTTGTAGTTGAAGGTCTGAATTTGATCAAAAAGCATATCCGCGCTAAAGGTAATCAACCAGGTGGCATTGAAGAAAAAGAGGCACCTATCCATATCTCCAATGTCATGTTGTTTTGTCCAAAGTGCACGAAACCTGTCAGGGTTAAGAAAGCCTTGCTTGAAAACGGCGAAAAAGCACGCCTATGCGTAAAGTGCGGCGTGGCCTTTGATAAATAGACGGAGGAGTAAATGGCGAGGTTAAAGGAAGTTTATACGAAGGAAATCATTCCTCAGTTGATGAAGGAATTTGGTTATAAGAATGTTATGCAAGTTCCCAAGTTGGAGAAAATAGTTGTTAACATGGGACTTGGCGAAGCAATCCAGAATGTTAAAATACTTGATTCTGCTGCTGATGAAATTGCAACAATAACAGGGCAGAAGGCAGTAATTACGAAAGCTAAGAAGTCTATAGCCTCCTTTAAACTTCGTCAGGGAATGCCAATAGGTTGTATGGTGACTTTGCGTAAAGATCGTATGTATGAATTTATCGATCGATTAATGAATATTTCTCTCCCCAGGGTCCGCGATTTTAAAGGCGTTTCGGCCAAGGGTTTTGATGGTAGAGGAAACTATTCTCTAGGAATTAAAGAGCAATTAATTTTTCCTGAAATTGATTATGATAAGGTCGATAAAGTTAAAGGCCTTAACATTTCTATAGTGACAACTGCAAAAACAGATGAAGAAGGCAGGGCCCTTTTAAAAATAATGGGTATGCCTTTTAGGAACTAATCCGTTTGGAGGACACCAGTGGCTAAAAAGTCTATGATATTAAAGGCTCAACGAGTTGAAAAGTTCAAAGTTAGAGCACATAATCGTTGCCCGCTTTGTGGTCGACCGAGAGCTTTCTACCGCAAATTTCAAATGTGCAGGATTTGTCTAAGAAAACTGGCTTCAAGCGGACAGTTACCAGGCGTAATCAAATCGAGCTGGTAAACTACCTACGTTAAAGTTAGAGGAGTGACTTAAATGTCAATGACTGACCCCATAGCAGATATGCTTACCAGAATCAGAAATGCAAACATGGTAAAACTTCAAAAAGTTGATATTCCTTCTTCAAATCTCAAAGTAAATATTGCAACTGTCTTGAGAAGTGAAGGGTTTATTAAAAACTATAAAGTTATTGCTGATGACAAGCAGGGAATACTGCGAGTTTATCTAAAATATATTGATGAAAAAGATGGAGTAATTACCGAGATAAAAAGAATAAGCAAGCCTGGCAGCAGGGTTTATGTCAAAGGCAGTAATGTTCCTAAAGTTAAAAATGGACTTGGTGTGGCTATCCTTTCTACATCGAAGGGAGTTATTACCGATAAATCGGCTCGTGAGTCTCTTGTCGGTGGTGAGATTCTCTGTACAGTTTGGTAAGAACAGATTTGAGGAGTATTAATCATGTCTAGAATTGGGAAGCTTCCAATAGAAATACCGAGTGGTGTCAAAATCACTCTTGACGATTTACTTGTTAAGGTAGAAGGGCCCAAAGGGACCCTTTCCAGGACTATGGTGGAAGGGATTTCAATACTGCTCGATGATAATAAACAAATATTGGTAAGTAGAACTGCTGATGATCCGAAATCGAGATCTTACCATGGGTTAACTCGGTCACTGGTTAATAATATGGTTGTCGGGGTTACAAAAGGATTCGAGACAATTCTTGACATTACCGGTGTTGGTTATCGTGCTGAAGTTAAGGGCGACGTGTTAACTTTAGCCCTCGGTTACTCTCACCCGATTAATTTTCCGCTACCCGCAGGGATATCAATAGAGGTCGAGAAAATGACCAAGGTATTCGTGCGTGGTGCTGATAAAGAACTTGTAGGTCAGACCGCTGCAAAAATCAGATCATTCCGCCCGCCTGAGCCTTATAAGGGTAAAGGTATAAAGTATTCCGATGAAAAAATTCTTCGTAAGGCCGGGAAAACCGGGAAGAAATAGCACCTTTCTGTAAGGAGTGTTAAAGTGAGTTCTCAATCTCAAAAAAGTCTTTCTAGATTAAAGCGAAAAATTCGCGTACGAAAAAAAATCAGAGGTGCATCGGATCGCCCACGGCTTAATATATTTAAAAGTGCAAAGCACATTTATGCTCAACTAATTGATGACACAAATGGGTCAACACTTGCGTCCGTATCCACTCTGCTCGATGCTGTTAATGACGACCTCAAATATACGGGAAACATTGAAGCTGCAAAAAAAGTTGGTGCTTCAATAGCAAAGGTTGCTCTTGAAAAGGGAATAACCAGCGTCGTGTTTGACAGAAATGGTTTTCTTTATCATGGACGTATCAAGGCGTTAGCTGATGCGGCCAGAGAAAACGGACTCTCTTTTTGAGAAGAATGAATCAGGAGGCTATACTTGGTTAAGATCAATCCTAATGAACTTAATTTGACAGACAAAGTTGTCCATATAAGCCGTGTCGCAAAAGTTGTTAAGGGTGGACGAAGATTTAGTTTTTCAGCGCTGGTTGTTGTTGGTGACGGCAATGGCCATGTCGGCTACGGTTTGGGAAAAGCCAACGAAGTCCCCGAAGCAATAAGAAAGGGCGTTGAGCAGGCAAAGAAAAACATTATTCGTGTTCCACTCGAAGAACAAACTATTCCGTATGAGGTTCTTGGCAAGTTCGGTGCTGGCCGGGTGTTCATGAAACCAGCTTCTGCAGGTACTGGTGTGATTGCCGGAGGCGCTGTTAGAGCCGTTTTGGAAGCTGCGGGTGTACACAATATCCTGTCGAAATGTTTGGGGTCAAATAATCCCCATAACGTTGTCAAGGCCACCGTCGCTGGGCTTGCAATGCTTAGAAGTCCTCAAGAAGTCGCCGCACGCAGGGGTGTTGTTGAATAGCATTGTTTCAAGGGAGACACAGATAAAATGCAAGGCAAACTTAAAGTAACACTTATCAGGAGCCATATCGGAAAACCTGCAAGTCATCGGGCAGTCCTAATTGGGATGGGTCTCACCAGGAGACTTAAAACTGTTTCTTTACCGGATACACCGGAAACAAGAGGCATGATTTATAAGGTCCAGCACTTAGTTAAAGTTGAAGAATAATACCATGGGGTGTACTACGATGGATTTAAATAATTTAAGGCCCTCAGAAGGGTCAACAAAAAAACGTAAAAGAATTGGGCGCGGCGCTGGTTCTGGCCACGGCAAAACTGCTACTAAAGGTCACAAAGGCCAAAAGGCACGTAGCGGTGGTAGTATTAAGCCTGGCTTCGAAGGTGGGCAAATGCCCTTGCAACGTCGTCTACCAAAGAGAGGTTTTACCCCTCTCTGTAAAAAAGAGTTTGTTTTGATCAAACTTACTGATCTTGAAAAATTTCCTGCAAATTCAGTCATAACTTTAGAATTGCTGAAAGAAAATGGTCTTCTTTCAAAAGCATCACTACCAGTTAAAATTCTTGCAACTGGAGAGATTACCAAGCCTTTAACTATTTCCGCACATAAATTCAGTGCTACTGCTCGCGAAAAAATAGTTGCTGCTGGTGGTACGCTTCAGGAGCTGCCGTTTTGATATCTGCTTTACAAAATATATTCAGAATCCCTGATTTAAAAAAAAGGGTTTTCTACACTTTAGCAATGCTCGCTGTATATCGGGTAGGCTGCCACATCCCGACTCCTGGTATCGATAGCACAGCGTTGGCACACTTCTTTGAGCAAGCGCGAGGTACTCTCCTTGGCATGTTCGATATGTTTTCTGGCGGAGCACTTGAAAAACTTACCGTGTTTGCGCTCGGTATAATGCCGTATATTTCTGCTTCAATTATTTTTCAACTACTGACAGTTGTTGTTCCATCAATTGAAAAACTTTCGAAAGAAGGCGAGGCTGGACGAAAAAAAATAACACAGTATACAAGGTATGGGACAATTGTATTGAGTGTTGTTCAGGCTCTCGGCATAAGTATTGGTCTTGAATCTATGACTGGCCCTGCAGGCGAATTGGTTGTTCCTTCTCCAGGTTGGGGCTTTCGGGTTATGACGGTGATAACCTTGACTGCTGGCACTGCTTTCATCATGTGGATGGGGGAGCAGATGTCTGAAAAAGGTATAGGCAACGGAATTTCACTGATCATTTTTGCAGGTATTGTTGCAAGAATTCCCGTTGCCCTAATTAATAGCTATAGATTGACGTCCCATGGTGAGTTGCCACTTTTTGTGCTTTTATTTACTGTCATATTTATGCTCGCCGTTATTGCTGCGATTGTTTTCGTTGAACGAGGTCAAAGAAGGCTCCCGATCCATTATGCTAAACGAGTCGTTGGTCTCAAGTCATATGGAGCGCAAACCTCGCATCTTCCACTTAAAGTTAATATGGCCGGGGTCATCCCGCCAATTTTTGCTTCATCAATAATCATGTTTCCTGCCACAATCGCAAACTTTATCAATATTCCTATGGTAAAAAGCATTGCCCAAAGCTTCAGTCCTGGTAACTGGGTATATGAGCTTTTTTATGTTGCATTTATAGTCTTTTTTTGTTATTTCTATACGGCTGTTACCTTTAACCCTGTGGATGTGGCAGAGAATATTAAAAAACATGGTGGCTATATCCCTGGGATTCGTCCTGGTAAAGAGACGTCTGAATATCTTGACCGGGTTCTTACGAAACTGACTTTTGCCGGTGCAATTTATATTTCGATTGTCTGTGTATTGCCTTCTATATTGATTAGCAGCTTTAAGCTTCCCTTTTATTTTGGTGGGACTGCCTTATTAATTGTTGTAGGAGTTGGGATGGATACAGTTTCTCAAATAGAATCTCATCTAATTACCCGTAATTATGAAGGTTTTATGAAGGGTGTAAGAATTAAGGGCAGGCGCTAGTCTCGGATGGAGTTGCCGTCATGAATTTAATTTTCTTAGGACCACCAGGTGCTGGTAAGGGTACACAGGCCTGTCTTTTAAGCGAAGCGTTACACGTCCCACAAATTTCTACCGGTGTTATCCTCAGGAATGCAGTTCGTGCTGGGACCCCAATGGGAGTTCGGGCGAAATCTTTTATGGATAGTGGTTCGCTGGTTCCTGATGAGGTAGTTGTAGGGATTGTGGAGGAAAGGTTGCAAGCTGCTGACTGCAGCAGCGGATTCATTCTTGATGGTTTCCCGAGAACTGTGGCACAGGCAGATTCTCTTGATTCAATGCTAGCCAGGTTAGGTAAACAAATTGAGCATGTATTGTCACTGACTGTGGAAGATGATGAGCTTTTAACCAGGATCAGCGGCCGAAGAATGTGCGAGAATTGCGGCAAGGGCTACCATGTGATTTATGATCCGCCGAAAGTGTCTGGCATTTGTGATCTTTGTGGGTCGGCTCTTTATCAACGTGATGATGATAGGGTTGAAACGATGCGAAAGCGTCTGAATGAATATTATCAAAAGACAGCACCTTTAATAAATTACTATTCTGAAAAAATGATTTTGCGCCCAATTTCAGGAATTGGTGCTATAGAAGACATTCAAAGTAGAATTGAAAAGGTCCTTGAAGGATCGATACGTGATAATTCTTAAGTCTTCTCTCGAAATTGAGAGGATGAAGGGTCCTTGTCAGATTGTTTCTGAAACCCTCGAGTTGTTACGGCAAAAGATTAAGCCAGGGATTACAACTTTATCTTTGGATCAGTTTGCTGAAAGTCACGCACGTAAGAGTCTTGCGGTTCCAGCTTTTAAGGGTTATAGCGGCTATCCGTTTTCGTTGTGCTGTTCAGTAAACAATCAAGTGGTGCATGGATTTCCAACAAATATTGAGCTTCAGAGTGGCGATATCCTGAGTATCGATTTCGGTGTGGTTTTTGACGGCTTTTACGGAGATGCGGCTATTACCGTAGCGGTTGGCAGTGTTGATAAAAATGCCTCTGCTCTTATCAATGTAACGGAAGAGGCTTTATATAAAGGAATAGAAAAAGCTCTCGTAAATAATAATCTTTCCGATATTTCTGCGGCAGTTCAACAACATGCTGAAAAGAACGGTTTTTCTGTAGTTCGTGAATTCGTGGGTCATGGTATCGGACGCAGTCTCCACGAAAGCCCCCAGATCCCAAATTTCGGTAAGCCGGGTCGTGGTGTCAAGCTGAAGCAAGGTATGGTTTTTGCGATTGAGCCGATGATAAACGAAAAAGGTCCAGAAGTAAGAGTGCTTTCAGATGGTTGGACAGCTGTAACTATAGATGGAGGACTTTCGGCTCATTTTGAACATACCGTGGCAATAACGGTAAATGGACCCGAAATCCTTACGAAGATTAATTAGCAAAATACAAATAGGCATAATTTACATTATAAATTCAGAAACTTGTAGTAGTAACGTGAAAGGGTCTCTCATGAAAGTACGAGCATCGGTAAAGAAAATGTGCGACAAATGTAAGATAATTCGACGTAAACGAATTGTCCGCGTAATCTGCGATATTCCGAAACATACTCAAAGGCAAGGATAATAGTGTAATCAGGAGGAGTCGGCATTGGCACGTATAACAGGTATTGATCTACCAAAAAATAAACGGATTGAAATTGCGCTGACGTACATCTTCGGAATCGGAAGGTCTACTGCAAAGAAGATACTCGCTGAGAGTGATGTTGATTGTAATACAACAACAGAGAATCTTACCGAACCTGAGGTAGCTCGAATCAGAGATTGTATTGATAAAAGCTGCAAGGTCGAAGGTGATCTGCGCAGAGAAATATCCATGAATATTAAAAGGCTCATGGATCTTGGCTGCTACCGTGGTCTTCGCCATAGAAAAGGTTTGCCGGTACACGGCCAGAGAACCAAAACAAATGCCAGAACCAGAAAAGGTCCTGCAAGAACCGTTGCTGGTAAAAAGAAATAGTTTAAGTCTTCGGAGGAACAATGGCTAACCCTGCTCGTAAGGTCGTTCGTAAGAAAAAAGAAAAAAAGCATATACCAAATGGCGTAGCGCATATTCAGGCTACCTTTAATAATACTATGATTACGATTACTGACCAAAATGGAAACGTTTTGGCGTGGTCTAGTTCTGGGAGTAAAGGTTTTAAGGGTTCACGAAAAAGTACTCCTTTTGCCGCGCAGATTGCAGCAGAAGACGCTGCAAAAAAAGCGCAAGAGCATGGGGTTAGAAATATAGAAGTTTATGTTAAAGGCCCTGGTTCTGGTCGAGAGTCTGCCCTGCGGGCCTTACAGTCAGTTGGTTTTTCAATTAGTTTCATACGTGATGTGACTCCCATTCCACATAATGGATGTCGCCCGCCCAAAAGAAGAAGAGTTTAACTCTTTACATCGAAGGAGGTTTTAATTGGCTAGATATACTGGTCCTAGCTGCAGATTGTGCAGAAGAGAAAATATGGAGCTATTTCTTAAGGGTGAGAGATGCTTTACCGATAAGTGTGCAATTAAGCGTAGAAACTATGCTCCGGGGCAACATGGTCAGGCTCGTGTGAAGGTTTCTTCGTACGGCATACAGCTTCGTGAAAAACAGAAGGTTAGGCGCATATACGGTATACTAGAAAAGCAGTTTAGAGGGTATTTCCAGAAGGCAGACAGGTCGAAGGGTGTCACTGGAGAAAATCTTCTTTTTCTGTTGGAGAGTCGGCTGGATAACATTTTATATCGATTGGGATTTGCTTCTTCACGGACTCAGTCTCGTATGTTTGTCCGGCAAGGCCACTTCACCGTTAATGGACGTCGTGTTGATATCCCCTCCTATCAAGTGAAAGTCGGCGACGTTATAGCTTTGCGGGAAAAGAGTCGTTCAATCGGTGCAATTCTAGAGGCTTTGGAAGCTGTTGTCCGTCGCGGTATTCCGCAATGGCTGGAACTGGATAAGGATACTTTTAGCGGTAAAGTCAAATCTCTGATGGTAAGAGAGGATATAACGACACCGATCCAGGAACAACTTATAGTAGAGCTCTACTCAAAGTAATAGTTTCTAGAGATGTGCTCCTGGGAGGATATTGATGTATAAAAATTGGAGAGACCTGATCAAACCCAAAAAGGTCCAGGTTGAAGCAGAGACTCTTTCTAACACATATGGCAAATTTTATGCGGAACCTTTTGAACGTGGGTTTGGTACTACTTTAGGAAATTCATTGCGTAGAGTATTGTTGTCTTCTTTGCAGGGGGCATCAATATGTTCGGTAAGAATTAAAGGTGTTCTACACGAGTTTTCTGCAATCCCTGGTGTTACCGAAGATGTTACCGATATTGTTTTGAATCTTAAATCAGTGCGACTTAAGATGCATGGTTATGAACCGCGTACTATCCGGATTGTGCATAAAGGTGAAGGAATAGTTACTGCAGGAAGTATTGTAACAGATCCGAATATTGAAATACTAAATCCTGAACAACATATTGCTACCTGCTCAAAAGATGCAAATTTTGAAGTGGAAATGGTTGTAAAACTTGGAAAGGGATATATTTCAGCAGATAGAAATAGGGATGAAAAAGCCCCAGTGGGTACCATTCCGATAGATTCAATTTTTAGCCCCATAAAAAAAGTTAATTTTAGCGTCTCCAACGCGCGTGTCGGTCAGATGACTGACTACGATAAGTTAGTAATAGAGTTGTGGACTGATGGAAGTGTTTCTCCTGAAGATGCGCTGGCTTTTGCAGCAAAGATATTAAAAGAACAACTTACGATATTCATTAATTTTGATGAAGAAGCAGAAGAGGTTGAAGAGTTCGAGGTTGAAGAAGATAGAGATAGGATAAATGAAAACCTTTATCGTACAGTTGATGAACTTGAACTTTCCGTACGGTCAGCTAACTGCTTGAAGAATGCTGGTATTAAGCTGATCGGTGAATTAGTATCACGATCTGAAGCAGAAATGTTGAAGACGCAGAACTTTGGGCGCAAATCATTGAATGAAATTAAAGATGTTCTTGCAGATATGGGACTTACTCTCGGGATGTCTATTGAAAGCTTTCCAGATCCAGAAGTTTTGCGAAGAATTCGTGGTGAACGTCAGGAAGAAGAATAATCAGACAGTTTGCAGTTGAGAGAAAGGATATCGTAGAATGCGCCACAATAAGTCAGGGAGAAGATTAGGAAGGACTACCAGTCACAGGGTTGCAATGTTTCGCAACATGGTAACGTCTTTTTTAACTCACGAGAGAATAGTTACTACGGATGCAAAAGCAAAAGAACTTCGTCCTATTGCCGAAAAAATGATTACTCTTGGGAAAAAGGGTGACCTTCATGCAATCCGGCAGGCTGCTTCCTACATACGAGACAAAGGGACAGTCACTAAACTGTTTAGTGCGATAGCGCCTCGCTATAAGGAACGTTCTGGTGGTTACACCAGAATTATTAAACTTGGAATTCGTCCAGGTGATGCAGCGCCACTTTCCGTAATTGAACTTGTTGAAGAAGAACTCATCAAAAAAGTGCCGAAGAAAAAAGCTAAGAGCCCTGCTCCGGTGAAACTTGTGGAAGAGACAGTTACAGACGACACAAGTACTACTTCTGATGAGATAGTTGTTGAAGTTGAACAAGAGGTTGTTAAGGAAGCTGAATAATAACTTTGACTTTAAGTTTCTGAATAGTAGCTAAGTCGTATGGAACAAGACAGGTAGATTTATCTACCTGTCTTTTTTTTGAAATTTCTTGTCATTATTTTATGCAACCTTTGTTTCACTGGTGATAGCCAACGTTGACAAAGATTCTCCCGTATCTTATAGTGTCAATATTTATAGCTCATTTTATCTCATTTCTTGATCAAATACTAAGTGAAACAACAAAAGATGACACAATGCATGACTTAAAATACTTTTCAAAAAAACCTAAAATATTCACAATCTTTTCTAAAGGCAATAATAAACCGAGAAATTCTTTTAGATTTACAGGAAACAGCAGACAGAAGCAAAAGCGACTTCGTGTTGTGCTCCCCATTTTGGCAGTTCTTCTTGCTATCTATCCCCTTGCTTTTGTTATTAAATCATTAGGTCCTAAAATCACCAAATTTATAGGTCTTAACAGTGTCACTGTTCAGGCTTCAAATCTGAGAACAGATTCCAATAAATCATTTCAAGTCGCATCTGGTTTGTTAAATTCTGCTCGCCAGAAAGGTAACGAATTGATTGCACCTCTTAATGGTGGCGGATCAATTCTTTTTACCATTAATCCTGCCCTTCAAATGCGGGTGCAAGAAATTATGCGAAGCAAGGATGTGCCTTATGGAGTTTTTGTCGCTATTGAACCTAAAAGCGGCAAAATACTCGCAATGACCGGTTACTCCTCCGTTAATGCGGGCTGGGGAAACACTGCTTGCTTTAATCTCTATCCCATGGCTTCACTTTTTAAGATAATAACGGCGGCCGCGGCACTGGAGATGAAAAAGGTTGAGCCTGATACACTTTTTGAATATAGGGGATCTTCTTACTCAGAAAACCCTAAATATTGGGGTGTGTATCCCGGGCAGTCAACTCAATCAATGCCACTTTCGTTAGCTTTAGGAAAGTCTATTAATCCTGTTTTTGGACGTCTCGCGAGTGATTATGTCGGTGTTGATTCGATAATGACCTATGCGCAACGGTTTGGGTTCAACCAGACTCTCTTTCCCGGAACGCCAGTTATCCCCAGCAGAGCCGCTGTTCCTAACGATGACAGCCAACTGAAATTAATGGGCGCGGGACTAGGTAGGGAAGTTAAAATATCTCCTTTCCATGCCGCGGTAATAATGGCTGCACTTGCTAACCAAGGCACAATGATGACCCCTCTTCTCGCCAAGGAGATCCGAGATAAGGGAGATAAGGTGCTGTACTCTATTCAGTCCAAGAGCATCAGACAGCTGGTTATAAAGGAAACAGCCGATCAGTTAACCAGGATGCTGTTAACTACCGTAACTAAGGGTACGTCACGGAAAGCTTTTCATGACAGGCGTGGTCGCCCGCTGTTGGCTTCAATAAATGTTGCGGCCAAAACGGGATCTATTAATGGAACAGACCCTTCTGGACACTATTCCTGGTTTGCAGCTTATGCACCAGTCGAAGACCCTCAAATAGCAATTGTCGCCCTCATAATAAATCAGGATAAATGGAAAATTAAAGCAACGTACCTTGGAGAGCAGGCTCTGGAGCAATTTTTTGAAGAAAAAGAGTCTCTGGGGCTGACTACTAAGGGGGAGGCTGTACCTTAATGAATGACATTAGTTTAGTTCTCTGCGCTTTTATTCTGGCTGTGCGTTTTTAAAATTATCATGAACTGCCGACGCTGCGCGACTTGTTGTACGGCTCCCGACATATCAACACTCTCGAAACCAGTGGGAGAGCCGTGCCTCCATCTGGGCACTAACGGTAGTTGCTTAATCTATCCAACACGGCCGGCTGTTTGCCGGGATTATGTGTCGGATGAGATTTGCGATCTTATTGATGCGCCGACCTTGGAAGAGCGTGTAGCAAACTACCTGCAGTTATTTTCCTTACACAGATAAATGAGACTGAATTTGAAAGTTCTGAGGACTGTCTGGGTATGTATATGCCATGCCAAGCCTTGGAGCATTATCGATATGAGTGGAGGGAGAATTTGCCTGATGACAACTCACCATAGGTGAACTGAGTTATCCAGTCTCCTAACGAAAGGAGTGTCTCCCCATTCTCCGCTATTGAAAGATGTGGGAAGTGAAAATGTGCTGTGACGATTGCATCACAACCATTATTGAACTGAGAGTCAGCAAAACGCTTAAGTAATGATTTATAATCCTTTTTCTTGTTTCTTTCTTGATGGTGTTTTTTGCTTCGACATGATAGGTGTTTAGCAATGCTGAAAACCAGAGAGGACGGGAAAAGAGGGAAAAGTGCTTTTGTTGCGCGGCTGTGAAGCAGAAACCTTAGGAGCCTGTATCCATAATCCTGTATATTTATCTGGTCACCATGGCAAATATAAACTCGCTTACCATCCAAGTCTAGAATTGCAGGTTTTGTATAAATAGTTGCCCGAAGGGTTTCCGAGAAAAACTTGCCAAGATGAAAATCGTGGTTCCCTTCGAAGTAGACAATCTCTACTCCTGATTCAGCCAGTTTTTGCAAGCTGTCCAATACTGGCAGGTAGTGTGGAAATGTTTTTTCATCGTAGCCTATCCAGAACTCAAAAAGATCGCCGAGTATAAACAGGGTTTTTACCGTGCCGCGGATATCAGACAGGAAGTGTAATAATAATTGATAGTTATCGTCACTTGGACTCCGTAGGTGCGCATCGGCGATAAAAACCCTTTTCATAGGGTCACTATAACCAATTGTCAGGAAAAGGTAAAGGTCATGGATTGAAATTCCTTTTATCTTTTCCATGAGGAGCAGGATTTGCTATGGGTTTCATGCGTGATGTCGAGATAGTCTGGGATGACCTCTTGGAAGCGTTCGAAAATGTCGACGCTGAAACGGTCTTTTTTATTGACCGTGATACTGGAGAGATTTTCTCCGTTCCCGTAGACTATGAGGACGATGATTTTTGGGAGGAAATTGAGGCAAATGAAGATCGTTATCTCCAAATTCCTGATTTTGATTACGATCAAGAGAGACAATTACTCCATGAGTTTATTAAGGGAATGACAAATAGCTCTTTGAAAGGCCTGTTGGAACGATCGTTGATGGGAAAACAAACTTTTGGGAGGTTAGAAGAGATCCTTTCTTTCTACCCGGAAGAAACAGAACGGCTTCTCGCTCTTAAGGACGAACTGATTTCCGCGCGAATACGAAATTGGTTGGAAAACAATGATATCTTTTTGTCTGATGATCATCACTGATGTGTTTCTGCGAATTATTCCGGAGACCGCCACACGTTTGGGCTCATGGTGCAGACCTCTATAAATGACCTGAATTATACTGACTGCATACAGGTCCATGTGTCTTAAGGAAGGTATGCCTATGACTCAAAATATGTCGTCGGTCCAAAGAACCGGAATTACACTCATCGTACTTTCAGTTTTATTTGCTTTTTGTTATGCTGTTCAACATTCTATTTCCTGCCTGCTGTTATCCTTTGTCCTGGCATACCTCTTTGACCCATTTGTACTAATGCTTGAAAGAAAGGGAATCCGGAGGATATATGGCATCCTCATTCTCTACACTTTTCTCACAATTCTCGCTATTTTCTGCATTATTTTTCTTTTCCCCCTTCTCAACATGCGCTGGGGAATGCTTGTCCAAGAACTGCCCGGGTACGTGCAGCGTTTCAAGAGCATGGCGGTTGATCTAAAGGGTCGCTTTGGTACTGCATATGCTGCAGAAGAATGGCAATGGCTGGTTAATTATGTTCAGGCTGGTGCGGACCGCCTTCTTGGCAAGCTCGGTGCAGGAATGTACGAAGCAGTTTCCAGCGTTGTTTTCAATCTCTTCAACTTCCTATTGTCTCCGGTTCTGGTCTTTTTCATGCTCTATTATAAAGCAGAATCTCTGGCGGGAATACTACGCTGGCTTCCCTCTTCGAACCGTGACTTTCTCGTGTCGGTTGGTCGTGATATTAACAGAAGTATCGGTGGTTTCCTCCGTGGTCAGTTGATAGTTTCTGTGATAGTTGCGCTCTTGTCTACAGTTGCTATGATCCTCCTTGGGGTTAATCATCCGCTGTTCTCCGGGATTTTTGCCGGAGTCGCGTCAATCATTCCAATCATCGGCGTTATTCTGGCAACAATTCCACCACTTTTCTTTGCCTACGCGGAATACCAGAGCGGGGGCATTCTTCTCCAAGTATGTGCAGTTTTTTCCGCGATATATTTTTTTGAAGGGTATGTCATAAAACCTCTGATATTCAAGGAATCGATGGACCTCAACCCTCTTGTTACGATAATCATGATCATGATACTAGGTGAATTGCTTGGCTTTTGGGGAATCCTGCTCGCAATTCCAATAACTGGGGCGATAAAAATTTACTGCCACCACCTGCGTATAGCCGATGAGCAAAAAAAAGGCTGACATGGCGAAGGTACTCGTTTTCGATTCCAGCCATGGCTTTTCTCGCTATCGGTTGTGACTACCCCGCTGCTGCTGAAATTGATTAACGGAAAACTTGATTCAATAGAAATTTCCTGATTAAAGGATATGCGATGCCCCATAAAAAATCACTCGCGATAAATGATGTTGTCCAATCTCTTCTGAAGAGAAAACTTCTTTCGGAAGAACAGTGTCAGGACATCCTGGTTAAGAGTGATGGCCAAATATCCAGGCTAAAAAACACCCAGCACCCCGGTTATTCACGTCGTTTTGCTCAGAGCCCCATCCTGCCTACGCCTGCTGAAGTTATCTCCTCATTTAACCTTGAGATCCCCGGCAGTGACGGTAAGATCCTTACCGAAGATGTCATTACCCGGGTGATTGCGGACATGGTGGGTATGCAGTATGTAAAAATTGACCCACTCAAGCTGGATCTCGAGGTGGTGACCTCTTCCATTCCCCGTCCCTTTGCTATGAAGCATCTCCTGGTTCCACTTGCCGAACAAGGCAATAGTATTACCGTCGCCGTCGCCGATCCCTATGCCAACGATGATATTGAGACCCTGATGAATCTGAAAAGGGTCAAAATCCACCGCGTTCTAAGCTCAAAAAGCGATATCCTTAAGATATTACATGAGTTTTTCGGTTTCAGGGCCTCGATACTGTCAGCACAGAATGAGTCTTCGACATCAGTTGACTTGGGCAATCTTGAGCAGTTTGTCAGGATGAAAGGGCACTCCGAGATTGAGAGCACCGACAAGAATATTATCAGTGCGGTGGAATTCATTCTTACCTATGCTTTTGATCAAAGGGCTAGCGATATTCACATAGAGCCTAAACGGGACATTTCCCTGATACGTTTCCGGGTTGACGGGGTGTTACATAACATTCACACGATACCAAAGCCCCTTCACTTGCCGATTGTGTCACGGATCAAGATGCTTTCGCGTATGGACCTTGCAGAAAAGAGGAGGCCGCAGGACGGAAGAATCAAGACCAATCACCATGATAAGGAGGTGGAGTTGCGCGTTTCGACTCTCCCTGTTGCCTTTGGTGAGAAAGTTGTCGTGAGGATATTCGATCCAGAGGTCCTCATGCAGGATCTTGACCGTATCGGCTTTTATCCTCGTGAGTATCAGCTGTACAATGGATTTATTCGAAAGCCTAACGGCATTATTCTTGTTACCGGACCAACCGGAAGTGGTAAGACCACGACTCTGTATTCTTCTCTGAGAACTCTCGCTTCGCCGGAGGTGAACGTGGTAACCATAGAAGATCCCATTGAGATGGTCATGGAGGAGTTCAACCAGGTGGGTATTCAAGCCGGGGTTGGCGTTACCTTTGGATCCCTGCTGCGAACCATCCTCCGCCAAGACCCTGATATCATCATGGTGGGAGAAATTCGCGACAAGGAGACTTCTGAGAGTGCTGTCCAAGCAGCCCTTACCGGACACCTCGTTCTTTCGACCCTGCACACGAATGATGCTCCTTCCTCCATAACGAGGCTCTTGGATCTTGGTGTCCCATCATTTCTTATTTCATCGACCGTGATCGGCATCATCGCTCAGCGACTCGTGCGCTGCATCTGCCCTTCATGTAAAAAAGAAAGACAGCTTTCCGATGAGGAGATTGCTTTCCTGGGAATGGAGGAGAAGCTGTACAAGGTGCATTTTGGTGAGGGGTGCACGGAGTGCCGGGGAACCGGATACCGTGGCCGGACCGGGATCTTTGAGGTAATGGAATTCAGCGATAATTTGCGGTCAAGGCTGAATGAACGAATCGAGATGGTTGACCTTCAGAAAATCGCCTGTGAGGACGGTATGGTATCCCTGCGGCAGGTGGCAATCAAAAAAATGATGGAAGGTATTACCACCTATGAGGAAGTAATTTCGGTAACTTGATTGGGACAGTAGTTGTCTGCTAACCGAATACTTACCGGCAGGATGTGCAGACTTTATGTCGCCAGCAATTCCCGTAAATTTGTTTCCGCTATTTCTTCCGATAAATCAGCTTTGCCGTGGGCATATCATCATGAAGCCTTTCTTCCTGTGAAAGGATTTCTCCTGGAAACCCTTTGAAAATCCTGACAAGTTCTCCCGGTTGGAGCAGGTACTCCTTTTTGTGGGTGGTAGGGACAAAGGGTGAATCCAGCAGGGTGTCAATGACGATAATTCCGCCGGGAGACAGTGCTGCTACAGACTTTGGAATAAGATCCCGCAGGAGAAAATTGCAGTTGAGAATAAGATCGTATTTTTCAGTTAATTCAAACTTTTCCAGATTTACCACGCGGAGGTTGATCTTCACTCCCTCCCGTTCCATCCACTGGCGACCCTTCTCCAATCCAGCTTTGGAAATATCCAGACCGGTGACATGGAACCCTCTTTTCGCAAGATAGATGCTGTTTCTTCCCTCGCCACAGGCAATATCGAGGGCATTTGTTCCTGGGACATTCGACATGATTAGTTGTATGTTGTCGACAATATATTGGGAAGGATCTGTCCCCAGAACACATGTTTCGTTTCGAAACCGCGCATCCCATTTCAATAAACAGTCTTCTCCTGTATTTTTGCGCATGCGCAACTCCTTTGGGGTAGTACCACACTGTGCGCCATTTTCTGTCAAAAGGACATCGAGGTCAAGGAGGAACTGTCATGCCGGGACGAATTGGCCAGTCGATGGATCTTGCAAGCGTTAGGCAGTCTGGAATTGCGGTTTTTCACAGAGTGAGTATTTGTGAGGTTATATGCATACATCGGAACCAACAATCAATCTGTCACTAATTATCCCGATCTTGAACGAGGCGGAAGGGATTGAGGCATTTCTGAAGGGGTTGGCGGCACAGCAGGGGGTGTCTTTCCAGGCCATTCTCTGCGATGGCGGTTCAACTGATGGCACGGTGCAAAGGGTTTCCGATTTGATAAGTGACGTTCCATTTTCAGTGATGCTGATACAAACAGAGAAAGGGAGAGCTCAGCAGATGAATGCAGGTGCCCGTGAAGCGACCGGAGAATATCTGTTATTTCTTCATGCGGATTCCAGTTTTCCGGATTCTTGTGCTTTCGCTAACGCACTGTCATTTCTTCGTCAGACTGAGTGGAGCACGGGGGGCGAATGCACTGCCGCCCGGTTTTCGCTCCGTTTTCAGGAAAGGGCTGGAAGCATGCCCTTTTCTTACTATTTTGCCGAAGGCAAGGCTCGCCTAGACCGAACCGGCTGTACTCACGGGGACCAGGGTTTTCTGGTGAGTCGCCGTTTTTTTGCCGTGGCAGGCCCATTCGATCAGTCATGCCTGGCCATGGAAGATACCCGATTTGCGGAAACCGTTCGCTCCGTGGGATCCTGGGTGCTTCTTCCTGTCGAACTTGTTACTTCTGTTCGGCGCTTCGAGACGGAAGGGCTGCTTGAGCGAGTAGTTCTCAATATGATACTCATGACGCTGGATGCTGTTGGTCGGGAGGATTTTATTCGGGACATGCCGGGGATTTATGCAACACAGAGTTTGGCTGGACGATTGCGGCTTTTTCCTTTTCTCGACAGGATCCGGCTGCTGATCAAAGGACTGCCGTATATGGCCCGGATGAGATTCTGGTTCTCCGTTGGTCACTATGTCAGCATGAACGCCTGGCAAATCGCATTTTACCTGGATATGTGCAAAAACTTCCGAAGCGAAGTACCCGTGGGGCAGGGCAAGACACCGTGCCTGGAATTTTTCGAACGGCGCTGGGAGACATTTTTTCGAACCCGCCCCATGGCATTGTTTGCTGCCGGGTTGACGTACGTATCGTTTCGTGGTGCCTGCCTTCTTGCCCGCTTGCGGGATTGGTGAGTCGATTTCGCCTGTGTAAGGAGTTAGAGCTATCGATTGTACTTTTAATGGCCGGGAAATTCAGGATTGTGTTCAGGTATCCTGACTCTATTCAGGTTGTTATCCTTTTTCTCTGGTGCCTTCGACAAAGGTTTTGATGACCTTGTTGTCCTCTTCCGTGATGTCGGTAAATTCCACCCCGAAACCGGGCGGGAGGGTCATCTTTCTTCGCTTCCCCAGGCAGTTTGCCCAAGCAATAACTCCCTTCGCATTGATGGATTCTCCCGTGGCGTTGGGGAGTTTTATTTCCAATGTGACAGCCCTTTTTTCGTCCACCGGTCTGGCTTCCGTAATGTAGACCCCGCCGCTGCTGAGATCGACACTAACCCCTGACCGTGAGACTCCGTCCAGCGTAAAGGTTACCGGAGCCTCGCAGGCGACGCGAACGTCCCTTCTGTTGATCGTCTCCAGGAAAGAGCGGGCTTTTTCCAGAAAGAGCCTTCTGTCGATCGGCTTGCTGAGGAAGTCGTCACAGCCTGCTTTTTTGCATGCTTGCAGATCTTCATCTTTTCCGCAGGACGAGACCATGACGACGGGAATGGCGCTGAGCATCATGTCGCCCTTCAACGTGGAACAGCAGGCGAGGCCTCCCATGCCGGGCATGTTTATGTCCATGAAGATCAGGTCCGGCCGTTCCCGCATGGCGATCTCAAGCGCTTCTTCTCCGCTTGAGGCGGTAAGGACATGCACCGGTGAATGTTTCAGGAAATTCTTTTCCAGTTCAATGAAAAGCTTCGTGTCATCTACCAGAAGGATTTTAGGTGTTGACATGGCGGGCATCTCCTCAGTTTTCTCTCTATCTATGTACCATACTTACTGTTTCTGTCTAGACATAACGGTGATCATTACTCGCTGCCGGACAATTTCAAAATCAGTCCTTACGCTGAAGGGTAATCCCCCGCTCTGCCAGGAAGCTGATCGCTTCTGCCTTGTCCGGTATTCCAGCCCTTCCACCGATTCGGCGGCATTTCATGGCGGCAACCGCGGAGGCGAAACGGATGGTGTCGGCAAGGTCGAGACCTTCGAGAAGTCCGAAAATATATGCGCCGTGAAAGACATCGCCGGCCCCGGTCGTGTCCAGGGCATCGACCTGAAAAGCCGGGATCACAATGATTTCGTTGTTCCGGTAGGTTATGCTGCCCTGACCACCCAGGGTAATGGTAACGACAGCCGCGCCCAGTCTTTTGGCTTGATCCTGAAAACCTGCCGGATTTCCCTTCCAGCCGAGATCGCATGCAAACTGTTCCGATGCCACCAGGTAATCGCACAACCCTGCTATTTCCAGCGTCCCAGAGCGTACTTTCCCGGCGTCCAGCATCACAGGAATTCCCAAGCTTTGTGCCTTTTTTGCCGCGAACAGCGATACTTCCGACATAAGACCATCGAGAAGGAGGAAGCTGCAATCATCAAAAAGAGTGCCGGGAAGCTCTTCGGGCAGCAGAGGGTTCCCCGATGGCCGCTCCCAGAATATGGTGCGTTTTGCCGTCCTTTGTTCAATTGCTATAAATGCTTTCTGTGAGACGGCATTCTCTCGCGTGACAAGAAGAGATATGCCAATGCCTTCACTACGGAGAGATTTCTTGATTTTTTCGCCTTCCTGATCATCCCCGATTACGCCATGAAAATCACAGGGTACGCCGAGTCGGGCGAGTGTAACAAGCGCCGTGGCAACCGGACCGCCACCCTGTTCCTGCCAGTTGCTGACTTCAGTTTTGGTGTCGCTGGCAGGGAAAGAGTCGACAACTGCCAGGTAATCCCACGAACATTGACCAATGCCGACAACTCGCATCGCTCTTCTCCTAGATAGTTTCCATCCGGAAACTCCAAAACAGTGCTATCCCCCGTTGGGCTGGGGCTTTCTCGGAGTCTCTTGTACGGCTTTATGGCAAGACAGCGACAGCAAGGAAAGCGCTTGAATCCAGCAGGTAGCCCGTTCTGTGTCTCATGGCGACCGATTACGAGAGGCTTCGAGAAAGTTCCAGCCCAGCCTCTGCCGAGACTATCCGGATGAAAACTAGATAATAATCTTCATGAAATCAGGAATTGCCCGGATGTGAACAGGGGCGTCAAAATAGTAATCTCCATCTGCCTGAAGAGGTTTTGTCCCGCGAATCTCAAGTTCGCGCGCCGGAAAGGTAATGATACCGGAGCCCTTGAGTCCTCGACCAGCGAGCAAGCTGGGAAGGGTTTTCAGATACTCCAGCCTTGTTTCGTGTTCGATGCAGACAACCTGGAATTCCGGCTCGAAAAGAGAAGCTCCCGGAGCGAAAAGGATGTTTCCGCCGTACTTTGCCCCGTTGCAGACAACTACGCTATGGCATTCAACAACCCTGGAGCCGGAAACAACCTCGAACCGGCTTTTTTCCCATGATTGCAGCACACGGAGAGCGGAAAGAAAGTAAGCCCCTTTTTTGAAGAGCCTCTTTTCCCTGGTCTTGACCCCCTTGACCACACTACCGTCGAGCCCGACACCCGCCATCAGGAGAAAAGTGTGCCTTGTTTCGTCTTTTTCAATAGAGCCGACACAAAGATTCCGGGACATCCCGGCGGCAATCTTCTCGAGTGCCGCCTCTGGAGACATGATCCCCAGTTCGCGGCAAAGCACATTGGAGGTCCCAAACGGAATTACGGCCAGTGTTGCGGTTCCCGGAGTCAGGCCGTTCACGACTGCATTGATTGTCCCGTCTCCTGCTCCGACAATGATAAGGGGGTTCTGTTGGCTGCGGCATGCTGCCTGTGCACATCTGACGGCAGATTCGGGAGTGCTGACGTGCTGCAGGTCCGGAATAATGCCATGACTGACAAGAAAATCCAGCACCCCGGAAAGTTTTTGGGGAGTAAAACTTCCTGAAAGGGGATTTGTTATGACTGTACAGGTGCCAGGCATGAAGTCCGTCCTTTTGCTTTCTGGATAGAGTAAAAGCAACCGCACTTTTCCGCAAGGAAAAGTTTACGAAGGACGTATCCAAAATATCCTCATGCTCTAATTCCTTGTGCAGGTGGAACTCAGGGGTTCATAAAGAGGTGCACTGCAGATTTGAAGTGCCAATGGCCCAAATTCCTAAGGAGCTCTTCTTAGAAAAACTAATCGCCTGCATGGAGGGATAGTAATGGGAAGGGATCGGGTAGTTTCGAGCTCCCGATCCCTTGACTGCGGTGGGTTCTTGCTGTCCATGGTCAGATCAGGTTATTTTTTCTCGTCTTTATCATTGCCGGCGGTAAAACTTTTCATGTTTTCCAGGATTTCGCGCAATCGCATATCAACTTTCTGATTGATGGTTCCCTCGGGATAGCGGCCATCAGGCCCTTTTTCACCGGCAGGTACGCCAGTGAGGATTTCGATCCCCTGGTCGATGGTCTCTACACTCCAGATATTGAATTTCCCGGCACTAATCGCTTTCACCACTTCATCCGTCAGCATCAGGTTGCGGATGTTGCTGCGGGGGATCAAGACACCCTGCTCGCCGGTAAGTCCTTTTGCTTTACAGACGGCGAAGAATCCTTCAATTTTGTAGTTTACGCCACCGATGGGCTGTACTTTGCCGAGTTGGTTTACACTGCCGGTAACTGCGATTCCCTGTTTGATCGGGACGCCGGAAAGAACAGACAGGAGTGCGTACAGTTCCGTGGACGATGCGCTGTCACCTTCAATACCATCGTAGGACTGCTCGAAACAAATGGAGGCGGAGAATGATAGAGGCTTGTCATGAGCGAATTTCCCTCCCAGGTAGCCTGTAAGGATAAGCACGCCCTTGTCGTGAATCGGACCGGAAAGTTTTACCTCCCGTTCGATGTTGACCATTCCCCCTTTTCCCATGAAAACGCGGGCGGTGACTCGGGAAGGCCTGCCGAATGAGTAGTCTCCCAAGGTCATGACCGACAGACCGTTAACCTGGCCGACTTCACTTCCAGACGTGTCCACCAGGATCGTTCCGTCGGCAATAAGCTGCTGGAGACGCTCTTCGACCAGATTGTTCCGGTAGATTTTCTCATCAATGGCCTGTTTGACATAAGCGCGAGTGACGGTTGAACTCCCGTCCCTTCCTGCCCAGAAATCAGCTTCCCGAATCAGGTCGGCAATTTCCATGAACTGGGTGGAAAATCTTTCCTGATCTTCAACCATGCGGCCAGAGTATTCGATGATGCCCGCCACCGCTCCTCTGTCAAAGGGACGCAGGCGCTCCCTGTTGCAGTGACTGGAAATAAATAGGGCGTAATCCTTAATAATTTCGGGGGAATTGGTGACCCGACTTTCAAAGTCTGCTTTCACCTTGAAAAATTTCCGGTAATCCGGCTCCATATGAAACAGAAGATAATAGATCCATGGGGAGCCGATCATGATGATCTTTGCCTGCATCGGTATCGGCTCCGGTTTCAAGGTAACGACGGTGATAATCCGATACTGTTCCAGAACGTCCTCAATCTTGATCTCGCTGTTACGAATACAGCGCTTCAACGCATCCCAGGAGAATGGGCTGATCAAGATGTCACGAGCGTTGACAATCAAATAGCCGTCGTTTGCCTTATGCAGGGCACCAGGTTTGATGAGGGTGAAGTCCGTGGTCGCAACGCCTCCAACTTGCATAACATGGTCGATGCGGCCGAAAAGATTATTGTATGTCGGGTTTGCTTCGAAAACAACCGGAGCCCCGTGCTGTTCACAGTTGTCCACAAAGAGGTTGACTGTATAGCGTTCGAACGATGGTGTTTGTGCCGGAAGTTTGAGGCCGGGGAACGGCGGCGGCTGCTGGGTGCCTTTAAAGTCTTCCAGATTGAGGAGGATGTCCTCTTGAACGTCGTCCAGGTAGGTTAGCACGCGAGAGAACTCGGCGTATTTCTCCTTCAGCGGCTCAATATAATGACCGACAGCGGACAGGCCCAAGCTGCGGTCAAGCTTGGCCAGACTTTCCTTGACAATTTTTTCGTTTTCACGAATCTGGCTGATGAGATCGGCGAGTTTTTCCTTGAGTGCGTTACCGATATCATCGATTTTTTTCTTCTCCTCGGCTGGAAGTTCTTCATATTCCTCCTGGGTGAAGTTTCGCCCTTCCTTCTGGGGAATCATTACCAGTCCGGATACGGTCCTCTGGAGAGAAAATCCCTGTTCCTGCGCTTCCTGCTCCAGGGCGGAAAAAATAGCATTGTTCTTTTCCTGGTGCTGCTGGACAATGGCGGCTTTCTGGTTTTCATAGTCCTTGCTCTCAAGCGCTTTGGGGATATCGTTTCGGACAGTGGTGAGGAGTTCCCGCATGTCATTTTCCAGTTTGCATCCCATGCCGGCCTTGAGTGCCAAGGCTATCGGATTGTCCGGGGATTTGAAATTATGGACATAGCACCAATCGTGTGGGGCGGGTTCTGTTTTGGCCCTTTTTTTCAGCAGTTTCATGATGGAAGAGGTTCTGCCGGTCCCTGCTTCCCCGGAAATATAGAGATTGAAGCCGCTTTCCGACATGTCGAGGCTGAATTCTATGGAACGGAGGGCTCGTTCCTGACCAATGGTTCCTTCCAGTTCGGGAAGGTCATGAGTTGTCTCAAAATCGAACTGAGTCGTATCACAGACCCACCTGAGATTTCCCAGCGGGACCTTGAAATCGTCGGTAGCCATAAATTCCTCCTTTATCGTCACTACATGTACAAGAATACTTCAAATCGACAGTCCTGCCAGGCGGAAGTTTTCTGTAGATAAACTTGCTGGCTTCGCACTGCATTTAAAAACAAGCTCCTCCTCTTGCAGCTCCGCTAAAGCCAGGGCGACGCGGAGTTGGCCGGAATGAAAAAATGGTGGTTTCTGATATTGTACAGTGTCTCAACTATTCACGCGTGTATTGCCCTGTGCAGTGAGTCAAGTGCAGCTTCTTTCAATGCTTCCGACAGGGTGGGATGGGCATGAAACGTCAAGGCGATATCTTCGGCGGTTCCTCCGTAGGTTATGACGGTGATCGCTTCACTGATCAGGTCGGAGGCATGGGGTCCAAAGATATGGACTCCGAAGACCCTGCCGGTGTCCCTGTGGGCCAGGATCTTAACGAAACCTTCAGCATCATCCATACAGCGGGCGCGTCCATTTGCGGAGAAGGAAAACCTGCCGATGACGTAGGGGCTTGAGGACTCGTTGAGCTGCTCTTCGGTTTTCCCTACTGAGGCAACTTCCGGCTTGGTGTAGGTAACGGAGGGGATGAAATCGTATTCCACGAGGGACGCCTGGCCTGTCATCCGTTCCACAACCACGACTCCTTCTTCCATTGCCTTATGGGCAAGGAGAGGCCCTGTGATCAGATCACCGATGGCAAAAATGCCGGGTGAACTGGTCTGATAGTCATCTCCAACAGTTATCCTTCCCGTTGCATCGAGACGGATCCCTGCTTCTGAAAGTCCGAGACCGGCTGTTTCCGGAACCCTCCCGATGGAGACAAGGATTTTGTCGCAGTGCAATTCTTCCGAAACACCGTCGACAACAATTTCCGCTTTGATACTCTCTTGCAAGAGCTCTGTTGATGCAACTTTTGCGTCAAACAGAAAACGGATTCCCTGCCTGGTAAGCGACCGCAGGAGTGCTTCTGCTACCTGTTCGTCCGTGTGGGGGAGGAATGTGGGGAGCGTTTCGACTACGGTTACCTTGGCACCGAGTCGGTTCCAGAGCGAACCGAGTTCCAGTCCAATATACCCCGCTCCGATAATGAGCAAATGGGAGGGAACTGTGCTGAAAGAGAGGGCTTCGCGGGAACTCACCACCTGCTTTCCGTCAAAGGGAAGAGAAGGCAGCTCCACGGGATGACTGCCGGTTGCCAGGAGAACGCGCTTTCCATTGATGAGGAGGGGGATCGCCGGACTATCGGCCGAGGTGACCGCAACCACCTGCAGACCGTCCCTGCGCGCACCCGCAAGTTTTCCGTTTCCATGGAAGCGCTGGATTCTGTTTTTCTTGATCAGGTAGGCGATACCTTCAGCCAGTTTGCCCACGATCTCTACTTTCCGGGCCATCATTTTGGCCAGGTCGAGCTTCAAACCCTCAATGGCTATCCCGTGGCGGTCAAAACCATCCCGCGCCAGGGCGAATAATTCGCTGGAATCAAGCAGTGCCTTACTGGGTATACAGCCCTCATTCAGGCAAACCCCACCGAGGGTTTTCGTTTTTTCCACCAACGCCACCTTCATGCCAAGCTGGGCTGCCCGGATTGCTGCGGTATAACCACCGGGACCGGCTCCGATGACGATCAGGTCGAAACTATCGTCGGGCATTCAGAAAACCTCCAAATTATCTGTTGTTTAACGGGTTTTGAGAGATTATTTACAATGTGTTTTTACGGGTCTGCGAGTGTTGCTGGCTGAGACTTCAGTATTTAAATTATTTCCAGTAACCGTGTCCCATGAATAACTCTGAGTACAAAAACTGTGGTTCCTGATATCCTGTATATAATTCGGTAGTTACCGTGGATGAGATGGCGATATCGGGTGCCTAGTAGCTCGTTTTCAGGAACAAGTGGACAGCGTTCGGGAAACATTCCCAGTGTGTCGACGCACTTTTCAAGTGCAAGAATGAAAGACTCGGCAGCTGCCGGACTGTCTTCAGCAATATATGACCAGATATCCTCGATATCCGCTTCAGCGGTCGGGGTGATTTGAACGCTATATTTTGCGGGCATTTTTGAACTTTGTCAGGAATTCCCGCATTGGCCTGGTTTTACCGGCAGAAGCTTCTTCTTCAGCAGGGGCAAGTAGCTTTGCAAGATTTGACGCCTTCAGGTGCTTTTCGTAGACATCAACATCCATGATTACAGAATCAGCTCTACCGTTAACCGTTAAAACTACCGGTCTCTTTGTTGCGTGAATCTGGTCGAGTATTTCACGAGTGTTGCGTTTCAGGTCGGTTACCGAGCGGATGTCTTCAGCAAGATTAATGGCCATAATATTCTCCAGGTAATGTTATATATGGCACTAAATATAGCATCATATTTGATGTTGATCAATGCGATAGTATCGGGTTGTTGAAATTCTCCTGCTTGTTCGGCACTGCTAAGCCATCATCCCTCCAGCAGCTTCTCATCCGGTTCTTCCAATAGTGCCTTTACCTTCTTGAGAAACTGCACCCCTTCACGGCCATCGATGATCCTGTGGTCGTAGGATAGGGCAAGATACATCATCGGCCGGATTACAACCTTTCCAAGGAGAGCAACGGGTCGGTCCTGGATAAGGTGCATGCCGAGGATTGCACTCTGGGGCGGGTTGATGAGGGGTGTTCCAAGGAGTGAGCCAAAGACCCCGCCATTACTGATGGTAAAGGTTCCCCCTTCGAGGTCGTTGATCGAAAGGGTGTTGGTCCGTACTTTTTCAACGAAACCGTTGATTGTTCGCTCAATTTCCGGGAAAGGGAGCTGGTCTGCATCCCGGAGAACCGGTACCACCAGACCCTTGTCTCCACTTATGGCAATGCTGATATCATAAAAATGCTGATATATGATGTCGTCTCCGTCAATACGTGCATTCACCGCGGGAAATTCCTTCAGGGAATCCACACACGCCTTGACGAAGAAGGGCATGTAACCGAGGGTGACACCATGATGTTGCTGGAAATAGTCCTTGTATTTCCGTCGGAGGGCAATCACCCTGCCCATATCGACCTCATTAAAGGTGGTCACCATTGCGGTCTGCTGGCGGGCTTCAGTGAGTCTCTCCGCGATCCGTTTGCGGATCGGTGTCATCGCTTTCCTCGTAACGGGGCGTTCTTTGTGCGCCAGATAAGAGGGCGGTTCCTCCGTTCTGACAAGTGGGGGCGTCGGCTGTTTTACTGCCTCTGCAATGGCTGCAGGTCCGGATTCCACCGGCGGCTCAGGTGTCGGTTTGTCTGCAAGCTTGCCGGTGGCTTGCTGTTTGAGAAAGTCTTCCGCGAGAATCCGCCCTTTCTTGCCGCTTCCCTTGATCGTTTCCGGCTGGACAGCCTTTTCGCGTGCCAGCTTTCGGGCAGCAGGAGACAGTGACGGCTGGGTCGCGACCGGGCGCTCTGTTTCACGGATTGTCGCGATGATGGTTCCTATCGCAACGGTTTTCCCTTCTGGCACCAGAATGGAGAGGATGCCGTCTGCATCGGCATTTATTTCCAGTGTCACCTTATCCGTTTCCAGTTCACACAACGGATCTTCTTTGCGAACCCGTTCACCATTTTTTTGGTGCCATTTTGCGACCAGTGCCTCTACAATCGATTCGCCCACTTCGGGCACGCGTATTTCCATGAAATTCTCCAAAAGTAATCAGTTATGCAGGGCAGGTCTCTGTGGGTGTCCTTCAAAGGCGGGCGGCCACAGGGGGCCGCCCCTACACCACAGTACCGTTAGAATCTAACTGCTGAAAGCTTCTGCCAGTATCTTTTCCTGCTCCTGCTTGTGCTGGCGGAGCGAACCGGTTGCGGGGGATGCGGCTTCTTCTCTTCCCGCGTATTTCGGTACTGCGCCAAGTATTTTGGCCAGGTGTGGACGAATATGGGTCCATGCGCCCATGTTTCGCGGTTCTTCCTGAACCCACGTGCAGCTGCGGGCGTGCCGGAACCTGCCGATTTCTTCACTGAGCAGATCTTCGCGGAGCGGGTAGAGTTGCTCGATACGGATGATAGCCGTGTCATCACGGTTTTCCATCGTCCTTTTTCTTGAAAGTTCGTAATACAGTTTACCAGAGCAAACCAGGACTGCCGTAACTTTTTCAGGATCTGCCGAGGAAGGGAGAATCTCCCGAAACCAGCCGCTGGCAAAATCGTCAAGATGTGAGATACAGTCAGAATTTCGCAGCAGGCTTTTCGGTGTCAGCACCACAAGTGGCTTGCGGAATGACTGGCGTGCCTGGCGACGCAGCAGATGAAAATACTGGCAGGGAGTCGAGGGAAACACGACCTGGATGTTCCCCTCCGCGCAGAGCTGAAGAAACCGTTCTAGTCGAGCACTGGAGTGATCCGGACCTTGTCCCTCATAGCCGTGGGGAAGCAATAGGACAAGACCGCTGGCCCGGCTCCATTTGCTTTCTCCGCTGCTGAGGAACTGATCGATGATAACTTGTGCTCCGTTGGCGAAATCGCCATACTGTGCTTCCCAGATCGTCAGATTTTCCGGTGACTCCAGGGAATAGCCATACTCGAATCCGAGCACTGCCGCTTCGGAGAGAAGGCTGTCGTAAGGGCGAAACATAGCCGATTTCGCTTCCACCCCGGAAAGGGGCGTGAAGGTGTTTCCGGTCTGTGTATCAAAGAGCACGCAGTGCCTCTGGCTGAAGGTGCCGCGGCGGCTGTCCTCACCGCTCAGACGGATTGAGGTCCCTTCGTTGAGAAGTGATGCAAAGGCCAGTGCCTCTGCGGTTGCCCAATCGATTCCTTCATCTTTTGCCACGGCATCCCGTCTCCGTGCATAGAAGGCGGCGATCTTTGGGTGGGGAGTGAAACCCGGCGGAATATCGGTCATTGTTTCCATCAGGGAAATCAGGTGCGGGACAGGAACGCCGGTTTCGATCTTCATGGCCGTGGAATCTTGATGGACGGTACTCCAACGACCGAGAAAAGAAGTTTCGGAAGCACTTGGGCTGCTGCCGAACGCCGATTCAAGTTCTTTGCTGACAGCATCGCTCATGTCCTTGAGTTCTTTGCTGCTGAGACCTTCCTGCTGCAGACGATCACGGTAGAAATGATGAACGGGCGGCCGGTTTTTGATCTTTTCGTACATCAGCGGTTGGGTGAAAAATGGTTCATCGCCCTCATTGTGACCGTAGCGGCGGTAACAGATGAGCTCCACTACCACGTCGGTGGCAAATTCATGGCGAAAATCAAGGGCGAGTTGTGAGGCGT
>RPRC01000101.1 GCA_003857395.1 Geobacter sp.
AGCTGCTGCCCCAGAAGAGAACGCCGTTGCCGGAAGCATTGGCAGCGACTTCGAAGCCGACCCGGTTGACGCTGATGACCGGTATGCCGTTCGCAATGGCATGGGCACGCTGGACCGTGATCCAGGCGTCTCTCTGGCGATCCTGCTCAGCGGGGCTATCGCTCTGGTCCCAGCCGATGGCGGTCGGGTAGATCAGCAGTTCCGCGCCGGAGAGAGCCATCAAGCGGGCCGCTTCGGGAAACCACTGGTCCCAGCAGACTAGGACGCCGAGTCTGCCGACCGAAGTGTCGATGGGAGAGAAGCCCAGATCGCCGGGGGTGAAGTAAAATTTTTCGTAGAAGCCGGGGTCGTCCGGGATATGCATCTTCCGGTATTTTCCGGCAATCGTTCCGTCCTTCTCGAAGACGACGGCCGTATTGTGATAGAGACCCGCTGCACGGCGCTCGAAAAGCGAGGCAACGATGACGACCCCGCATTCTCGTGCAACGGCGGCGAGCAGGTCGCTGGAGGGACCGGGAATCGGCTCTGCCTGATCAAAGCAGCGGGTTTCTTCGGTCTGGCAGAAATAAAGGCCGGTGTGAAGCTCCTGTAGAACAACCAACTGTGCACCAATTCGTGCGGCTTCCCTGATCGCCGCAATACTTTTCGACAAATTTCCCGAAGTGTCATTGGTGCAGGATTGCTGTACGAGAGCTGCTTTCAGGGTTTTCATGGTAAAACTCCTTTCGGGATCTGCATGGTGAGGCAGTGAAGCGAGCCATGCTGCTCAATCAACGGCAGGCAGTCGATGCCGATGACGGCTCTTCCCGGGAAAGCCTCGCGGATTGCAGCAAGGGCGGCCGTGTCATTCTTGTCCAGGTAGGTTGGCACGAGGACCGCACCGTTGATGACAAGAAAATTGGCATAGGTGGCCGGAAGACGTTGACCGTCTTCGTCATAACGGGGTGAAGGCCAGGGAAGGGGAATCAGGCGGAAAGGGCTGCCGTCGCTGGTTCTGAAGGACTCCAGTTCCACGGCCATCTGTTGAAGCGCCGTGAAATGTAGATCTTTTTCATCGGGACAGGAAACATAGAGTAGCGTATTTTCGGGACAAAGTCGAGCCAGCGTGTCAATGTGTGAGTCGGTGTCATCCCCGGCCAGAAATCCGCTGCCGAGCCAGAGCACCTTCTCCGTACCGAGTGTTTCTGCCAGCGTCGCCTCGATCTCTTCCCTTGACAGGTGGGGGTTGCGGTTTGGTCCCAGGAGGCATTCCTCGGTGGTAAGGAGGGTGCCCTTGCCGTCACTTTCAATACTGCCACCCTCCAGGACCAGGCCGACAGTTTTCAGTGCTGTCTTGGCAAAGACTCCGGCCTGGTGGAGACGCCTGGTTGCCTGGTTGTCCTGGTCGGCGGCAAACTTGAGGCCCCAGCCATTGAAGAAGAAGTCGAGCAGGAGCGGTTTCTCGTCTTCAAGCACGGTAATTGGTCCGAAGTCCCGCATCCAGGTATCGTTGGAGCCTATTTCGCAGATGGTGACCCGTTCCATTATCGCCCCGGCATGACGGAGCTTTTCCTTCAGCACGTTCCTGTCCGGAGCGATGATCACTACTTGTTCGTAGAGGCTGATCTGTTTGGCGATCTCAACGAAGACCGGCTCCACTTCGTGCAGTACGGGGTGCCAGTCGCTATCTTTGTGGGGCCAGGCGAGCAGCACGCCGTCCTGCTCTTCCCATTCGGCCGGTAATCTTCTTTTCATGGGCAAGCCTATATCATTATTTCCAAGGTTCGTCAATGCGGGCACTGATCCTCGCTTGAGGCGAGGCTTGATTTTTTCAGCCTTTCACGATAGTATTCATAATTCTTTCAAGCGCTTCGGTATCGCTGAAACAGCCCCGGCAATGAGGATAGCGTCCGGGATTTTTTGTCTTTTCTGAAGGGTTTGGGAACTTTTCAAGCAACCAGAGTCCTTATTTACTTGTTGTTACGGGAGTTGTTCATGATTGTTGCTTGTCCGATCTGCAGGAAAAAGGTGGAATGGGAAGGCAATTCTTATCGTCCGTTCTGCTCCGATCGCTGCAGGATGATCGACCTGGGGGCGTGGGTTGCGGGAGAATACTCCGTTCCCGCCGAAGCACTCCCCTCCGGAGAGGATACTGAAGAACCGGAAAACCTCTGAAACACATCTGCATTTCGCCAATTTCGAATGCCCGGTACTGTCAGGGTGAGGGTTCCCTTGCCTGCTGGTACGGATGATTCGTTGCCCGATACCCTATCAGCTGGTACAGTTTTTTCACGGCGGCTTTCTTTTGTTCAGATGCCGTACGATCGATACCATCGTGTCGGGTAAAACTGTTCCTCGTTATACAAGGAGTTCATAATGTCTGAAGTTCGCCTGCGTTTTGCCCCGAGTCCGACCGGGTACCTCCATGTTGGGGGGGCACGGACCGCCCTGTTTAACTGGCTTCTAGCTAGAAAGGAGGGGGGGAAATTCATTCTCCGCATCGAGGATACCGATGTGGCGCGTTCAACCCAGGAGTCGGTGGATGCAATTCTCGAGGGGATGACCTGGCTCGGCCTCGATTGGGATGAGGGCCCGTTTTACCAGTCCGACAACTTCCCCCTCTACCGGGAATACGTAGAAAAGATGCTGGCTGACGGTACCGCCTACAAGTGTTATTGCTCCGCCGAGGAATTGGAAAAGAAACGCGAACTCGCCATCAGTGAAGGGCGCAAGCCGAAATACGACGGCACTTGCAGGAGACTGACCGAGGATGTCCCCGGTGCTCCCTTCGTGGTCAGGTTTCGCTGCCCTCAGGAGGGTGAAACGGCCTTTGACGATCTGATCAAAGGCAGGATATCCTTTCAGAACGAGGAACTGGATGACCTGATCATTCAGCGCACCGATGGCACGCCCACCTACAACTTCACCGTGGTGGTCGATGATGCCACCATGGGCATTACCACTGTTATCCGCGGTGACGACCATGTCAACAACACACCGCGCCAGATTCTCCTCTACGAGGCGCTTGGCTACCCGGTGCCGAAATTTGCCCATGTTCCGATGATACTGGGCGAGGACAAGTCGCGTCTTTCGAAACGTCACGGCGCCACGAGCGTCATGGCCTATCGCGACATGGGCTTCCTCCCCGAGGCGATGGTCAATTACCTGGTCAGGCTGGGCTGGAGTTACGGTGATGAGGAGATTTTCACCCTTGATGATCTGGTCGAGAAGTTTTCCATCGAGTCGGTCGGCCGCTCCGCAGGGGTGTTTAATCCCGACAAACTCCTTTGGTTGAATGCTCACTATATCAAGACCGGTGACCCGGTGCGGTTGGCGGAACTCTTAGTGCCCTTCCTGAAGGAGCGAGGCGTTGATTATACCGTCGGGCCAGACCCGATTGCCGTGATCCGGACGCTTCTTGACCGTTCCCGAACCATGCTTGAGATGGCGGACGGCGCGATCTTCTATTATACATCGGACCTCGCGTATGATGAAAAGTCACTGCTAAAGTTTCTGACCCCGGCTGCCCGTGAATTATGCACCGACCTGGTGGAGCGATTGAAGAAAGCGGAGGATCTGGGCCATGACGCAATTGCCGCGCTCTTTGAGGGCTTCTGTGCGGAGAAGGGCGTCAAGATGAAGGATGTTGCCCAGCCGGCCCGCTATGCCCTGACCGGCGGCTCTGCCTCGCCGGGTATCTACGACGTGATTGGCGTCCTCGGTCGGGACGAAACGATCAGAAGAATTCAACGTGCGTTGGCGGCCTGAAGGAACAGGGTAGGGGCGGCCCCGTGTGGCGCCCGATTCAGGGCAACCACACGGGGTTGCCCCTACCAGATCCAATCCTTGACCCTCTTCCGTCGCAGAAGGGGGAATGATTTGTTACGAGTGCATCGGCTATGCTGTTACGATATTTTCGCGTCGATCGGCGCGATATTGGCTATTTTCGCTTTACCCTGGATGCCTACGAGGGTTTTGCAACCCTTAGTACGCTGGATGCGCGGAACGGAATTGTTGTGCTTTCGATTCCTGAATGCTTTGCGGATGACGTGGATTCCCTGCTTGCTGCACTCGCAGACGAGATCAGCCTGACGGAAATCCCGTTTTCCGATGACCTTGACCTTCCCTTGAAACAGGAGACCCACAATGATGCTTGACGCCATGGATCTATCCCGAATACTTCGCAGCGCTCTTTCCGAAGGAGGAGAATTCGCAGACATCTATTTCGAGGAAGGCTCTTCCACTTCCATTGTCTGTGAAGACGGGAAGATTGAGAAGATCGTCGCTGGAACGGATCGCGGGGTCGGAATCCGTGTTGTTTCGGATCTCAGGACTGCCTATGCCTATACGAACGAGGTCACGGAAAAAGCTCTTCTGGAGCTTGCACGTACGGTGAGCCGTGCGGTCAAGGGACGGGAATTCGGAGCTCCAATCGACCTTCGGGAGAAGATTGTCGGCGCGGGATTCCCTATCAAGACCTCACCTGGGTCCGTGCCGCTTCAGGACAAGGTTGCACTGGTACGGCGCGCGGATGATGCTGCGAGGAAGATTGACCAGCGTGTTCGTCAGGTAATGGTTGTCTACCGTGATGGCAGGGTTCGCACTCAGATAGCCAATTCACTGGGCGATTTCATCGAGACGGGAAGGACCGGAACCGTCTTTTTGACCCAGGTGGTGGCATCACAGGGCGAAGTTATCCAGACCGGGTACGAGCCGATTGGCGGATTTCGAGGTTTTGAACTGTTTGATGCCACCAGCCCTGAGGAGGTGGCCCGCACCGCTGCCGGGAGGGCCCTCATGATGCTTTCTGCACGCAAAGCGCCGGCAGGAACCATGCCGGTCGTGATTTCCTCCGAGGCAGGAGGCACCATGGTACACGAGGCAATCGGTCATGGGTTGGAAGCTGATCTCGCCCAGGCGGGAATGTCCGTCTATACCGGAAAGCTTGGCACTCAAGTTGCTTCTCCTCTCATTACCGTCATCGACGATGCGACCATTCCCCATGCTAGGGGTTCCTATTCCCATGACGATGAGGGGGTTGCCGGGCAGAAGACGGTGCTGGTGGAAAACGGCATCCTGAAATGCTACCTCTATGATCGTCTCTCCGCCATGAAGGACGGTTGTGCATCAACCGGCAACGGCCGGCGAGAGTCATATCATGCCAAGCCAATCGTGAGAATGACCAATACGCTCATTGCTCCGGGAGAGTCTTCTCCTGAGGGGATTGTCAAGGAAGTATCGCAGGGTCTGTTTGTGAAAAAGATGGGTGGAGGTCAGGTTAATACGGTGACCGGCGACTTCGTCTTCGAGGTTTCGGAAGGATATCTGATCCAGAACGGCACTATCGGCGAACCGGTGCGGGGCGCGACATTGACGGGAAATGGGCCCGATGTGCTGAAGAAAGTGACAAAAATTGGCAATGATCTCGGTTTCGGCATAGGAACCTGCGGCAAGGATGGGCAGGGAGCCCCTGTGTCAGATGCCCAGCCGACCCTGCTTATTTCTGAAATAACGGTTGGTGGGGCCCTGTAAAAGGTCTGGTGTTTCCCGTATATTGTCCTGACTTTCCGGGAAAGTCGAACCACAGGGTTCTCATTCTCCCCTGACGTTTGCGTGGAACGAGGAAAAACCATGTCTTCCGATGAGTCAGCAACGCTAAAACCCTTGGAGCTTCTTGAGGTTCTCAGCGGGTATCCTTTTCTGGAAAAGTTTGACCTTGCCCTTTTCTATGAAAAGGATGGCATTGTTACCCGACTGGGTACGGTTTCACCGCTCTGCGGGGTTCTTGCACGAAACCTGGTCTGCATTGAAAAATGCGAGCCGTCCTACGAAAGAGCTGTCAAGCTTGCCCTTGGCAAACAGAAGCCTATGGTTTTCAGTTGCAGGGCGGGCCTTATGAATTTTGCCGTTCCTTATCAGGTTTGTGAGGGTTTTCGCTACTGTTTTGTCGGGGGCGGGGTCAGAAATCCGACCCTTGATCTGTTTTTGACGGAAAAGCTGGCAAAATCCGACAGAATTGACGGGTTCGCACTTCTGGAAAGTTTAGAGAGGCTTCCCTCGGCCACTTCTCAGGAGGTCAAGGATGCTGCAATGGAGGTATCCCGTCTTCTTGGTGGTCTGGTTGCCGACAGTATCCAGGCGCGGTTACTTGAAAAGAACCTGGAGATGTTCCGGACGGTTCGAGGTATTCTGGCACACATGGAAGGCATCTCAAACCCGGAAGACTTGATGGGGCTCTTGAGTGAAACACTGGGAATTCTTTTTGATATCCCTCGAGTTGCCATCGGTATCACGAATGGCCCGGGAAAAGATGTCTCTTTGCATGGGCTCATAGGGATGGTAAAAAATCTGGGCATATGCTCGGAAACGCAGCTGGCTTCGCTCTTCCCCTTTGGCGATTCCGGTCCGGTACTGGTGCCCGAGAAGCAGATGGGAGAGCACTTTCCTTCGGTGGTGGCGGAGAGAGCACTCTGCCTGCCGATCACCAGCGGAGACCAGGTGTTGGGCCTGCTTGCCATTTTTGATGATGACCTCAAATACCGTGACAGCCTTCTGGTGGGGATGATTACCGACAGAGTTGCGGCAAAGCTGCTCCAGTTCCGTGTGGAAGAATCACATCGGCTGGAGGCTTCTCTTGCCAGTAAATTCGTGACTGTGCTGAGCACTATCTCGTCGACAGAGAACAGGCGTGACCTTTACCTCTCAATTCTCGAAACGGCTGCGGATCTTCTCCAGGCTTCATCGGGTTCTCTCATGCTGATAGACGATAACGGAAAGAACCTTCGCATCGAGTCGGTCTTGGGGATGAGCCTGCAGTTGGCTCGCAGTATGAGTGCACGTGTCGGCAGGGGGATCGCCGGTAAAGTGGCGGAAAGCGGCGAGCCTCTCCTGGTAAAAGATATCGAGCGGGATTCGAGGGTCCGGATTTCCAACCGATCCCGTTTCAAGACCAAATCTTTTATCAGTATTCCGCTCCGGGTAAAGGGTTCTGTCATCGGAGTGCTGAATCTTTCGGACAAGCGGAACGGAGGGGTCTTTTCTGAAGCTGATCTGGAGCTTCTGCTTACCGTGGCGCGCCATGCATGTGTAGTTCTGGAGAGGACCGAGTTCAGTGAGAAAGCGGCTCAACTGGAAGAAGTAACCCTTGCCGATCCCCTTACCGGACTTTTTAATCGCCGCTTCCTGGAGCAGCGGTTGGACGAGGAACTGAGCCGTTGCGGCAGGCAGCAGCAGAGTGTCACGATTCTACAGGTGGACCTGGACAACTTCAGGGTCTACAACGAGCTGTGCGGTCACGCAGCCGGCGATGTGGTTCTGAAAAAGACGGCGCGCCTGCTCAAGGGATCCGCTCGCCAGATGGATATCGTAACTCGCTTTGGCGGGGAGAGGTTCTGCATCATTCTGCCCGGTACCTCGAAAAAGGAATCGTTCTGTGTTGCTGAAAGGTTCCGGCGCGAGGTGGAGCGGGCTGGGTTTACCCATGAAGAGAATCTGCCTCTCGGGCGCCTCACGGTAAGCATCGGTATTGCGACAGCTCCTGCCAACGGCAATGACTTTCAGTCCTTGATCGGCTGCGCCGATGTGGCGCTCCACCGTGCAAAGCTTTCCGGCCGCAACCGGGTCGTGCATTTCGACTCCCCGGCCAGTGCCAACCCCACAACTCCTACCGCCGTGTTCCGTCCCTTGGGAGAGCCTAAGGCAAGAGCCTGACGCGAGCCTTCTTTTCCTGCCACCTTAAAATCTTCGTTCGCAAACGGCCCTTCTTTCGGGAACTGGTAGCCGTGTACCCCGTACCTCTTTCCCCCGACATTATCTGAGCATGTAGAGCAACATCAGGTTGGTAATAAATAAAAGAATTATGCCGATGGAATCCCAAGGCAACAGAAGCAGTTTTTTTTCCGCGCGGTAGGTTATCCCAATGCATACCAGGCCGGTCATAGCGATTGCCGATAGGGCGGAGATGGCGTGGCAACTTTGCACATGGTAGAGAATCGGACCTTTCACGAAGAAGAAATCATCGACGGCTAGAATAAGGATATTGAAGAGGTTGCTTCCCAGCAGGTTACCGATCGCCATGTCAATGGCGCCCATTTTCACTGCGGCGATGGAGACGACTACTTCCGGCAAGGAAGTGGAGACGGCGATAAAGATGGTCCCAATGAAGGTTTGCCCCAGACCGGTGCTCGTTGCCAGATCTGCACCAATTCCCGGCAAGGAGACGGCTGCTGCAATAACAACCAAGGCATTGATGGAATAGATGGAAACAGCTTTTTTCGCGGGGATGGTTTCATACTTCAGTTCCTCGGCAATCCCACCGATAAACTTCGCCAACTGTCTTTTCTCGTATGAATAAACCATCTTCATGGCAACGAAATAAATTACGATGAAAACCAGGCTGTACAGACCGAGCCAACCGAAGGTCAGCAAGGGTTTCCGAACGGAAATCCAGGTGCCGACCATGGCGAGGAGCAGAATGGAAAAACCCGCGGCGAGCAAGTGGCCGTGATGGGCTCTTGTCTTGATCGGCTCATCACGATGTGCTATGTCCAGAAGAGCTAGTATGAGCAGGTTGAACACGCAGCTTCCGAGAATATCGCCGACTGCAATATCCGGAACATCCGCAAAGGTGACGGAACTGATGCCGGTGGCCAGTTCCGGGAGTGAGGTGACTGATGCCATGATAACAACACCCACCCAGGTTCTGCCTAACCCGGTTTTTTCTGCGATGACGTCACCGTATTTGGCCAGCTTGGTACCGGAGTAGAGAATGAGCAGCACACAAACGGTGAATTCGATCCATAAGAGCATCTAAATTTCCCCTGGGGTGGCTTTCCCTCCCCCGATTCCCCTTGACTCCTCAGCTCGTCAGCATGCGAGACGCCTGCAGGTTCGTCATGAGGATTGTGAGAATCGTTCAGGCAAATCAGGGTACTTTTCCCCACGTTTGGTGAGCCTGGCATGATTCCATTAACTGGAAAAGAGTATACCACACCGGATTCATTCGATGGTTGTGCTGCTCTGCTTGGTCAGAATCTGCCGCTGATCAATTCCGCCATGATGGTAACGTTGGTTCCCCGTGTTCCTTTCTCCTGAACATCAGGCATGATCAACGGTACGTCAATACTGATCTTATCTCCTTTGATTGCTATCAGGGATGTTTGCGACTTGAAAAGGCCGTACGCTCCACCTGCGACAGCCCCCCCTGCGGTTCCATATGCCATGTATTCAAGGTGTTGGCCCGGTTTCCTCGTGAAGGCCAGCACTGCCGCACCTACCAACCCCCCGGCCAAACCGCCGATCATGGCGTCCATGAAAATTTCCGAAGAGTGCGAGTTGTCGCTGGCGAAACAACTAAGGTTCCCGCTGATAGTTATCACTAGTGCCACAAGGATCACCCTTGCCTGTTTGACGAGTTTCATGCAACGCTCCTTGTGTGACAGCCTGTTTTGCAGGGAGACGGGAAAGAGTCTTATCCCAATTCCATATTAAGGCCCTCTCTGCGTTGGCTCGTCTTCGGCTGCTCAACGTACTCTTCAGTTCGCCTCGCAGCCTCAATCCTCGCCGCCTTGAGATCATCCTTGATCTGGAATTGGTATTATGCATGTCAGGTTGTGTCATGGAAGAGTTAGACTCTTCTTTTTCCGGGGTAGAGGAAAAATGAACGTGCGCGTGTAGTCCTTGACTACACGGAGGAGGAGGGTCGTCGTCAAACGGGGATACTGCAGCGCAGGTATGTAGTTTTCATCCGGAAACTCCGGATGTGAAACTAGGCGTTTCCAATTTGGAAACGAGGATTTTTTTGTCCTGACAAGGAAATCAAGGGATTGTGCGGAGACGTACTACTGTACGTCGCACAAACAAGACCGCTGATTGACGCTGTCAGGGCGAAAAAGAACCGTTCCTGGATGGAAACTATGTAGTATATCGGAAGACGAGAAGGAGCCTTCAGCTGCTGTATTCGGCTTGTTCCTTCTCTTTCGCCAGTGATGTAATAAGCAAATCGTATGCCATTTGTTATGTTTTAGTTATAGAAGTGCGCTATGAGCTGCTTCGGCACGGAAAAGTGCTTCAATTTTCCGGGAACGAGTAAGGCAGTTTATGGATAATTGACGGAAATTTACAGGCAGGTGACAAAAAAAGAGAGTATCAAGAGTGTGCGTCGGCAGGTAAAGGTGTCGATTCAGACGTCATGGCTGTTGTTTATTTTGCCTCATTCGTGGTTTTTCTCCAAGAAAGGGGCCGAAGGTGTCGTGCAGCCGTAGGAGTTCATCTTTTTTAAAGAGCCGGATAGTGCCAAATTCTCCGTCGTATCCACCCTGACGGAGGACCTGTCCTTCCCTCATGTGGCAAATTGCTTCGGCGAGCAGCGGGGAAACCTCACGGATCTCTTCTGCAGAGGCACGGAGCAGCAGGCCAAACTCGGAGCCAAAGTGGCCAATTACGAGGTTGTATGCCCTCTCCACCGCTTTTGAAGCCGGACCGACTCCCAGTATTTCTCCCAGCACCTCGGGAAGGGGAACAAGGCTGTGAAAAACGGGGGAGGTGTCGGAATAGAACGGTTCCCGCCGGTCTGCCAGTTCAAGAACCCGGTGGAGAACACCGACAGTGAGTGGTTTGTTGCAGATCGGACAGCGACTTTCGACCCTGCGGGTTTCTTCCGGTTCGAGCCTTACGCCACAGGCCCGGTGGCCGTCAAGGTAGTACTTTCCTTCCTCGGGGAAAAATTCGACCGTGCCGCGAAAGACCTCCCTGGAGTTTGACTTCAGGGCATCACGGAGGGAGTAGAAGTCGTAGCCGGTGGAGAAAAGATTCGCCTCCCGGCCGAGTCGCGACGGTGAATGACAGTCCGAGTTGGAGATGAGGGCGAAGCGGTCCAAGGCAGAGATCATCCGGTTCATGGCAGGGTCCGATGACAAGCCGGTTTCCAGGGCAAAAACGTGCTGCGTCAGCTCGCCGAAGCAGTCCTCTATCCGATCGAATCCCGATTTAGAGCCGAAGAGGGAGAACCAGGGCGTCCAGATGTGGGCCGGGACCAGAAAACCATCCGGTGCCTCCTCCAGGACGATTTCCAGGAGATCCCGTGAATCGAGTCCGAGAATGGGGCGACCGTCTGATTGAATGTTGCCGATCCTTGCCAGGCGGGCATTTATCCGCTCCGCAGAGGGAAAGTCTGGCACGTATACAAGGTTGTGAACCTTGCGAACCACGCCGTGCCGTTTGTAGATACAGCTGATTTCGGCAGAGAGCATGAAGCGGACCGGTTCTATGCTGGCCGGCAGCAGCGGGTGCGGGGGTGCGATGTTTTCGTTGCGGAGGCGGAAGAATCCGCTTTCTGCCGGTTCAAGGTCTTCTTTGAGGCGTTGAAACCAGCCCGGATGAGTAAAATCTCCGGAGCCGACCACCTGAATGCCCTTGATTCGAGCCCAGGCACTGAGCCCCGCGGGCGAGCATTCCCTGCTTGTGGCGCGGGAAAAGGGCGAATGTATGTGGAGATCAGCGATATAGTTCATAGGGGCAGCCTGTTCTGTCGCACTGTCAAAAGATTCCACCTTGGGCAAGCCGGCCATGCCGGATCACGTGGCTGCTTACCCTACACGTTTGCCAAGGGCCTGTCCAGAGGGTTTTCCTTGTCCGGTGACAAATGCGGCTCGCTGTAAAATAGAACATGACAAGCTTGATTTCCGTGAGTACTATTTGAGAAAAGAAAGAATTCTTTGGGTATCTCCCCTTTTATCCGAACAGGACAATCAAGGCAAATCCGGTCACCATGAGTGCACCCCCGGCAAATCGCTCCCGGATGGATTTTTCCTTGAGGACCGCGCCAGCCAGCAAAATGCTGAATAAAACGCTGAGTCTTTTTACCGTGGTGACGTAGGTTACCTTGGTGATGCTCATGGCGTAGGCAGCGGCGAATACTGCCGTTACAAACAGGAGGGCGGGGAGGAGAGATTTTCTGACCGCGCCGTCACGGAAAGTATTCCGCCACTTCCCCCGATAGGCGAAGAAAAGCAGCGGGGTCATGCCGACAACGATGCCGGTCCAGTAGACCGCCATGTAATGCAGTGGGGATGAGAGCATGATCGCCTTTTTGGAAAGGGTCGCAGTGAAGGAAAAGAGCAGCGCCACAACGCACATGTAGACAGCTCCACGCTCCCGCAGCAGGGCCTTGAATGGCTCCAGAACCCCGCGCTTCACGGCCCCGGCGTTCAGCAGGTAAGCACCGGAGGCAATCAGAAGAACTCCGGTCCCGGCGATCAGGTTAATTTTTTCGCCAATGAGGAGCAGCGGGACCACCAGCATAAATACGGGAGAAAGGGAGAGCAGGGGGGCAACGATGCTGAGGGGAGAAAGCCGGAGCGCTTGCATGTAGAGAATCTGCGCAAGGATTTCCAGCGGGAGCGCGGTGCATAGCGCCCCATAGAATCCGGGCAAGGGCTGCGGCATGCCGACAAGGTAGTCAGCGGTATAGATTGCGGGAAGAGGCAGGGCAAAGATCAGCCAGGTGAACAGGAGGGAGTTTCCCTTGGTGAGAACGCGCTTTGCTGCCAGATCGCGCACGGCATCTCCCGTTGCGGAAACGAGTGCAATCAGGACCCAACCCTGCATCATTTTGTCTCCTCTTTACCGTTGGTCTTTGTGGAGCATTTCCTGGAAATACAGCCTGCAGCTGACATCATACCGCATGCCCGGCTGGTTGTGGTGCGAATCTTGGCAGGGGCATCCGTATCTTTCAATTTTTTAAAAAATCTACCGGTATATTTCACTGAAACCGGAACGGAGCATAATATGGCACGTGAAATAGAAAGAAAATTTCTGGTGAAAAATGATTCCTGGAAAATTGGCTGCCAGGGTCTGGCCTGCCGACAAGGATACCTGGTTACCGGTGAGAAAGTTACCGTAAGGGTACGGATACTTGGTGGTGAAGGTTTCCTCACCGTTAAAGGCAGGACCGAAGGGATGACGAGGGACGAATTCGAGTACCGAATTCCTTTGGAGGATGCCGAAGCCATGCTCGGGAGCATGCGCAGTGGAGGGCTTGTGGAAAAAATCCGCTACCATGTTAAAGTAGAAAGCTTTACTTGGGATGTCGACGAATTTTTGGGGGAAAACAACGGACTTGTACTGGCGGAGGTGGAACTGGAAGATGAGGAGCAGCAACCGGAATTTCCTGACTGGCTTGGACAAGAAGTGACCGGTGATGTAAGATATTACAATGCGTATCTGGCGGGAAACCCCTTTTCCGCATGGAAGAAGTAAACTGTTTCATGAAAAGAGGGGCACTCTTATGGCACGACCCACTTTCCCACTGCTTATTCTTGTGCTGCTGACTGGTTGTTCCCAGACTGTACATACCGCTAAGGTCGCCGACACTATTGAGATTGAGGTCCATGACGATGGGACAACCTCGTATCTTAATTCCAGCACTTTGCACCGAGACTGGGAAGAACAGGCAGAAAAACACTGTCCTCAAGGATACACTGTTCTCAGGCATCACTATTTTAAGGAAGAGCCTTTCATTCCGGCCAGGATAGTCGGTGCTGTGCAGTGTCGCTAGGGTTCCGGGATTACATATGCTCTGTTTCGGCAAGGGTACCTTGCGCCACTGATTACCATGGGTAGTGAGGCTGAAGTAGTGGAAACCGGGAGTGATTCTTGGCGTCCCGTTCCTGCTGATCTGCGGGCTGGCACGTCGGCCACCGTCGCCCTGTCCCGGCAACGAGCCTCCCTCTGGGCCTTGGTTCTGGAGTCTCGATCCGTACCTTGTCGCGTAGAGCAGGCAGTTGGCGGCTGGGCCCTTCTCGTCCCGCCGGGATTCTACCTGCCCGCACTGGAAGAATTGCGCCTCTTTGAAGAGGCAAACCGGAACTGGCCACCGCTCGCTCCAAAGGCAACCCCTTTGGTGGAGAACACTCTGTCGACTCTTTCGGTGCTCCTGCTCGTGGCAACCTTTCACAACCTGACTCGTCTAGACATACCTCTCTTTGGTCATCCCCCCCTTCACTGGCTGGAATTGGGCAGCGCGCAAGCCGGAAAGATCCTGGACGGACAATGGTGGCGAACGGTCACCGCCCTGACGCTTCATTCCGGAGCGCTGCATCTTTTCGGAAATCTCACCATTGGAGGGTTTTTTATTGTCCATCTCTGCAGGGATCTCGGGTCGGGACTTGCCTGGACCTTGCTCCTGTTGTCCGGGATCCTTGGCACGTTGACGAATGCCTGGTTTCAGCCTGAGTACCATACGTCCATCGGAGCTTCTACTCTCGTGTTCGGAGCCGTCGGCATCCTCGCCGCATTGCAGGTAATTCGTGGAAAAAACAGACGATGGAAAAATTGGTTTCTTCCTGTTGCCGGGGCTCTAGCTCTTCTGGCGATGCTTGGTACCGAAGGCGAGAATACCGATATCGGAGCGCACCTGTTCGGTTTTATTTTTGGAATTCTCCTCGGACTGATGGGGGAGTATTTTGTGGAAAGATTTGGTCGTCCTGGCTCGCGCGTAAATTTCCTGCTGGCACTCACTGCTGCGGCCGTGCCCGTTGTGGCCTGGTGGGCTGCTGTGGTTTCAGGAAGCTAGCAGGCGTTATCTTGGACTGGGTTGGAAGTGTTTGTTGCCTTGATGGAAACAGCTGGTTGTTATTGCTGAAGCATCAGTTCTGGCTGTTCGTGAGGCCTGTCAGCTAGAAGGCTGTGTTCCTTGAAACATATCGCATGTTTATAAGTATTTTATTTCTCCAGCACAAAAGAACAGCATAAACTTTACCCTGTCTAAGTTACCGAAATTAGCGCGTAAAATTGTAACATATTGATATTTAAAGGATATTGCGATTGAATAGGATTTAGGCAATTTGAAGCTATCTCCAGAATTAATGGAACTTTTTCTGTTTTCCAACATGGTTATCAACAGGTTGTCAACAGGAATTGTTGAGAACAATTACAAGCACTCAAATCTTTTACATAGGACAGGTCAGATACCTTGAAAGCCCCAACCCGACGCGGAACGTGTTGTTGCGGAGTTTCCTTATGGATACAAATTAATAAATCCCCGTAAGGTTGTGTAGGCGTAGGGTGGTTAAAATTGCTTGACATCGATTGTCTAAAACGGTAAAAGGAAAAAAGTATTCGGGATGATTCTTGATAAAATAAACAAGACGGATCGGGAGACAGAAAGTACATGGTAAACGGAACAGTTAAATGGTTTAATGACAGTAAGGGTTTTGGTTTTCTTGAGCAGGAAAATGGCGAAGACGTATTTTGTCACTTTTCCGCCATCGTCGGCGATGGGTTTAAATCTCTTGCCGAAGGTGACAGGGTAACGTTTGATGTTGTCAAAGGCCCGAAAGGCCTTCAGGCTGCAAACGTTTCAAAAATCTAATTCAGATTTTCATCGGAAAAAAGCTCCGGGTAACCCCGGAGTTTTTTTTTGCTTTAAACTTCGAAAACTTCTGCTTCCCGCTTCTCAGAAAACATCCACGACCTCTTTTCAAAAGCATCCTTTCTGTGCTATGGTTCACCCCCCTGTGGGCGGGTGTTGCCCTTTTATTGACAAGAAATCCTCCGCTGATTCTTAGAAATCCGTAACAGGCATTCTGAAAGGTATATTTATGTCTCATTCTGATACTTATCGTGACCGGATTCTCCCTTGGCTGATAGAAGAGTCAGGGCTCAAGCTTTTTCAAGTGGAAAATACTGTAGACCTTCTTCGGGAGGGTGCCACGGTGCCCTTTATTGCTCGCTATCGCAAAGAGCAGACCGGCGAGATGGATGAGGTTGCGATCCGTGGTGTCGAGGAGCGTTTCGGCTACTTTTCTGAACTTGAAGATCGCAAAATCACGGTCCTGAAGACGATCGAAGAGCAGGGAAAGCTGACAGCTGAGCTCGCACAACGTATTCAGGAAACTCGTCAGAAAACAGAGTTGGAAGATCTCTATCTCCCTTTCAAGCCGAAACGTCGCACGAAGGCAACCATTGCCAAAGAGCGGGGCCTGGAGCCGTTGGCTGACCTGGTTGCCGCACAGGAACTGATAGCGGTTTCCCTTGAGGATGCAGCTCTCCCCTTTGTAGATGCGGGGCGCGATGTTCCCGATGCAGCAACTGCATTGGAAGGTGCCGGACACATTGTCGCCGAACGAATTGCCGAGAATGCTGATCTTAGGGCGTTTGTCCGCCGTCTTACCTGGGAACAGGGTAAGATTTCATCACGAGTCGCTTTAGACAAAAAGGAAACCGTTACCAAGTTTGAAATGTATTACGATTACCATGAATTGTTGAAGGATGTGCCATCCCACCGTATGCTTGCCATGCGGAGAGGAGAAAAGGAAGAGGTCCTCTTCCTTTCCATTCTGGCACCGGTAGAGGAGATTCTTGCTGGGTTGAGAGAGCGGGTCATCACCGGGACAGGTATCTGCCAGCAGTTTCTTTCGAGTGTCGTGGAGGATGCCTATAAGCGGTTGCTGGCCCCTTCCATCGAGGTTGAACTGCGATTGGAGTCAAAGCAGCGTGCCGATGAGGCGGCAATCAAAGTCTTTGCCGATAACCTGCGGAACCTGCTTCTTGCTCCTCCTGCCGGTGAGAAAAGGGTTCTCGGTATTGATCCAGGGCTGCGAACAGGATGCAAAGCTGCTGCCGTTGATGCCACCGGCCGCTTTGTCGACCACCTTACCATCTATCCTCATTCCGGCAAGGGTAAAGCCGAAGCGGCCAGGCAGGATCTGCTCAAGCTCATCACGAGTCATAACTTCGAGATGATTGCCGTGGGCAACGGAACTGCCGGGAGGGAAACGGAACAGTTTGTCCGGGAGGCCCTGGCAGGAGTGGGGTTGCAGTTGCCCGTTGTTCTGGTGAGTGAGGCTGGTGCCAGTGTCTATTCGGCATCAGACATCGCACGCGAAGAGTTTCCTGATCTCGACCTCACGATTAGAGGGGCTATCTCCATCGGGCGCAGGCTTCAGGACCCCCTGGCCGAACTTGTCAAGGTTGATCCTAAGAGCATTGGTGTGGGGCAGTACCAGCATGATGTCAGTCAGGCCCACCTGAAGAAGTCTCTCGATGCAGTGGTTGAGTCGTGTGTAAACTACGTGGGGGTGGATCTGAACACCGCTTCGTGGGCGCTCCTGGCCTATGTTTCCGGGCTCAGTTCTTCCCTTGCCAAGGCCATCGTACGCTATCGTGACGAACAGGGAAAGTTCCCCTGCCGAAAGTCCCTTCTTCAGGTTCCCCGCTTTGGGGCAAAGGCCTTTGAACAGTCTGCCGGCTTTCTCCGTATATGCGATGGAATAAACCCGCTGGATAACACGGCAGTTCATCCTGAGCGCTATTCCCTTGTCGGGGCGATGGCTTCTGACCTGGGTGTCGCCCTGGTTGACCTTGTTGCCGATCCCACTCTGGTGTCACGCATTGATCTGGCACGCTACGTAACCGAATTTGTTGGTCTTCCAACCTTGCGAGATATTCTGGACGAACTGAAAAAGCCGGGTAGGGATCCGCGCAGGGAATTTCAGGCAACGGTCTTTCGTGATGAAATCCGGGAGATTACTGACCTGAAAGAAGACATGGTTCTTCAGGGTGTAGTAACTAATGTAACTGCATTCGGTGCTTTTGTGGATGTCGGGGTCCACCAGGACGGACTGGTTCATGTCAGCCATCTTGCAGATCGGTTCATAAAAAATCCGAACGATGCTGTCAGCGTGGGGCAGGTTGTGAAGGTGAAGGTGCTGGCGGTCGACCTTGAGCGTAAGAGGATTTCGCTTTCCATCCGTGAGGCCGACGGTTCGGGAGACCAACGTACGAAGAGGGAGAAAAATCAAAAGGCCGAGAAGATAGTCCCTTCGGGAGGTGTCGATCTCAATGGTTTGGAAAAGGCGGGATTTCGGGTAAAGAAAAGGTAACTTTTGTAGGTCCCGGTTTTACCCCATGCTTCCCATGCTGGCAAGGGCATAAATGTATTCCGGGGCATAGTCCGGCTTATCTCCCCGGTACATGAGTGTGCTCGATGATTCTACGGTGAATCCTGTCTTGAGCAGCAGTTCCGACGCATCTCGGTTCTTCGACGGAACGTCGAGAAATATCTGCGAACCATCTTTCTCCGGAATCATGCGCTGCTGCAAAAGCTTTGTTGCTGTTTTCGGATTTCTGCTCCCCCAGGGGCCAATCATAACGGCATTCTCCTCGCCCTGCTGGGCCATAAAGCCGTCAGGCAGGAGTGACAATCTACCTCGTTCGATTGTCGCACGGAGCAGGGTTTCTCTGCTGTCTCCCCACCCGGCCTCATCCAATGCAAGAATCTCCGCGAAACCATCAGCTGTGTCGTTGACTGGTGTAAATCTTCCTTGAGCATGCCAGCGGTTTACTGTGTCGATGGCAATAAAACCCTGTCGTTCATAGATGGGGCGACCGGAAACCGAAGCGGTGAGCCAGACGGTCCGGGTACCCGCTTCATCAAGCACTTCCAGGGCTCTCTGAAAAAGTGCGGATCCCAGGCCCTGTCCCTGCCATTCCTTACGAACCAGCAGATTACCAATCCAGCCGCTCCGTCCATGTTTAATCGAGGTGAGGAATGCCACGGGAATTCCTTTGTTTCTGCAAACAAGGCAGCCGGAGGGAAAGGTTCTCCGTAGAAACTCCAGTTCCCAGGCATCGCTGATCCACCCTTCTTCTGCTGCGAGAGAGAGAAACTCATTGATGTCATCGTTGCAGAACAAAACAGTCACCTTCTTACTGGTCGTACACATCCGTTATTAAACATTTCAGCCGGCAAAATCGCTGGCAGGTCAGGTTGCCTGCGGATTGCAACCCGATTCCTCGAACTTCACGTCCTGGCCGATGAGCCCGACGGCGTCGGCACGGCACTGGCGGCAATGCTTGAATTGTCCGATTATCTGTTCGTTGGCGAGGCGGATTTGCTCCAGTCTTTCGTGACTGGGAGGGACGACATCGGCAAAATCTGCCTGGGGAATAAGGGGCATTATATTCATGACCGTTGCGCCAAGTTCCTTGATTCGTTTGGCTATGAGTGGAATCTGCTCATCATTGAGCCCAGGAATAAGGACCGTATTTACCTTGACAGTCATGCCGAATCGAGCTGCCTGCTCGATTCCCCTGATCTGGTTGGCGATGAGAATCTCCGCTCCTTCACGACCGGTGTATCTTTTCCCTTGATAGAGAACGTGAGAGTAAATTTTCCCCGCAACTTCCGGGTCAAGGGCATTCAGGGTGACGGTAACGCTGCAGAGATTCAGGGCTTCAAGTCGTTCGATCTTTTCCGGAAGAAGCAGCCCATTGGTGCTCATGCACTTGATAAGCTGGGGGAACTCCTTGTCGATGAGTTCAAAGGTTCTGAAGGTCTCCTCGTTTGCCAGGGGATCTCCGGGGCCGGCTATGCCGATAACCTTGATTATTGGTCCGAGAATTTCACTTGACATGACTTCCCGTACTTTAACAAGTGCTTCCTCAGGGGTCAAAATCTTGCTGGTAACACCGGGGCGTGATTCGTTGGCACAGTCGTGTTTCCTTGTGCAGTATCCACATTTGATATTACAGCGGGGTGCCACCGCCAGATGCATTCTTCCGTTGTTGTTGTGGTTGCCGCCAAAACATGGATGTCCCTGTATATTTTTCTTCTTATCGCAGCTCGTTGCCATGGAAGTCTCCTTTCTGAACCGTCTGGGGTCTGAAACGGAAAAAGCCCGGCGAAATCCTTTTCGCCGGGCTTCGTTGCCGGAACTTTAATGCTTCTTTGCATTGGTATCGTATGTATGGCAGAAAGCGTGCCAGATTTGAAATAAAGATTAGCTGCTGATTTTACTGCTATTTGCCAGTTGCATGATGGTTTTCCTGTTCGGGTCGGCGCCTAAAATGTGCGAGGTGGTGCTGAAATAGTAGGCAAAAATCGTGCGGTGAGAGGGGGCTTTACTCGGCATTTCAGATAGTTGCCTGCGGTATATCCAGCGGTGTGTTTATTGCACTACTTTCATCATGGCCGTTATAGGAACACCTGATGATATTCGCACAAGAGCAAGGGCCGCTTTCCTTGGAGTTGCAGTGGGGGATGCCCTGGGTGCAGGGCTTGAATTCATGACTCCCGGTGAGATACGTTCCAAGCATGGCACGGTGCGGGAAATTATTGGCGGAGGCTGGCTCCGCCTGAAGCCGGGTCAGATTACCGACGATACCGAGATGTCCCTCTGCATTGCACGCGCCATTGACGCGGCAGGGGGATGGTCGCTGCCGGGAATCGCTGAATCATTTGCCGCCTGGCTTCGCACCAAGCCCATCGATGTGGGGGATACCTGTCGTCGGGGGATCAGAAACTATATGCTCAAAGGGGTTCTTGAGTCTCCTTATAACCAATGGGACGCCGGTAATGGGGCCTGCATGCGGATGCTGCCGGTTGCCCTGTGTACTCTCACCAGTGCAGACCTCCTCCAAGAGTATTCCATCCAGCAGGCCCACGTAACACACAATCATCCTTTGTCTGATGCAGCCTGCATAGCCCTTGGCAGTCTCGTGCATCTTTCCCTGCTGGGTTATTCAAAGTCACGCCTGCGCCGGGAACTTGAAATTCTCCTTTCCCGCTACGAAAATTTCCGCTTTGAACCGTACCATGGCCTTGCCACTGCATATGTGGTTGATACCATGCAAACCGTTTTTCACTATTTCTTCAAAACCAGGGATTTTGAGTCCTGCCTCGTGGAAACGGTGAACCAGGGTGGGGATGCAGATACGACCGGTGCCATTGCCGGTATGCTTGCGGGGGCCTACTATGGTATGGAAGGCATTCCGAAGCGTTGGCTGAAAAAAATTGACAAAAATCTCGTGGCTGAAATCAATTCTCTTGCCGACCGAATGATAGAATTATCGCCTTTCATGTCTCCCGATCAAGCCTCTCGGGTGCACGACGGAAAAGACGGCAAGGGGAACTCATTCGAGTAGTCCCGAGTCGTTACAAAACTTCTCTTGTGGCCCTCCCCGAGTGGGGGAGGGCATTTTATTAATTCCTGGGAGTTTACTAGGAAGAACTGAAAAAGGATAGTCGCTGGGGTCGGTTTATCGCGCGGTTATGAATAGTTCCAGAGAAATCGTGTCGTTCACCAGGTGCATGCCAAGTTTTTCGAACAGCTTTCCTGATCCATAGTTGATGTTCCATTCTGTCCGGTCAATATCGAAGCACGCCTGGGCCCGGATGCTTCCGTTGTCGCCAGGCACGATATTCGCGGGAATGGAAACCTCTTTTGTCACATCTTTCAGGGTGAGTTTCCCTCTGATGAAATAGTTCGGTGAACCAGGGGTTGCACCGACCAGAACCCCGCACTCGAGAAGGTCGAAGCTTGCCGTGGGGAAACGCTCCACATCGAAAAAATCATCGGATTTTAGATGGTGGACCAAGAGGCTGTTTTCTTCCTGGTCACGAAGATCGCAATTCTTGATGGTACGCATGTCGAGAGTGATTGAGCCGTTGGTAACTTCGCCTTCCTTGACGGTAATTTCTCCGTCGGACATGGCGATGGTACCAAAATGTTTCTTGAAAAGGTTTCTTCCGGTCCATTCAACTCTGCTCTCCGTACAGTCAATGGGATGAACTCCATCGGAGAGGGCGGGCTCTTCCTCAATTTCGGGACCCACAACGTCGACGGGATAGCCGCTGCCTTCCCATTCTTCGATGCCGCCGGAAAGAACAAAAACCTGTGTATACCCGATTCCTGATAGTTTGTTTGCGGCACTTTCAGCGCCTCGAGAGCGGTTACTTGAATCGTACAGAACAATGCAGGAAATTACGTCACGGGTAATCTCTCTCACCTGTTCGAGGAAGGGTATTTCGTACACGCAAGCATTGTGTGCACCTGCTATGTGCCGTGACTGATAAAATTCTGGTGGCAGCGTGTCAATCATGATGAAATCACGTTCTTCTGCAATCCACTGGTAGAGTTCTTTGCAGGATATTTTATTGATCATTGTTTTTTCCTTGGAGTCAGTTGTCTGATGTTTGGATTTAATGGTAATTAATACGTTTCGTTTGAATTAGTATACATGATTTCAGTGAACAGGCAAAGGGGTGAGAACAAGGGGAGGCAATTCACTATGGGCAGGAGGTCGTATTTTTTGAAAATAGTTTTCTCAAGATTCCTTCCTGTATTGTCACAATCTGTCACCATTTTGTGACAAAAAATGCTAGTTTGGCCAGCTGCTGCAGAATTAGGGAAGGGTAATGTACCTGTAATCCTGCATGAAACAACGATCTCCAGAGGTTTGCGTCATCATGAAAAATTGGTTCAATATATGCTTCATATGAGATTGTTGTTAGAAGTTCGGAGTTATCTTGTAGAATCTAATTGTTCTTGCTCTAATTATGAAATTTTATGTTGAATGACAGAGTTCTTTGATTTAGGGTGCATCACGAAAAACATTACCTTACAAAGGTGAAAGACGATAATACTAAACCATTCGAGAGGATGGGACGGAAAGCCTACAGGGTCTCATGCAGACAGCCGGGTCGCCGAAATATCACCAGATATTCGGCGACCCGGCTTTTTTATTGTGTTTCATGATTCGGCCGCGCAAGGCAAAGTTATTTAACGGCAAATAAAAGATTAAAGTTCTGGCAAAAAATACCGAACAATTACTAAAACGAAACAGATTCATAAACCTGATACACGATAATACTAAACCATCCGCGAGGATGGGACGGAAAGCCTACAGGGTCTCATGCAGACAGCCGGGTCGCCGAAATATCACCAGATATTCGGCACCCGGCTTTTTTTATGGTGAGGCACCGCTTGAAACAACATTAGAAACTGGGAGGAAATAACATACTTATCTAATGCACAGGTACGTTGGAAAGCAACAGGGTTCATCGGTTATGGAGGTGTCGGAAGCAAAAAATGTACGGATCACCATCCGCCTGAACAGGGTAAACCATTCGAAAGAATGGGGCGCAAAGCCACTGATCTAAATCCCGGAATTATCGGGACATGGTAGCAGGGTTGCCGGGCGATAGTAGTACCTCCTTGAGGGGTGCTCTTCGTTTGGGCACAGATATCAAGGAGGTATTTTTGTATGGAAGCAAAAGGTAGATGTGCGTTTTTAAACGCAAAATTTGTTAAAGCAGTAATCTGTAGTAATGTTAGGTGTTTGAGTGTTTTTGTCGTAGCAGCGACATTGCTTTTCTCGTCGGTGATGTCGGCGTATTCGGCCCAGGCCACCCTTTCATGGGATGCCGTATATGAGACAAGCGTTGCTGGTTATAAACTGCATTACGGCAAGACTCCCGGTGTCTATACCAACTCCGTTAATTCCGGAAAAACGACAAGTTATACCGTTACCGATCTGGCTGAAGGAGAGACATATTATTTTGCCTCGACAGCCTATGACTCGGAAGGAAACCAGAGCGGGTATTCTAACGAGGTGAGCAAGTCGGTGCCGTCAACTACCCAGTATTCCCTCATGATCGCCCAGAATGGAACCGGTAGCGGAACAGTGACCGGTTCCGGTATTAATTGCGGAAGCGTCTGCACCAATGGCTACGCGCCGGGAACAGCCGTCACCCTTACGGCAACCCCCGCAAGCGGTTCATCCTTCGCGGGCTGGTCCGGAGGCGGTTGCAGCGGGACCGGAAGCTGCACCGTTACCATGAACGCCTCAACAAGCATAACCGCGACCTTCAATTCCTCTGCCGTAACCTATGACATCACTGCAACTGCGAACGGTAGCGGCTCGATCACGGCACTGAATAACCCCAATGTCAGCCAAGGAACCAGTGGTTCAACCACAGTAAGCATCGTCAAGGTCACCAAAGCTGCTAATCAGCAATTTTCGATTACACCCAACTCCGGTTATAAAACAGCCAGCGTATCCGTTGATGGATCCGTGGTAGCCACCAACCAGGGCAGTTATACCTACACTTTCAGCAATGTTGCCGCAAACCATACGATTTCCGCAACCTTCGCGGCTAATCCGGTAGCCACCTATTCCATTTCCTCCAGCGCTGGGGCAGGCGGCAGCATCTCACCGGCAGGCTCGGTTTCAGTTAATTCGGGCGGAAGCCAGGGATATACCATAACACCGGCAAGCGGTTACAAGATTGTGGGCGTAACGGTCGATGGTGTGTCGGTAGGCGCGGTGTCCACTTACATCTTCAGCAACGTCACCGCCAATCATACGATCTTGCCGACGTTTGCCGAGAACAGCACGTCTTCGACATCTATTACCAGTTCCAGTGTTTGGCAAAACCAGTCCTTTGCATCGCAAAGCGGAGTGTTCACTGCCAGTTTCGACATGATTCCCAATGCCGGTAACATTGACGGAGTAACGGTGCTGTCCGCCGTACCGGCACAAAGCTTCACCGACGGCGCGGCCATCGTCAGATTCAACACGACCGGCAGCATAGACGCTCGTAACGGAAGTTCCTATGCCGCGGATGTTGCGGTTCCCTACACGGCCGGAAGCACTTACCACGTTCGTATGGCGGTCAATGTCCCCAACAAGACCTACGACGTCTATGTGACGCCGCTGGGTGGAAACGAAATTCATCTGGCCTCCGGATATGCCTTCAGAACTGAACAGGCCACCGTATCTGTACTCAAAAACCTCGCTGTCTTTGCCGGTGTCGGCAGCTACCAGATGTCGAATTTTGCAATAGCGGCGCAGGTGCCGACAACGTCGTACTCCATATCGGCCTCAGCCGGCACGGGCGGCAGCATTTCTCCCTCAGCCTTGGTCTCCGTTAGTTCCGGAGGGAGCAAAGGATTCACCATCACCCCGAACAGCGGCTATAAGATTGCCGATGTGAAGGTGGACGGCACATCGGTCGGCGCTGTGAGTTTGTACAATTTCAGTAACGTCACCAGTAACCACACAATAAGCGCAACATTTACCGCCACTACGACTACGAGCAGTTACGCCATAACGGCATCCGCGGCAACAGGAGGCACTATTTCGCCGGCAGGAACAGTTGTGGTGAGCGGTGGAACGAGCAAAACATACACCATAGTGCCGAAATATCGCTACCGCATCTACTACGTAAAGGTAGACGGCGTATCGAAGGGTGCGATTAGTTCCTACACCTTCTCCAATGTCGCGGCCAAGCACACAATTCAGGCCTATTTCAAACGATAACAACAGTCGAGTCAGTTCTCGAAAGTCTAGAAATACCCTTGACCTTTCTTTGGTGAGAGTCAAGAATTAAAGTCGCAGGGTTGCCTGGCGACCCTGTGACAAAAGAGGAGAAAGATAATGTTAAGCAAAAAAATGACGCGATTTTTTAGGATTCTATTAATAGCCGCTTTCGTTGTACCATGTCTATCAGCAGCGGCCTTCGCAGCCACGTACTATGTGGATTCTGTGAGTGGAAACGACAGCAACAGTGGTAATACTTCATCTTCCCCCTGGAAAACCATAGCCAAGGTCAACAAATCGAGCTTCCAACCGGGCGATTCAATTCTCTTTGCTGCGGGCAGAAGCTGGCAAGAGCAGCTCAATCCGCCTTCGAACGGCGCCGCCGGCAAGCCGATCACCTTCGGCGCTTACGGTACCGGCGATAAGCCTACTATTGACGGCAACAATTCAATCCAATACAACATAAACTGGAACAAGAGCTACATTACGATTGATGGTCTGCACCTCACACGGGCAGCTAATTGTAACATCTCGCAATGGTCTGGCGAGGCTGATTACGGGATAGTGCAGAACTGTCTGCTCGAATACTCTATTGGCATGGGAATCTACGCCGGGCAGAGTGCTTCGCTCACCGCGAAAAATTGGATTGTTCGCAATAATGTGTTCCAGAACGGAGTTAATGGCTCTCCAGCGAAGCATGATATCTATATTAAATGGGCGTCGGGCTGGCTCATTGAAAACAACAGATTTACCGATAAAAAGGCTTCCGCTGTAAACCTCAATGGCTCGTCCGACTGCATCGTGAGATACAACTATTCAAGCGGTCACGTTGCGCAATTCGTGCAATTTTACCAGGATACTGCGGGTGGTTCAAAGAACAACCAAATTTACTACAACGTCGTCAATGGCGATAATCAATTGATCTATGCTGGTGGGGGTAGTGGTCATTCGGGAAATGTTGTCTACAATAACACCCAATATGGCGGCAAGATCGGCATCTATATTGAGGGGGGCGGTACGTTTGCGGCTGTCAAGAACAACATCTTTTGGGGCTTATCCGGCACGGTATTGAATAACACAAGTAGCATGGGCTCAGTATCGAACAATAACCTCAATAGTTATAATCCGCTGTTTGTGAATGCGGGAACTGATTTCCACCTTACTGCCAGTTCACCGTGCAGAAATGCCGGAACAAAAGTCTCACTGACGAGGGATATGGATGGTAAAGACATTTCTTCGCTAACATCCCCGGATATTGGAGCATATCAATACAGTGCTACGGCGACTGCAACCCTGAGTCCGCCTACAAACCTACGCTTGCTGTAAGCTTCATTAAAAGCGTTTTGTCTATTTATCGCCTCGGACAGACCTTAGAATGGTCGTCCCCGAAAAAGTTTTAGGACTTTTTCAGGGACGACCATTCTAAACTGCTTATCGGCTACCTTTCTCAGTTGAAAATAGCATCAAATTTCGAAGGAATATGCGCAATATTGAACTCCCGCATCACTTTTAATCTCGCCAGTCTTCCCATTTCATCCCGCACATGAGCGTTCTCTATCAGGTGTTCCAACGCCAAAGCAAGTCCAGCGGAGTCCTGCTGCTCAACTAACAACCCCTCTTTTCCATCCTCGACAAGTTCCGGTATGCCCACAATCTTTGTCGAAACCACAGGCAGCTCCATGGCCATGGCTTCCATGATGGAAACCGGAATTCCGTCTCGCTGTCCTTGGTCGGTAATAATTGAAGGAAGAACGAAGATTGAAGCTTTCCGAAGCAATTCATAAACTATTGCCTGCTGCTGGCTGCCGAGAAAGGTCACAATGTCCTCAACTCCGAGGTCTGAAGCTTTATTGTGCAGCGCATCTTTCTCTTCGCCATCACCGACAATAAGGCAAGTGAAAGAAATTCCCTTGTCTTTCAACTTCCGACACGCTTCCAAAAGGTAGTGAAAACCTTTCATGGCAACAAGCCTTCCTACGGCGAGGACAACTGGACAGTCACTTTTTTCACCGTGACTCGGTGTAAACGTTCCAGGGTCGATACCGCAATGGATAATAACCAATTTCTCCGAGAGATAATTTCCATATTTGTTAAGTATAAATTTTTTATTGTATTCCGAGATAGTGACAGCTTTTTTGCAAAGATGCAGTTTTGTACCCAGCATAAGAGGGTCGATGAATATGTTTGAAGCGTGCATAGTGAAGCTGTACGGAATATTTAAATAATTGGATAAAAAAAGCGCAATAGATGTGGGCGCATTCAAAAAATGAGCATGTATCTGCGAGATGCCTTCGTCTCTGATCTTCACATAAACAAACCCCGCTTCAATAAAATGCTTTATCAGACGAAAGCGGTCGTGTAGGTTTCTTGTTTCTCTTTCATTAAATATGAGGCGTATATTTTTCAGCCATTCAAGTGGCTTACAAGCTAAAACATATAATTGGGCATACAGTTGCCTGAAGATGCTGGCTTGATCCAAGTACAGAGTGCCCCTGTAATAATCTAGGGTTTCATCTGAGACGTCTTCCTTTAGCGGCGATCCTCTAGAAACTGTCTTGATGTTGTATCCGGCAGCAGCTAGTGCGCGTATTTCTCGATCTATGAAAGTAGCCGACAATGCAGGCAACCGGCTTGCTACGTACAAGATTTTTTTCATTCCGCCCCCTCTCTCCTTAAGGCAATGTGGCGTCGGAATCAACAAGTCTTGACAAGTATTCTTGTAAACAATCTGAACGGTGACCCCATGTAATATTATCTAAATGTCTTTGGCGTTCATCCATACCCCTTTTGAAGTAAATGTCAGGGTTTTCTTGATAGCAATTGTAGCACTCGATAATTCTTTCCGCAAAGGAGTCGGCGGTTGTCTCGTGAACCCAGAAATACTTGTTATTGGTTCCCACGGCATTTGTATGCGCTATAATATCGGTTAATAGGATATTCTTTCCGCAGGCAATGTACTCCATTAATTTCAGTGGACTGCTAACCCTCCACCAGAAAATATCGGGGAGGGGTATTACACACAAGTCGGCTGTTGATATGAATTGAGGGACCTCATTGCATGCTACCCAGTCATGAATTTTTACTGTATCTTCCAAGCTGGCATCCCGTATGATTTTTTCTAACTTTTCTGAACATTCTCCTTTCCCCAAAATAAGAAGCTTTATTGCCTGTTCGCGATGTCTGATAATTCGAAAAGATTCGACAAGTTCTATGACGCCCCGGGCATTCGAAAGAGAACCATGATAAAAACAGACAAAATCATGGACGCTGAAACCGATTTTCTGCTTAAGCTCAAGGTTTTTCGGTAAAGGTTTAAACATTTCCTCGTCAACTCCAGACTCCCAGATACCAACCTGCTTATGGATCTCCGTGCACTTATTTTGGATATAATTTAACATTTCTGGAGTTATTACAGTGATTCCTTGGTAATACCTGTTGGCAAAATGTACTTCTTTACAAAATTGCTTTTCAATTGTTTCCGCCTGTTCTCTGACATAGTCTACAGGGATAGTGCGTAAGTCATAGACGAAGATAGTTTTAAACTGATGTATGAAACTACTGATTATTGGAAAAAGTGTCGGCATGTAAACACTTCTGTAATCAGTCATACAGACATCATATTTTCTCGTAAGAAGAAGGAAAGTTGTCAATATATATGCGACAATCGAATACCCCCGTCTCAATCCAAACAATTTAGAAATGTGATAATTTCCATTTTCTATTTTAAATATGTCGCGACTTTTGAATATATAGTCCACTTTATTTTTTTTTCTGAGTTCCCTGACTATTTCATCATACCAAGGCTCCCGAACGACAATGAGAATTTTCATTTCAGTCTCCTTTTTCAACATACCCCAGTTAAAAAAAGATCTCTGGATTTCGGCTCCGCTGGCGGAATACGCTGTCAATCATTTTGTTTTCCAGAAAAATCGACTAGATTTTCAGCGCTGAAGAGAATGGCTATCAGGATGAATATAAGATAAAAGTTTGAATCCGGATGACGGAGGAATCCATCGAATTTTTGCGCTTCTACTAAAAACATGATGAAACATATCAGGTATGCGGAATAACAACTTTTCAAGTAGGGCTCTAAATTGGCATAAACTTTCCTGAGTCTGATTGTACGGTAAGCCAGAAACATATAGCTGATAAGTCCATAGATACCTACTGTGGACAATATAATAAGAATAATGTTGTGCGGCCACGTCATTTCCTCGCCGGCAATAATTTTGCGCCAGTTGAATTCTTTGGATATGTATGGTGCATAAGAGGGGCCAGCTCCCAAGTAATGATGTGATTTCGAGAACTCAAGACTAGGTGCCCACGTGTAATATCTGGTCTCTGGAATGTAACCAACATTTTTGCTCGTATCGGCAAAATCGTAAAAACGGTCTAGTAAGTTACTGTCTTTGGAGTACGTTTTTAAGGCAAAGATAGTCGCGGTGGAAACTGCAATAATCGATACAAAAATCACGGATTTCTTCCAAAGCTGAACCGATCCGGAAGACAGAAGAATTATGACGGCTCCGATTAAAAAAACTGCACTAGCGCCCCTTGCCTGTGTCATTATCATGGCTATAATTGTGCAGGCGGTTAGCGCCCATACAAAAAACTTGCCTCTTTGGAATTCCCCTCGTATCAACATGGTGAAGAGCCATAAGGCGCACATCATAGTGTATTCCCCATATGCCTCTCCACGGAAGGAAAAGCCCTGGATCCGTGTTGCTTCTTCACCGCTGAACACCCATAAAGACAGAAACTCTGCTTTCAGTGCATCTATCTGAGGGTAAATCAGGAAAAGTAATGAAAAAACGAGGTTCATCAGCAATACCGCCAGCATGATCTTGTTGATCGCCATGAGCTGACTTTTTTCCCGGATGGTGCTGATGATCATCCAGATCAATACTGAAGCGAATATAATGCTTTGATACATCTCGAAGTGATCACTGAACCCCTGTTTCGCGAAAAAGAGGGAAACAGTATAGGAACATATGACAAGGATCAGGGGCAAAGTAACACTGTTGTTTTTGATCCTCTCGTATAACTTTCCGGTACTCTCCCTGAAGGAATAGCGAACGAAAAGCACCAGCAATGCAATCAATATGAGGATATTAGTTGATGAAGTATATAGTTGCCTGATTGGGACATTCATCATGGACATAAATATCAGCACATATACTATTTGCTCGTTTTTCAGGTAGAATAAAACTGCTACATATACCAATACTATACCGGAAAATATTGCTCCCTTTATAATGAATGGTTCATTGTAATACTGAGTAATGAGCAATACTGATGTCAAAACTGCTGATACAATCAGTGCGTAAATAACGGCGGGCAGATATTTATTCAATTCAGCCTCCGGAGGTTCGTCCAATGGTTTATCTCAGGCTGTTGCGATCGGCTTGCGGGCTTTCTATTCTATAACAGAAACGCAAATAGAGACTTGATTCTGTTCCCGATCTCTTTTCTTTCACTTCTTGTCAAAATTATATAATAACTTACAAGCGCGTAAAGGAACAAAAGGACTGATTTCATAAAAAACATGTTCAGGTTCGTGACATTATTGGCCGGTCCGGAAACATAACTTACCAATCCTCCCCCCGCCAGTGCCAGGGCAAACGCAGCAATCAACCTGCCGGAGGAAAAGCTGAATGGGAAATACTTCTTTATGGTCAGTCCATACGAAAGAAAATACACTGCCGCGGATACGTCAAGCGCCAGAACTAGACCCGTCGCGGCATAATGGGGGACCAGGACCGCCGCAGTTATCAGGAACACCGCAAGTTGAACAATAGCCATCAACGAAGTATGCGCAACTTTGTTCACCGAATATAAACCGGTTGAAAAAATGAGCGTGAGTGCCCGAACCGCATAATAGACACAAATGCCTCCTACCAGCGTCGCGGCCGGGTAGTATTCGGGAGGAGTCAGAAGTCGGAGGATATCCCGGGCAAAAAAGGTTAGGAACGTAATCAATAACAGCAGTAAATAGGAAAAGTACCTGAAAACCTTCTCATACAGATATTTTTCATCCGCTTGGCCGGCGTTGGAAAAAGCAAAAGGGTTCCAGGCACGGTTGAAGGAGGTCTTGAACATTTCGATGGTATTCGCCACCTTGTCGGCAATTCCGTAAAGCCCCACTGCCGTCAAGCCGGTATAATACGCAAGAATATACCTGGGAAGAAGAGCCATGACATTTCCCTGGAGAATTGCGGGAAGGCCGGGCAGGGAAAATTTCATGATGCCGACTGCTTCACTGAGCTTTATTTTCTTTGAAAAAAACTTTCTCTGCTGTAGTAACAGGGGCGCTGTGATGAGTAAAACGGTTGCAAGCCTTGCGATGAATACGCCTTTCATGTTTTGCCCCAGAGGGACTACTAAAAGATAGGTCAGCAGCGGTTGGATGATTACCTGGCTCACATTATATATGGAGAAACTGAGTGCCTTTCTGTTTAGTCGCAATAGAAGCATGAGCTGCGCATTCATATCTTCAAAGGGGAGTATCGCGCACAGCAGGAATATTTCCGCAGCATAAGACCCCCGGTGAAAAGCTAGCCGGGATATGTGGTCAGAGAACGCCGCAACGAGAACAGCGACCAGGATGGTTGATACAAAACGGAAGCTCATCGTTGAGCTGAGAAGAATTTTTCTTTCTTCTCCTTCCCGGAGGAAATAAAATTTCTGCACCCCGGTATCTATATTGAGACTGATGACCATCAGCGCAAACAGGAAGGAAGTATTTAGGAGATCTATTATTCCGTAATCACCAGGCAGAAAAATTCGCGAAAGAATAGGCACCAGAATAAGGCCGCCAAGCTTGCCTATCCACTGACCCACTGCATAGTAAAGTGAATCTTTTGCAAATTCTTTCAATTTATAATTCATTACTGTTGTTTTCGTCCAAAGAAAAAAGCAGGACATTTGCCTGTTTTTGATTTGGTGTTCCGGGTCCTGTTTTTGTTTGTCAGATAAGCCCGGCAGAATCCGATGCTGTTGCCGAGAAAAAAGACCATGGCTATACCTCCCCGGAATCCGAGTTGCTTGGGGGTTAAATTATATCTGGCCAGTAACAACAGGAAGGCGAGCATGAATAAAGAAATTGTCGGTAACAAATGCCAGGGTCTGCGCAACACCCCGTTCCCTAGCCAAAAAGAAAAAGCGATTGATAGAATGAAGGTGACAAGATAAAGGGAGGCAATCTTTGCACGGACTTTAGTCGTCTCTCTTCCTGCGGCCGTCGATGATAAATAGAGTTTCTTGAATTCCACGAAAAAATCTGGCGCCAGTTTGAACGTCCGCCAGTAGGACCGGTTATCCTGATACCGACGTGAGCCGGTATCGTTTATTTCACTCACAGCCTGCTCGATACTCATAACCCGAACATTTCCCCTGGCCGCCAGCCAATCCAGGAGATTCGCGAATTCGTCGAATGATATCTTTCCACGCTGCTTGTCGATATCGGAGAAATCGAATTCATGGAACATCACCCCGATAACTGCCTGCCCATCGTGAACGCGGCCGGCAGATTCAACGGCTTTCCGCACTTCGTCGAGTTCGCAGGTTACCGGCAGATAGCGAAGAGAAGAACTTTTCTTTGCAACGCCGTACCTGTTCGCGGATACTACGGTGAATCCATGGTTTTCCAAGACCTGAAGGGTATTCAGGTCGTAGCTGTTGAAGGGAGGTATAAACGTCGTAATTTTTCCTCCGAATATCTCCTCCAACAACCTCTTACCCTTCACTATCTTCATTTCCTGTTTTTTGTAATCGAGCCCGGAAAATTCCGTATACGGACCCTCTTTTCGAGTGCGAATGCTTTGGTGGGAATAACCGTGCAAGGCCACGTCCAGCGTACCGGTTTTGACTGCATCCCTGAGTATCTCGGCTTTCTGGGGGGAAAGCGCGATGTTACCCTGCAAGCCGGGGTCCTCGTAATCCCTGTCGCATACGAATGGTATCACGCCAACAGTGAAGCTGAAGCGGTGGCGCCGGAAAAGATCGATCAGTTTCTGCTCCAGCACGGTTGTACTGCGTCCTGAAATATCATCATAGCGGAAAAAAATATTCGTAGTTCTGTCTACCTGCGCGTAACATTCTTCGATGGGGGGAAACACCGTCATTATGAACAGAATATAAATCAATAAAAAACTCTTGCCGGTAAAGAATGACATGATTTCAACCTTTAGCTGTTATGGAAAGAGGGTGTTTCCACGTTCATTTATCGCTAAGCACCAGATAACGCTCTTGGTCATTGCCTCAAGCATCCCTTGTTTTATTGACCCAGCGTACCGGGGGACTGTCGCTTTGTATTGATCCCCAGCGTTCTCCGGAACATAGTCTTCAGACGCTGCATCTGTTCCTTCCGTCGGAACGCAATTAATTCTTCGGATATGGCAATTTTCTCTCTTCCCATTAAACCTGACACATACCCGCTGAACAGAAATAATCCTCCAAGAACGTAGGGTCTATACCTCATGTAATACAGGCTTCTGAAAATTTCCCAGATCGGATGTCCTCCCCCATAGTAATCTTTTTTCCCTGCATTAAATCTTGTGTAGAGTATGCTCTGATTGCCGCCTACTTTCCGGTGGTGAACACAGGTTCTTTCCGTAAACGTTCGTGTTTTCCAACCCTTCATTCGAGCGGTTAGTACGGCCACGGAATCAATTCCACCAACATTGATAGGAACATATCCGCCAATTTCTTCGAAACATTCACGCCTGAATAACTGGCAATGACCTGTAACATCTTCAATATTTACAATGTTGTAGTTATACCCTGTAAACGAATCTTCCGTATA
>RPRC01000102.1 GCA_003857395.1 Geobacter sp.
GCGGCATATCTTCGAGCCGTTCTATACGACAAAACCGGCTGGCCGTGGTACCGGACTCGGTCTTGCGACGACCTTTGGCATCATCAGGCAGCATGGCGGTCACATCAAGGTCCGCAGCACGGTGGGGAAAGGGACGACGTTTAGCCTTTACTTCCCGGAAAATGTTTCTGCGGCAAAGGAAGGCGCTCGGCAGGCCGTGGATTTGCGCTTTCACGTCCACCATGACAAGACAATTCTGTTTGTGGACGACAATGAGATGATCCTGGAAATGGCCGAGGGGTATCTGGAGATTTATGGCTACAAGGTATTGACCGCCGCGCTCCCGTCCAGGGCCCTGGAGATTGCCGGCTCCCATCCGGGTCCCATCGATCTGCTGATTACCGATGTGGTTATGCCTGAAATGAACGGACCGGAATTGTACGAGCGGCTCCTGGAGAATAAGCCGGATTTGCCGGTGGTGTACATCTCGGGGTATAAAAATGATGTGGCGCTTTGGGGGGATAAGGTTGTTTTCGTCCCGAAGCCCTTTACCGCGGAGCAGCTCCTGGGCAGTATCCAGATGATCCTGCATGAAGGAAATGACGGAGCTGGTTGTTGATACAGCTTCGCGTCACCGGGTTAAGATTTCCGAAAATACTTTTGCTTGAGGTGCGAGATCTGGTAGCGGCAGGAGCTTCATTAGAATTATTGTAAGAACAGAGAGTTTCAGGCCCGCCCACTTGTTTATAAGTTTCTATTTCCTTTGGAGAACAAGGCATGGCACATCTGGGACAAATAATGTCGCGGGTGCACTGTGAAAATTCGGGACGGATCTATTTATTGTTAATGAGGGGAAAATAGTTCTGTTCCAAATGGACTCCCAAATGGATTAGAAATATATTTGAGTGATATACGCCGCGCGGCGCCTGAAAAATGGAAGACGATAGTCAGGCAACCACTGTCCTGATGAATACCAGAAAGAGAGTTACTACCCTGGAATCCCAAAATCCGCCAGGTGATCTCCCGGCTGTTCATGTTTCGGATAGCTCGGACTGCGAGACAGGTTGCGGGAAGGCTGCTGTTTCCACTCTTCGGAAACCGGCCCATAGTTCCTGGATGATGACCGCAAGAAATCCGGCGGGGAAGAGGACAAAGAGCGGCAAGGCATACCATGTCCCGCGCTGCCAGGCGAATGACAGGGGCAGCAGGCTGTACAGCAAGAGGAGAGAGTTGAACAGCAGGTACTGTAGTCCTTTCTGGCGATAGAGAAAAGCCTGCCGCGGCAGGATGCTCTTGCCGGTGATGCCGAATTTCGGCGTCCGCGATGGCTTCTCGCCGCCAGATCCCGGCGGTACCGTTGAAATTGAAAAACAACCCTTTGTGAAACCTGACCTGATGTTCGATGCTGAAGTGGGGACCGAGCAGGAGCGCCTGCACCCCGGTGAGCCACGAGTGCTCGGCATTGCAGAACCCCCAGCGGGTCTGGACCATGCCGACCCGCGGATCATGAAAATGGGGGATGGTTTGTGTAAGAAAGTCGGGCGCCGGTATGAAGTCGGCATCAAAGATGGCCACGAATTCACCGCAGGCCTCTTTCAATCCGGCAGCCAGCGCCCCGGCCTTGAAGCCGTCGCGTAGGCTGCGGTGGATATGGCGGATGCAAATGCCCTGTTTCTGCCAGTGGGCCAGCCTCTTTGCAACGATGGCGCTCGTGTCATCGCTGGAATCGTCCAGGACCTGGATCTCCAGCCGGTCGGCCGGCCAATCCAGGCGGGCCACCGCGTCCAAAAGCCGTTCAGCGACGAAGCGCTCATTAAAGATGGGCAGTTGAACGGTTACCCACGGCAGGTTTTCGGGCAGGGCCGGGACGGGTTGCGCTGTGGAACGGCGCTGCAACCACCAGTTTATCAGCAGCCAGATACGATGCAGGCCGTAGAGGGAGAGTGCCCCTAAGGCGGAAAAATGAACCAGTGTGGCAGCGGTGTGTAATTCAGGGGTCATGGTGGCTGGTCTCGTGCATTCTTTATTCCTTGAACAGGTGTGCTTTCAGCCCCCTTGCCGGATGGGGAGTTTTTTGTTCCGCCCGCAGCAGTTCCCGCCCGATGACCCAGAGGATCTTCGTTCCGGCCCGTGCCACCCCGGACAGGGTCCGGCTGATCTTGGATTCTCCCGCTAGCCGCACATGATAGGGCAGCGGTATTTCCTGTACCCGCAGTCCCGCTTTGATCGCCCGAATCTGCATTTCCACGGTCCAGCCGAAGTTGCGATCCTCCATCTGCAGTTCAGCCAGTGCCGGCCAGGTGATGGCCCGCATCGGTCCCAGGTCCTGGTAGTCATGGTCCCAGATCAGACGGATCAGGCGGGTTGCCAGCCAATTGCCGAAACGCTGCTGGGGACTCAGTGCTCTGCTCGCCACGGTAACCCGCCGCGCCAGCGCCAGCTCGGCCGCGCCAGCCAGCAGCGGCGCCAGCAACGCCGTCAGGTTTTCCACGCCGTCACTGCCGTCGGCATCGGCAAAGGCGACTACCGCGGGCGGATTGCCGGCAAGTGCGGCAATTCCGGCCAGACAGGCACTGCCGTAGCCGGGCAGCGGCTCGTGAACCACTTCCGCGCCGTGTGCCCGGGCAACGGCCGCGGTTGCATCCGTGGAACCGTTGTCCACTACCACGACCCGGGACACGTCAGCCGGAACCCGTTTCAATACCGTGGGGAGCGATAGCTCCTCGTTGCGGGCCGGGATGATCAGTGCCACCTCGCCGGAACCGGTCGTCAGGTTATTTTTGCTGTCAAATAGCACTATTCGGTGACCGCCTTTTCATGTATTCGACTTTTGTAGCGCCGGTAGAACACCGGAAGCAGAGTAACGGCAACCATCAGAGCGATGCCGAGCAGGGCGGTTGGCGACAGCTTGCCCCGGAGCAGCCCCAGCAGCGAGCTGGAAAAAACGATGAAGGCAACGCAGGCCGGCAGCAGGACCAGGAAAATCAGCGGCTTCCAGGAACGGTTCTTTTTTTGTCCTTCCTCTGCGGTGAAGGTTCGTTCTCGCAGCATGGCGCTTCCTTCCATGGTTTTAAAGCGCTTTTTCAGGCGTAGCCTGTTCAGGAAGGTAAAAGGGGCCGCGGTCCCTTTTACCTTCCCGGCCAGGGTCTGTTCCGGGGCGAAGAGCAGATCCAGCAGGTGGCTGGTGGGCGTATGCGGGGCCAGTGCCTCGACGCAACCGGCGCAATAGGTGATAATTCTCCGGCCCTGTGCCTCGTTTTTGCGTCTGGCGGCAACCTCTTTCGCAAGATCGGGAGCCAACAGCTTTACTCCGCCGCCCAGCCCGCAACAGAGGGTTGTCTTGCCGCTATGGGGCATTTCCTCGACGGTGAGTCCCTGCCGCTGCAGCAGCGTACGAACTGCCTGCTGCACCGGTTCGGCATTCCTGATTACGCAGGGATCATGCACGGTGACTGAACCGGTCGCTTTCTTCAGGGGCAGAGCGGATTCCTCCAGAACCTCATAGACGGTTCTCACTGCCAGGCCCTGGCCGAAGGACTCGAACATGATTTGGCAATTGGGGCAGCCCACCAGCACTTCTTTAACCCCCTGCTCGAGCAGATAGTTGCGCATCTCAGCGAACATGGCAGTGGCGTAGCGCTCGCGTCCCAGGCTGTGGGAAGGTTTCAGGCAGCAATCAAAAACGATACCCAGGGCCGGGTTGGCCTTTTGCAGCAGGGAGAAGACTGTGGAGACTCCCTCGGGACGGGTGCCGGAGAGGGCACAACCGGGGAAGAAGATTGAGGAGCATCCCGCTGGCAGCCGGTAAAGGGTGAAGCGGCGGGATATCCCCAGATGCTCGTAGTTCAGCAGTGGCGCATGCTCCGGAAAGTGGCCGAAGCCCCGCTCCACCGCCTCGCGGCGCATCTCCAGAAAGAGATTTTCCAGATCCAGCCGCTCCTGGCAGACCGCCGTGCAGAGGCCGCACAGGCTGCATTCAAAGGGGCGCGAGAGCGAAGCCCTGTCTGAAGCAGCGAAGCTGTCGGCAATGGTTTTCGGTGTGCCGTACCGGCGCAGGAAGGCGCAATCGGTGACACAGATGCCGCAATCAGTGCAGCCTGTTTCCACTGAGTCAAGCAGTTCCTGCAACGCCGGGCGATTCGGGGTGGTAGCACTGGCGATCATGATCGTAGACCTCAGGGTGTTTTGTAGAATACTGCCAGCGGACAGAGTGAACGTCCATACCGCACCAGACTGCAGCAGGCCATTCTGCGAAGGTCGCGTTGAGACCTGTTCCCGGAACGGTCGCGCCATTTTATCGGGAAATGGATTAATTTTCTGCTGGGGAAGCCGCTGTCAAAGGTTAGCTGGCGTAGTCCAAGCTAGCTACCATAACAAACTCATTAACCACGAGTCCAATTGATATAATTAACGAAATCTGCAATCACTATCGCTTTTATAAATACATAAATTACCCATATCTCTTCTGCCGGCGTGCGTCTGCGTTCTCGCTATGGGCAGGGCATGATCTGAAGACCTTCTTCGAGGAAAATGGAGCTATGCCACCTCGATGACCGTCACAAGAAACTGTTGACATGGGGTGTCGCGTGTATAGTATCGATGGGGCTGCTTGGAAAGAAAAGAAGAGAGGCAATTCTTGGGGGATACTCTTCCTTGTGGCTGCTACGGACCGTTCAGCGCAGAATTACAGGGCTGGCCTTCCCAGGGAAGATCCCTTGAACACGATTTCAAGACGGAAGGTGAAAGCAAAGGTAGGGGCATCAGGATTTCTGTCGGTTCTGTGCCAGAAAAGCTCCGGTTCCAGCTCATAGAAGAGCCAGCTTCTCAGGAAGTTTTGCCGGTAGAGAGCGAAGAGCCGATAATTGTTCCCAATGGTGCTGCTGCTGGTATTGCCGTAGGCGCCCCCTGTCACGGTGACTGCACTCCGGGCTGAGAGTTCCCGGATCAGCGAGAGTTCCGAACCCCATTCCAGCCCCCGGATTTCTTGAGAAGCGGTTCCCGCATTACTCCAGCGAAGGATGGTGCCGCGGTCGAGCAGTTTTTCAAGGGTGATTTCCGTCGTTTCTCCCAGCAGATCGGAATTCTTTACGAAGACGGTTTCACCAAACCGGACGATGGTTGTGTCATTGAAGGTGTGCAGGTAGTCGAGGCGGCTCCGGGCAAAGGCTTCGAAGGGGAGTTTTACCTGAACACCCGCACCCAGAAAGAACTTCAGGGCCGGGGTTCTGACCAGATCATAGCGAAGCTCGGTATTGACGAAGTGGGTATTCGGGGTGGTTCGGTCAAAGCCGGGACTGCCCGGGTCTCTCGGCAGGCTTTGCGTTGCCGGTTCAGGCTCGTCTTCCCCGGCAATGATTAAGCGGAATCGATCGTTAATTTTGGAAAGAGCCAGATTGAGTCTTACGCTGGGGCCGAATTTCACGGTGCCGTCATGCTCAATCCGGAGGGAATTACGCCAGCGGAGTTGGTAGCGGGTAGGTTTTTCACCAGGGGCATTTTCGCTGCCGAAAAAATCGTCTACCTTGACGGACTTTTCCAGAATGTACCGCTCGATACTCTCATGAGTTGCTTCGATTTTCTTGCCCCAGACGTCGAAAAAGCCGGGCTCTTGGGGCAGCTCTGATTCCGCTGTGGGTGCTTCCGCCGCACCTTCATCGGCCCTCGAGGATTTTGTCGCCACGAGCAGGACCATGAGGCATAGCGCCGGAACAAGTGCCCATCTCCATAGGAAGTGCCGAGGTATAGTAGCCAGCATAATTCCTCATCAAAGCAACGGTACAAGCTGGGATCAGACAAAAATGCCGAATCGGTTAATATCAGTATACCAAAATTTTCCAAGGAGCCGGTCGGGCTTGGGAAATTGAAGCGAAAATTCTGTTGGGCGAGGACAGATTTTGCCGGAGACTAGTTGCTCTCGCAGCCAAAAAAACGGTAGACTTTGGACCGTTCAGAAGGATTTGCAGCAGATCTACCTTGAAACTGACAGGCTCCTGAGAGCTGTGAGAGGCCATGCGCCAAACATGAAGAGACGCAGTGAGTTATGGACGTGACAGTTTGCTGGTGATCTGATAGTAGAACAAAAGAAGACAGGGACCATCCCGGATAGCAGTGATTGAAAGCTGCGCCCTCTGTCTTAAGATAAAACAATGGGGGAGCCAATGAAAGTTTCAACTTTGCTGATATTCCTGAGCGTCACGAGTGTGGTAACATTTCCAGCCAATCAAACCTTGGCCTGGCACGATGCCACGCACATGGCGGTGGTAAAAGCGGCTGGTCTGGACAACTACGTGTACCTTGCCGTTGGCGCCGACATGGCCAAGGAAAAGGCCGGGCAGATCGAGACGCAAAACCATTACAACAACACCTCGCGAGGGGTCAGGATCACTCCGGAAATGGTTCTGGCTCAAGTCAGTGACTACAACAAATCGGGAGATAGCGATGGCCATCTGTACGGAGCGATCATTGCGGCTCTCAACGACTATCTCCTCAAGAGCTCAAGCGGCAAGTACGCTATGTACCCGCTCGGCTATGCCATGCACTATCTCGGCGACCTATCGATGCCGTTTCACAATATTGCCTACGATACCTTCAACAAAACGAACCATGCCGCCAATGACGGGATCATTGAAATCAGCAGTCCCAGGGATGAATCAACGGAGGTAAAGGTCGCCAGACTTGCGGCAGAGATTCAGAAGCGGATGAAAAAACTCCCCATCATTCAGTTTTCCACCGATGTCAACGTTTTCAACAAAGAATTGGCCATGCAGATTGCCGCTATTGCCAATAACGCTTCAGCACTCGGTTACTCGATGCAAGATGCTTCACCACCGAGAACGCGATTAACCGAGGAAGAGGCGTACCTGCAACTCGCTCAAAGTGCCCAGTTGTTACAGGCGGTGGCTGCGGCAATACTACAATGAAGGGTGGAGAGCAAGGGCCGGCCTTGAATAGGGGAATTACGCGATGGCTTCTTTTTTCAAGACTTTCAGCATCGCAGACCACATGCCTGGACGCAACCTGTTTTCTACCTCCTTGTCCACGAAAATACCCCTGTATTAAAGCCTTGATTAAATCTACCGATACGAGCTACAAGAGTAGTCTCCGTAGAAGCGGGATATCCTGAATAGCTGCAAGGCAGACCTGCGAGCCGAATGAGAATTTTGTTCGCTGCATTTTGCGCATGGGAGTAATCTGACGCATGCCTCATCACCTGCTTGATGCTGCAAACTACCAACTGACCCTACTGACCCTGCAAACACTCCTGGTTGGCCTGGGTATTATCGGATTGGGAATCTTTGCCATATTCCGCATGCGGCGATCACCCGTCAGTGTCATGTTTTTCCTGCTGACACTGTCGGTCGGTGAGTGGCTTGTTACCTATTCATTGGTGTATGCGACCGATGATGTACAGGTGGCGTTCTGGTGGGCAAAAGCCGGCTACGTTGGGATCTCCTTTATTCCCGCAGTTGCCAGCAGCTATATCGCCTCAATCGTGCAGGACTATGAAAAGCTCAGGATTCGTTTGCCGGCTTACTGGAGTATCAGCACCATCTTTCTGGTACTAATCCTCACAACCGACATTCAGTTCGATTCGCTGCTCCGCTATTCCTGGGGCTACTATCCGCGGTACGGCCTGACGAGCCTGCCCTTTATTCTGTATTTCTTTTGGGTCACGCTCGAATCAATCTTCCGACTGTTCATGGCGTACCGGAATCTGGAAAAGGGCTCTCCCCAATCCATTGCCGCCCGTGAACTGCTGGTCGGCTTGCTGGTCGGTACGGTTGCCTCAGTCGACTATCTTATCGGCTTTGGCATCAGCATCCCCCCCTTCGGCTATATCCCGATTTTCCTCTTTGTCGTCATAACAACCCCGTCGGTACTCTGTAACCGGCTGGTTGCCATCACGCCGGCCTTTGCTGCCCGGCAGATTATCGATACCATGAACGATGCCTTGCTTGTCCTCGACCGGGAAGGGATCATCCGGCTCGTCAACCAGACGGCATGTACGATGTTCGGCCTGAGCGAGGAGCAGCTGATCGGCAAACCGCCGGTAAAAGCCATGGGCGACAACAAGGCTTTTGCCGAAGTGCTGGTCTCTCTTATCCAAGGGGAAGTGGTCAGCAACCTTGAAATGGAATACCGGCGCACCGAAGAAGCTGAGCCTGGCAGCCTCAGCCTGTCCGCTTCAATCATGCGCGACCCGGCCGGCGTGCCGTTCTCCGTCGTCTGCGTGGTGCGTGACATTACCCGGCGCAAGCGCACCGGGGAAAACCTGAAACAGTCGGTTTCACTGCTGCGGGCTACTCTGGACGCAACGGCCGATGGCATCCTTGTTGTCGATACCAACGGTAAAATAGTTGATTTCAACACCCGGTTTACCGAACTGTGGCGAATTCCTGAACACATTCTTGCTACGCGGGAAGACCGGCACGCCCTGGAATTTGTCCAGGATCAGCTGCAAAATCCGCAGGCTTTTCTGGAGGCGGTTGAGGAGCTTTATGCCAATCCTGCCGCCGAAAGCTTTGATGTGCTGGAATTCAATGACGGTCGAGTGTTCGAGCGTTCTTCCAATGCCCAGATCATCGAGGACACTGCGGTCGGCCGTGTCTGGAGTTTTCGCGATGTCACCAGTCAAAGAAAACTGGAGGAGGAACTCCTCAAGGCACAGAAACTCGAATCCCTCGGCGTGCTGGCAGGAGGAATCGCCCATGATTTCAACAACATCCTTACTGCCGTCATGGGCAATATCTCCCTTGCCCGGATGCGGGCCGAACCGGGTGACAAGATTGACAAGTGGCTGCGCGATGCCGAAAAAGCAACGGAGCGGGCCAAGGATCTGACCCAACAGCTGCTCACTTTTTCGAAAGGTGGAGCACCTGTCAAGCGGATCATTTCCCTCGAACATTCGATACGGGATTCGGCGAGTTTCGCGCTGCGTGGCACCGCGGTCAAGTCGATTTTCCGGTTTGCCGCCGATCTCTGTCCGGTTGAGGCAGATGAGGGACAAATGGTGCAGGTATTCAACAATCTTTTCATCAATGCCTGTCATGCAATGTCTGGCGCGGGGATAATAACCATCGCGGCTGCGAACATTCATGTCGACGCCAACGATTGTCTGCCGCTGACAGCGGGCAAGTATCTGAAGATAACAGTTTCCGACCAGGGGGCCGGTATCCCGGCCGAGCACTTGTGCAGGGTATTCGACCCCTATTTTACCACTAAGGAGCAGGGCAGCGGTCTTGGACTGGCGGTAACGTATTCCATCATCAAGAATCATGGCGGGCACATTCAGGTGGCTTCGGACTGTGGCCTGGGGACCAGCTTCACTATCTTCATGCCGTCGTCGGACCAGGATGTCGAAACGTCGGTCCCGGTTGCCGAAGTACGTCTAGCCGGAAAAGGCAGGGTTTTGCTCATGGATGATGAGGATATCGTCATCGAAGTTGGCAGCGAAATGTTGACAGAACTAGGCTACGATGTGGCAGCTGCCAGGGACGGAGCGGCGGCGATTGCGATATTTGCCGAGGCCAGAGACGCAGGAAAACCCTTTACCATTGTTGTTCTCGACCTGACCATCCCCGGAGGGATGGGCGGCAAGGAAGCAATCGGTATCATTCGTGAAATGGCCCCGACTGTCTGGGCGATCGTGTCGAGCGGCTATTCTAATGACCCGGTCATGGCCGAGTTCAAGGAGTATGGCTTCAACGCCATCGTTTCTAAACCGTATAAAGTTGGAGAGTTAGGCCGGGCATTGCAGCGGAATCGTTGACGATCCGCAATCACAACCCAACAAGTCATATCACGGGCAGTCCAATCCTTCTTGAGTCGAGTCCGTCTTGGAATACCTGAATTTCCCAAGTACAGAGCCTATGCCCTCATATCGCTCCCCTGTTATACTTATGAATTTAATGGGGCATCCTGGCAAATTTCAATCCTACAGTATAAGAAGAATGGTATGAGCCGGATCAGGAGACTGCGACGTCACCATCCCCCGGAATGAGGAAGGGAACTTCTTTGAGAATTTGCATAATCAGCATTAGAGTAAAAGAACTTATTTCCTGCTTGGCAGATGGATGCTAGAATAGTTTTTATCCGGAAACGGTTCTTTTCCGCCCTGGCTGTGTCAATCTGCGGGCTTGCTTGTGCGGCGTAGCCGTGTACGCCTTCGCGCAACCCTTGATTTTGACTCGCCCTGTGGGCAGCCTTCGCTGTCAACTTTTGCAAGCAAAAGTTTCTTGCCAGGAAGAAAAATCCCTCGTTTCCGAATTGAAAACCAATAGTTTCACATCCGGAGTTTCCGGATGGAAACTGATATGGCCTCCATTTGGCCCCGGCAAGATCTGTGTACTAACAACCTACGGTAAGGATGCTCAATGGAAAAAATCAAGTATGGTACCTATGAAAGCACGTTAGAAAGAAGCCGGAAACTTGAGGAGGATTTAAATAAAAATCCTGAAAAATACCGGCTGTTGACCGGAGATCGCCCGACAGGACGTCTTCATGTCGGTCATCTGTTCGGGTCACTCCAGAACCGGGTCAGGCTGCATAAACTGGGCGTGTTTACTTTTATTGTCATTGCGGACTATCAGGTCTTGACGGATCGGGACTCCTTTGAAGCGATTGCTGAAAATATCGAGCAGTTGACCATTGATTACCTTGCCGCGGGAATCGATCCGGAGAGTGATAAAACTTTTATCTTCCCCCATAGTCATGTGCCTGAATTGAATCAATTGATTTTACCGTTTTTGACACTGGTAACCATGTCGGAACTCGATCGCAACCCTACGGTCAAAGAAGAAATCCAGGCAGCCGGTTTACAACGAATAAATGCCGGAATGTATACCTATCCGGTTCATCAGGCGGCCGATATCCTGTTCTGCAAGGGGAATGTCGTACCGGTCGGCAAGGACCAGCTGCCGCATCTTGAACTTACACGGGTTATCGCACGACGATTCAATGAAAGGTTTGCTGCACAAAAAGCAGTTTTTCCGGAGCCGCAGCCATTGTTGAGCAAAACCCCTGTTATCCTTGGTCTGGATGGTTCTCAAAAAATGAGTAAGAGCCGGAATAACGCCATAATGCTCTGCGCTTCGGAAGATGAAACCGCCTCTTTGATTAAAAAAGCCAAAACGGACGCAACCCGGATTATTACCTATGATCCTGAAAATCGACCCGAGGTATCGAATCTGCTGCTTCTCGCTTCATTAGCGACGGGCAAGCCACCGGAGACACTTGCGGAGGAAATAGGCGATGGCGGTTCGGGGACTTTGAAAAAAGTGCTTACGGAAACGTTGAATGAATATTTGCGACCTCTGCGGAAGAAAAGAGCCGAGCTGGAAAAAAATCCTGACTATATCAAACAGGTGTTGACGAAGGGGATTTCCGGTGCAAGAAAAATCGCGATTGAAACACTTGAGGAAGTGCTGGATGTCATGAATATGAAAATATGAAAAATGGGGACGATCTCCCGGACCATTTTTCCCTAGACATAATGGTTGTCAGTTTTATGTCTAGGCAGGAAAAAACATGAAGGCATCAGTCTCTTTGGTGACAACACCTTGTGGGTCGGCAGCTTGAAGCGGGTTTGGCTGAACACCCGCCAAACCGACCCCTTTGTCGAGAATCTCGCGAACCTTTTTCAAGAGAATCGTATGGGTAAAGGGTTTTGCGATTAGATTGAGATTGGCTTCATGTATTCCGCTGTTACTCAGGATGTCATCGGTATAGCCACTCATGAAGAGAACTTTCATTTCAGGCTGTACTTTTAGTATCTCGTTATAGGCTTCTTTACCATTTTTTTCGGGCATCATTACATCGAAAAGGAGCAGTTGTATTGAACGTATGTGCGACAAAAACTTTTCAATGGCCACCGCCCCATTTTCTGCTTCGATCACCCGGTAACCGAATTCTTCAAGCACGGACTTCGCCAGATTTCTGACCGCCTGATCATCTTCGGCCAGCAGGATGGTTTCCGAACCAACGGGCGGTGCCGTCATTTCCGCTGATTCCTTTTGTATGGTATTCTCCTGAAGTACCGGCAGGTATATCCTGAATCTTGTCCCTTTGCCCGGCTTGCTGGAGACATCAATGTACCCGTTGTGCTGTTTGATGATCCCGTAGACAATGGCAAGTCCGAGTCCTGTCCCTTTGCCCGTTTTTTTCGTAGTGAAAAACGGCTCGAATATCCTTTCTCTTATCTTTCCTTCCATACCGAGGCCGGTGTCGGATACTGAAATAAGCGCATAGGGTCCCGGTTCGCCATGTCCCCGCATTCGGATGAATTCCTTATCCAGGATGATTCGTTCCGTGGTTATAGTAAGGCGTCCCCCGTCGGGCATGGCGTCGCGTGCATTGGTGACGAGGTTCATCATGATTTGTTCAATTTGCACCGAATCTGCCTGCACGGCACAACTACTTCCGGTAATGACCTGGAGTTTGATATCCTCTCGAACAAGTCGCGAGAGAAGTTCCCGGGATTTGCCGACAATGTCGTTTACCATTACGGCCTGAAGTTTGACGGGTTGTTTTCTGCTGAAGGCCAGCAGGTTGCTGGTCAAGTTTGCCGCCCGTTCTGCTGCATATATTATCTGGTCGACGTAGTTACCCATTGCTGCGGTTTTGCCCAGCTTTATTTGCAGCAGATTTCCGTAACCGATTATTGCTGTCAGTATGTTGTTGAAGTCGTGGGCAACACCACCGGCAAGCTGTCCGATGGCTTCCATTTTCTGGGCATGGCGCAGTTGTTCTTCAAGCTGCTTGCGATCGGTAATGTCCTGAAAATTCTCGACTATGATCCCCCTGTTTCCAACCGGGATTCTCCGGGCGCTCTTAATGATCGGGACAAGCCGACCGTCTCGGGCTTTTACTGCCGTTTCGTCGTTGTCGATACGGTCTTTGCCCAGATCAAAGATCGGGCAGAGATGGGGACCTTTCGGACAGATAATGCCGCATAACTGGCCGACGAGCTCCTCTCTCGAATAGCCGGTCACAGCGCAGAGGACGTCATTGACATCTTCAATTATATAATTGTTGTTGACCGTGAAGCTTCCACCGGGAAGATTATTAAACAAGGATTGCCATTTTTCATCGGCCAGTTTGCGTTCGGTCACGTCCTCGAGCGTTTCCAGGGCTCCGGCCACGTTGCCCCGGGTGTCCCTGAGAACGGTAGCGGTCAGGTGCAGCCATTTTCCCTGTTCGTGCCGACCGGGGAAAAATTCCGTGACTTCAAGGGCTTCTTCCGCAAGTTTTGACTGCCAGATATTCTCGCCATACCAATGAGATACCTGACCGCTATCCCCACCTGCCAGTAAACCAGCCAAGACGGGGCGTTCCGCTTCATAGAAGGCAGACCAGGCCCTGTTCGTTCCAATGACTTCGGCAGCCTTCACACCGCTCAGTTGTTCAAGGGCCTTGTTCCAGAAAAGGATCTCCTGATCCTTGTTGACGACAAACATGGGGAGCGGCAGGCTCTGGATTGTGTTGGACAATTTCTGTCCGCTTTCCCTGAGGGCCTCTTCCGCAAGTCTGCGTTCGCTGATGTCATGGATGTGCTCCAGCACCAAGGTGACGGTTCCTGAGGGGTCAAAAATCGGGAAAGAGCGAATTTCCACATGACCGAGCTTCGGAATGAACTTTTCCCTGATGACCGGTTTTCCCGTTTTGAACACCTCACTTGTGTGGCAGTGGTCGCAAGGCCTGTCCAATTCGTAATAGACCTTGTAGCAGAGAGGATTTTGCGTGCGCTCTTCCTCCGGAGTTGAGAAAAAAGAGCCCTGCCAGTTTGAGTGCTGGATGCGAAAATTTCTGTCGATGATGTGAAGTTGGTCGGGAATGGTCTCGCAGATCTTTTTCAGCATGTCCTCGGAGTGACGGAGTGTCTTGTCGTGCTGTTCCCGCTTCTGTGCCTTCTGGACCAGCTCCAGGTTCTTGAGGCCGATTTCGAGCGGAACCTGCACCATTTCCTGGTAGCTGTCAAGAATATCGATAATTCTTTTTTTGCTGAAAACCGGGATTTGACAGAAGGCGTCCTGATAACTTTCTTCGTCATGGTTGAATGCTTGCGCCCAGGCCCGGAACTGTTCCTGATCCGGCTTGTCATGGTCATAGAAAAATCGTCCGGTGAGCAAGGTGGCCACAGATGTTCCGTCGACCACCAGCGGAGCCGATATGTGTCGGAGCCCACGTGTGCAGGTGAATTCGAGATAATCTTCCTCAGGGTCCGGCAAAAGCCTGGCCGTGGAGCTATTCCCTTCTCGAAAGTACTCGCAGCAGTCGCTCCCCTGGTGGTGAAAAGGGCAGCACGAATCGCGACTGCCGGCGGCAGCCACAGTGATTCCCTTGTCATCGAGAATGGCAACGAACAGTCCGGTCATCCTGTGGCAGGTCTCCACCAGGCGTTGCGTCTGCTCGGCAGTGACCAGTTGTGTAATAGTAATATTGACCATCGTGTCCTCGCTGTAAATCCTTACTCTAGGGTGAGCCTGTGTTTCTCAGTTTTGGCTTTCAATTGTCTTGTACCGTGAAAACTCCTGCAGGTAAAGTAATTATCCCTTAAGACATGCGTGAATATCTCCAAGGTTCTGCTTGCCGGCATCAAGTCCCGCAGAAGGTTTGGTAGCAGTGCGCCGAAGGCTCGGACGGCGATCGATAGTCGTCATCTTCGGCTCGCTCAGCGTAGGGCTGGGACAAGACTGCCAGCAGTTTCGTCATCACCGTGAAATCACCCCGTTCGACGGCTGCCTCCAGGGCTTCCTCCACCCGCTGGTTGCGGGGGATGACGGCCGGGTTATGGGTCCGCATCAGCGTGCGGGACTCTGCGGCGGATTGGGGTTGCCGCGCCAGGCGCTTCTGCCAGCGCCGCTGCCATTCCAGAAACGCCTCATCACGGAACAGCGGTGTATTCGCCGGTGTTTCCGCGGTAAGATCGCGAAAGGTGTTGGTGAAATCGGCGCGGTTCTGCTGCATGCAGGTGAGAAGCTCTTTTGTCAGCTCGAGATCAGCACTTTCTTCAGTGAACAATCCCAGCTTTGCCCGGAGACCGGAGAGCCGGTAGCGGAGAAAAATCTCCGGAAAAGCTGAGATCGACTCTTGTGCAAGCCGGACGGCCTGGTCCTGATCCTCATGCAGCAGCGGCAGCAGCGTTTCGGCAAAACGGGTGAGATTCCACTGCACGATCTGCGACTGGTTGCCATAGGCGTAGCGGCCGCTCTGGTCAATGGAGCTGAATACGGTAGCGGGATCATAGGCATCCATGAAGGCGCATGGGCCGTAATCGATGGTCTCACCGCAGAGCGACATGTTGTCGGTATTCATCACCCCGTGGATGAAGCCCACCTCCAGCCACTTTGTCACCAGTGCTGCCTGCCGTTCCATTACCCGGGACAGCAGCGAAAGATAGCGGTCTTCCGCGCCGCACAGCTCGGGGTAGTGCCGACGGATGGTGTACTCCGCCAGCGTGCGGATGTCCTCCCGTTCCCCTTTTGCCGCGAGGAATTCGAAGGTGCCGACGCGGATGTGGCTGGCTGCCACGCGGGTGAGGATCGCGCCTTGGAGCGGGGTTTCGCGGAATACCTGCTCGCCGGTGGTCACGACCGCGAGGCTGCGGGTCGTAGGAATGCCAAGGGCGTGCATTGCCTCGCTGATGATGTATTCCCGAAGCATTGGTCCCAGCGCCGCGCGACCGTCGCCACGACGGGAAAACGGTGTCTTGCCGGAGCCTTTGAGTTGGATGTCGAAGCGTTCACCGCCGGGTGTGATCTGCTCGCCCAGCAATATGGCCCGGCCATCGCCCAGTATGGTGAAAGACCCGAATTGGTGCCCTGCATAGGCCTGGGCAATCGGCTCCGCACCTGCGGGGATCCGGTTGCCGGCGAAGATGGCTGCGCCTTTGTCACCGTCCAGTGCCTGCGGAAGCAGGCCGAGCGACTCGGCGAGCACGCGGTTGAAGACTATCAGATGCGGCTCACGCACCGGAACCGGGTTCAGGCGCGCATACAATGATTCCGGCAGACGGGCATAGCTGTTGTCAAAATTCCAGCCAGCCTCACTTGGTTTCGTGCTGGTGTTTGCTGTCATGGGTTTCCTATCTCGTACGCATGAGTGACACCAAAAAGATATGATGCTTTCCAGATGCCGAATCATGGGCGTTGTCTGTTGTTCATCTCGGGTGTTTTATTTTACGCTCCCGACGGACATTTGTCAGGGCTTTTCTCCCAGGAACCAGGGTTCAGCGACGGAAGAAGAAACGACGTTGATTGTCGATGCGATCTCCTGGTACGATTTGCGGCAAGCTGGCTGGTCTTGGCGCCTGCTTTGCCTGTGTCGCCAGGGCCATCAAGAGAGCCGCCTTTGTGACCGCCAGAAGAAATTGTTGACATGGTGTGCCACGTGTATACTATCGAGGGGACTCTGAAAAAGTTACCGTTCAGCAGAGGATCGATTCGGCGGTCCGGGCTGTCACGGGGCGGTTAGCCCGTTGAATGCAGGTGAGGTACTTGCTGTCATTACCTGACCTTGGAACCCTCTCTGGCCCGTTTTTTGCGGGCAACACTGCTAAGGAGAGAACGTGAAGACAGTTGCGGCAGAACTTGCCTATTTCCTGCGCGGTCAGGCGCGAAAAAACCTGAAACTGCTCATTGTGTATTGCTGTTTTCTGTTTACCCTGGTGCTGGTCTACGCCATGGTGTTCCGTCACCTCATGTGGTATCTGGAGGGGCGGGAGTATTCTATCATTGCCGGGATATACTGGACCATCACGGTCATGACCACCCTTGGTTTTGGCGATATTACCTTTCACTCGGAGCCTGGCTATATCTTTGCCGCCCTGGTAACCATCTCCGGGGTGATTTTTCTCCTGATTCTGCTTCCCTTCGGCATGATCAGCCTGTTTATCGCGCCCTGGATCGAGGAGCGCATCCGCTACCGGCCGCCGCCTGAGCTTCCGAATGACATGCAGGGGCACGTGCTGATCTTCGGTATTGATGCCGTCACCCGCGCCCTGATGCGGAAGATGCAGGGGCGGCGGATGCCTTTTGTCGTGGTAGCGGCCAACCATGATGAGGCTTTTGCCCTGGAAGGTCAAGGGCTGCGGGTACTATACGGCATACCCACCGATTCCGCGTTTCTTAGCGGCGCGCGTGTCGCGCAGGCCCGCTACATCATCTCCAATCTGAGCGACCCCGAGACGATCAACCTCTGCCTGACTGTTCGTGCACTGTGTGAAACGCCCATTACCGTTATCGCCGAGGAACCGGAGCATGTGGAACTGCTCAGGCTGGCCGGCGCGAACCAGGCGATTCCCCTTTCCCGCATTCTCGGCCGCTACCTGGCGACCCGGGCAACTACCCGGGGGGCCAAGGCTCATGTGCTTGATTCGTTCGGGAAGCTGCTCATTGCCGAGATTCCGCTGTATGGAACGCCCTTTGCCGGCCGGACTCTGGAGCAGATCCGCCTCCGCCAGCTGACTAATCTGGCAGTTATCGGTCTCTGGGAGCGGGGCGTTTTCAGCATTCCCCGCCGTGACTCACTGCTTTCTGAAAAAGCCTTGATGGTGCTGGCCGGGACTCAGGAACAACTTGTGGCCCTCGAACGGCTCATCGATGAAAATGCCGGCGAGGACCTGGTCTTTGTGCTGGGTCATGGCCGCATCGGTTGTGCCGCTGCTTCCCATCTCGACCGCTTGGGCGTGCCTTTTGTCCTGGTAGACCAGAAGGAAAACCCCCATTGCGATGAGCATTCGGTGGTTGTGGGTGATGCCACCAGCCGGACGCTGCTGAGGAAGTCGGGGATAGCCGATGCGCGGGGACTGATAGTCACCACCAACGACGACAACTCCAACATCTTCATGACACTGGCGGCCCGCCACTCCAATCCGCATATACGCATCGTGGCCCGCGCCAATCGTGAGGAAAACGTGGATCAACTCTATGCGGCCGGCGCCGATTTCGTGGTCTCCAATGCCTCGGTCGGGGCCAGCATTCTGACCAATGTCCTGGAGAACAAGGAGTCGATCTATCTGAGCGAGGGGATCGGTGTCTTTCGCCGGCCGCTGCCGCCAAATCTGGCCGGTATGCGCCTGAATGAGGCTCACATCCGGCGCCAGACCGGCTGCTCCGTCGTGGCAATTGAAAGCTCGGACTCATTGGAGTCGCTGGTAATGCCGCCACCCGATACTGTCCTGGAAGCGGGCTCGGACCTGATTCTCATCGGCAGCCCGGAGCAGGAAGAAGGTTTTAACAGGACATTCCGGTGAGCACACATGAAGAAAAATAACTTTCCGACATTTCTGCATTCCTACCGGTTTTCCCTGTTGCTGATCGCTTCGATTGTTTTCGGCGCGCTCCTCGGACTCGTCTTGAAAAAAGACGCCGCCATGTTCAAGCCGTTGGGTGATGTCTTTCTCAATCTGCTCTTTACCGTGATTGTCCCGCTGGTCTTCTTTTCCATCTCGTCTACCGTTGCCGCGATGACCAATCTCCGGCGTCTGGGTAAAATCCTCTTTCTGATGGTTCTGATCTTTGTCGCCACCGGGCTTGTCGCCTCAGTGGTCATGATCGCCGCTGTGGTCCTGTACCCGCCTGCTTTCGGTGCGAGCATCCCCTTACCCGCGGCAATTGATGTGCAGCATCTCAAAGCCTCCGAGCAGATTGTCCGGGCTTTTACCGTATCCGATTTTCCCAACCTTTTATCCAAAAGCAACATGCTGGCCTTGATTGTCTTTTCGCTGCTGACCGGTCTTGCCACCTCTGCGGTGGGAGAGAAAGGCAAGACCTTTGCCGCTTTTCTGACTTCGGCCAACGAAGTGATGATGAAACTGATCAGCTTCATCATGTATTATGCGCCGATCGGCCTCGGGGCCTACTTTGCCTACCTGGTCGGTGTTTTCGGACCGGAGTTGCTCGGTTCCTATGCCCGCGCCATGACCCTCTACTATCCGACTGCCCTGATCTATTTTGCCGTTGCCTTCAGCTGCTATGCCTATCTGGCCGGACGGGCCCGCGGCGTGAAAAAATTCTGGCGCGAGATCATTCCCCCCTCACTTACCGCGCTTGCCACCGGCAGTTCGATCGCGACGATTCCCGCCAATCTGCAGGCGGCCGACAACATCGGCGTGCCGAGGGATATTAGTGAGGTGGTCATTCCGATCGGTGCCACGATCCATATGGAAGGTTCCTGTCTGGCTGCTGTGCTGAAGATCGCCTTTCTCTTCGGCATATTTCAGATGCCTTTCAGCGGGCTTGAGCCGATTCTGACCGCCCTGGGCATCGCCCTGCTGACCGGCGTGGTGGTAAGCGGCATACCCGGTGGCGGCACGATTGGTGAGTTGTTGATCCTGTCCTTCTATGGCTTTCCCCCGGAAGCGTTGCCCCTGATTACGATGATCGGCACCCTGGTGGATGCCCCTGCCACCATGATCAACGCGGTCGGGGATAATGTTTCCAGCATGCTGGTCGCCCGGGTGCTGGGTGGCAAGGGCTGGCTGGATTCGTCAGGGTGACGGAGAAAATGCGAGGGCAATGGTGAAAGTAACGGGAAAATTTACCTTCCTTCCGCTGGCGCTGCTTTTCTGCCTGCTGTCGGTCCTTTGGGTCGCAACGGATGTTTCGGCAGAGGAAGCACCGGCAGCATGGCTCCAAACTTCCCTGCCGACTCTGGCAGGCGGCTCATCCCAGGTACTGCTGGTAATAGGAAAGGAATCATCCGGATTTACGGCGCTGCTCTATGCCCTGGAGAAGAGGGGAGGTAGCTGGCGAATTGTTTTCCCGCCGCTGCCGGCCCTGATCGGCAGGAACGGCTTTGCCCCGCCGGGCGAGAAAAAGGAAGGTGACGTCCGGACGCCGTCCGGAGTTTTTGCCCTGAAGCGCGCCTTTGGTTATGCAGCGGAGATCGATACCCGACTGTCCTACCGTCAGGCCGGGGACGACGATATCTGGGTGGACGACAGCAATTCTCCCGACTATAACCGCTGGGCCAGGAAGGGCGAAACGTCCGCAACGTCTTTTGAGCAGATGAAATTGAAAGATGATCGCTACAAGTACGGCATTGTCATCGAATACAACACCGACCCGGTTGTCAAAGGGGCGGGCAGTGCCATCTTCTTCCATGTTCGGCGCGGCGAACACCTACCGACCCTCGGCTGTGTTGCCCTGGCCGAAAACGATATTCTGCAGGTCCTCGGCTGGCTGGAGCCAAAAGCAAAACCGCTTGCACTCTTGGGGACAAGAGCTTCAATCTTCTTGTTGGCCAAGGGTGAACATGTAGTAGCAGACTGCTTGGCGAGTGAGCAGAGATGAAAGTTTCAAGATATTTCCTCAAGGGGTTCCAGATGACGCTGCGCATGCCGATAGTATTGCTTTTGCTTGTTCTGGTGCTCACGCTTCAGGCCGGGCAGTCGCTTGCAGGAAGTCCTGCTGGAACGTTGCCGAAGGGGTTTGTCTACGCGGACGAGACGATCCCGGATCTGCGCCTGGAGCTGCGCTATGCCGGTTTTCACAACTTCGTGGGGATGCCGGTCGACGGTTACCGGAAACAAAGGTGTATCATTACCAGGGCGGCGGCGGACGCGCTGAAAAAGGTCCAGGAAGAGCTGCGTCCCTTCGGCCTCGGCGTAAAGGTCTTTGACGCCTACCGGCCGCAGATGGCGGTGGACCATTTTGTCCGCTGGGCGCACGACCTGAAGGACACCGGGATGAAGAAGGAATTCTATCCCGACGTGGAGAAAAAGAATCTGTTTCGGGACGGCTATATCGCGGCAAAGTCGAGCCACAGCCGCGGCAGCACTGTGGACCTGACCATCGTCTCGCTGGGGAATGAAGACGCGGGACGAGAGCTGGACATGGGCAGCGGCTTCGACTTTTTTGGCCTCCGCGCATGGCCGGACAGCTCCCAGATACCGACGCCCTCCCGAGCGCACCGGCTTCTTCTGCGGATGGTGATGGAAAAATACGGGTTCAAGCCGTATCCTCAGGAGTGGTGGCACTTTACCCTGAAAAACGAGCCGTGCCCGGAGACCTATTTCACTTTCCCGGTGCAATGAATGATACTGGCTGTCGCGCTTGATGGGTAAAACTCTTCGGTTTCTGCAGGAGTTCAGCTGTCTTTATCTGCAAATATACCGATCGGTATAAATTGCGCTTGACATAAATATACCGCTTGGTATATTTACCAATACAGTTAGCGGTAGGGAGGGGTTTTTTTGGGAAAAGCGGAAGAAACCAGACAGGCAATCATTGAAAAGGCGGCCGTTATTTTCAACAAGAACGGCTATCAGCGGACCTCTATGGCGATGCTCTGCGATGACTTGGGATTAAGCAAGGGGGCCATTTACGGGCACTTTACCGATAAAGACGCCTTGGCGGTCGAGGCCTTCCTGCACAGTGTCCGGCAGGTCTCCGAGCGGGTTCGGGAAAAGCTGCAGCCCTGTCAGGGAGAGGTCAAAAGGTTGCGGGCCTTTGCGGCAACCTTTCTTGACTTCTACGAGGAGACTGTACAGAAGGGCGGCTGCCCGATTCTGAATACCGCTGTCGATTCCGACGATGCCCATCCGCGGCTGCACGAGGAGGTGCGCCGGGTCCTGACGGCCTGGGAGGGGCGGCTTGTTGCGATGGTGGCAGCGGGCAAGGAAAGCGGTGAGATCCGCCCTGATGCTGATGCGTACCTTTTTGCCGCCACATTTATCGCCCAGATAGAGGGCGGGATTATGCTGGCGAAAACCATTGGTGAAAAAAAGTACCTGGAGCGTTCGGTGGACGGCATAAATCTGCTCATCGACCAGATGGCGACGGGTAGGGAGCGAAACGACACAGTTACAGGAGGATAGTATGGGACTGATCACAATTGATGAGAGCAAGTGCCGGCGCTGCGGGTTTTGCGCCCGGGCCTGTCCGGTGGGGATCATTGCTCTGGGAGAGGGTTTTCCGACCACCGGTTTCCCGACCACGATTGAAAAGATTGAAAAGGGCTGCATTACCTGTGGTCACTGTGTTGCCGCTTGTCCGGCCGGGGCGCTCAGCCATTGTCGCATGAAAGCGGAAGAATGCCTGTCCCTGGAGCCCGGCTGGCAGCTGACACCGGAACAGGTCGGGCAACTGGTCAAGGGACGCCGCTCGATCAGGAATTTCCGCAAAGAACCACTGAATCAGGACGTAATCGAACAACTTATGGATATCGTGCGCTATGCGCCGACCGGCATGAACACCCAGACGGTTTCCTGGAAGGTGATCCTTGACGAGCAGGAGATACAGTTCCTCTCCCTGGCCGTGATCGAATGGCTGCGCACTCTGGAAGGAGAGCAGGTGCATGGCGTCAAGGGGATGCTGAAAGCTTGGGAGAAGGGGCGCGATCCGATCCTGCGCAAGGCGCCTGCCCTGATCATTGCCCATGGGGCCGTTGATGATCCGATGGTTTCAGCTTCTGCCACCATCGCCTTGGCCACCCTTGATCTGGCGGCACTTCCTTTCGGTCTCGGTACCTGCTGGGCCGGCTTTCTCCAGCAGGCGGCCCTGAGCTCACCTGGCGTTGCCACGGCCCTGGCCTTGCCGGCTGGTCAACGCATGTACGGCGGGGTGATGATCGGCTACCCGGAATTCGAATACTCGCGCATTCCGCTGCGCAATCCGGCGAAGGTTACCTGGGGATAAGACAATCCCGCGGAATGTAGAGGTCTGAAGGATTTCGTAGGGGCACCCCCCCGTGGGTGCCCGCCTCCCTGTGCTCGCTACCGAGGGCAGGCACGGGGGCCTGCCCCTACAAAAACATGCACAATATAAACATGTTTCGTAAGGAGCAGTACCACCATGACAGAACAGAACTTTCACCGTTTCGGTGGGGCCAGCCGCTACGTGCTGGACGAGGAGCTGGCCAAGATCGTCAACGTTTCCATGGCCCTCGAGATGCCGCTGCTCCTCAAGGGGGAGCCGGGTACCGGCAAGACCATGCTGGCTCACGCCATTGCCGAGAGCCTGGAGATGCCGCTCATCATCTTGAACGTCAAGTCAAGCATGAAGCTGGTCGAGGCGCTCTATCAGTACGATACCCTGACCCGCCTCAACGACAGCCGGTTTGGCGATTCAAGCCGTGATGTGAGCAACATCTCCGAGTACATACGCATGGGCAAGATCGGCCAGGCCTTTGTTGCCGATCAGCGGACCGTGCTCCTGATCGACGAGATCGACAAGGCCGATAGCGATTTTCAGGACGACATGCTCGACGTGCTCGACCAGATGCAGTTTGATATCATGGAGATTGATCGTACGGTTACGGCCCGGATCCGGCCGGTGGTGATCATCACCTCCAATGCCAAGAAGGATCTTTCCGATCCGTTTCTCGGTCGCTGCAATTTTCATCATATCGCCTTCCCGGAACCGGACATCATGCGCCGCATCATTGCCGTGCACTTCCCCGATCTGTCGAACGATCTTGCCCAGCCCGCCATCAATGCTTTTTACCGGCTCCGGCAGCTGGAAGGGGTTGAAAAGAAGCCTGCTACCCGTGAACTTCTCAACTGGATTCGTGCGCTGCAGGCCGATCCAGACTTCCGGACGGAGGCTTTGAGCGACGGGGTGCTTCCCTACCTGGGGGTCCTGTTCAAGAAGAGCAGTGATCTGGAGAAGGCAGGGTTGGTAACTGCTTCCTGAGAGTGGTGAAACCGGTCAGGAGATACAGCAATGTTTGTGCCCTTCTTTTATACCCTGCGCGATCGTGGCGTCGCGGTAACACCCACCGCATTTCTCCGCCTGCAGAAGGCCCTGAGTCTCGGGCTGGTTGCCTCGCTGGACGATTTCTACATCGTGGCGCGATCGATCCTGGTGAAGAGCGAGCGGGATTTCGATACCTATGACCTGGTGTTTGCCGAGTTGTTTGCCGGGGCCGAGGCATATCCTGCCGAAGGTGTGGTCCTGGACGAAGTGGCCAGGGCGCTGCTGGAGCAGTGGCTGAAGGTTCCCGCCGATCTGGCCAAGGCGCTTGGTTTGAGCGAGAAAGAGCTGCGCCGGCTCAGTGCCGCGGAACTGGAGCAATATCTCTTTGACCGGCTGAAGGACCAGAAAGCGGTCCATTATGGCGGCAGAAAGTGGATCGGCTCCGGCGGGGTGTCCCCCATTGGCCACTCAGGCAACCGACCCGGCGGGATGAGGATCGGTGGTACCTCCCGGGCCCGTACCGCCAGTAAAGTGGCCCTGGAGAGACGATACCGCGACTATTCCCGGACTGCTCCTCTAACCCGCAGCCAGATGGGGGAAGCCCTGAAGCGGCTCCGCCACCTGAAGCCGGCCGGACCGAGGGATGAACTGAGCGTGGAGAAGACGATTTACCAGACCATGCGCAATGCCGGTGAAATAGAAATTGTTTTTGACCGGAGACTGCTGGATCGTCTCAAGGTTCTGCTCCTGATCGATAATGGCGGTTGGTCCATGGAGCCTTACGTGGAAACCGTCCAGGCTCTCTTTCATCATGCCCGCTCCCAGTTCAAGGATCTTTCGATCCGTTATTTTCACAACACCATTACTGACCGGGTCTGGCGCGACCCGGAACGGCGCAGTAAACCGGAAACGGTCGAGGACCTGCTGCGCCGCGATCCGGAAACCCGCCTGATCTTTGTCGGCGACGCCAGCATGGCTCCCGAAGAATTGCTGGCGGTTGACGGCTCCATCATGCTGGAATACCGGCAGAAGCAGCCGAGCATTGAGCGGCTGAAGACACTGGCCACGACCTTCCGCCACGCTGCCTGGTTCAATCCCGTTTCCTCCTCGTTGTGGAAGCATGGCGAGACGATCGGTATTATCCGGACGATAATTCCGATGTTCGAGCTGAACCTGGCCGGGCTGGAAAAAGGGGTTCGCCACCTGACGGCCCGTTGAGTTTTCCGGACTCCAGCAGGCTGTTTATGACAGACATTCTATCGCTGATTACCCGAGGATGTGCAGAATGGGACATCCGGTAGGAAAGGACATTTTCCGGGAGTTGGGCCGTAAGTTGGATGGGTTGGTTGACGGAGGTATAATTCGGGTATTCTCCCCGTTTTTCTGGAAGGGTGATTTGGTTGGCAAGGTGTGTGCAGAAGGGGGTGAGTACCGTAAGGTGCTCACCCCCTTTGCTACGAAAAATCTATATTAATTGAGGACTTTTTGCCCTTTCCGTGCCGCCAGAAAACGGTTGGTTTCCGCAACCACTACCCCGGAAAGGCCCAGCAGACCGATCAGGTTCGGTATGGCCATGAGTCCGTTCATGACATCGGCGAAATTCCAGACCAGTTCCAGCTTGATAGTGGCGCCGACCATGACCATGGCGGCATAAAGGAGCCGGTAGGGAAGGAGGGCCTTTACACCCAGCAGATATTCCAGGCATTTTTCACCGTAGTAGGCCCAGCCGATGATGGTGGAGTAGGCGAAAAAGACGATGCCGAAGGTTACGATATAGCCGCCCCAATTTCCTGGTAGACCGATATCAAAGGCGGATTTTGTCAGAACCGAAACCTCGACACCGGAATGCCAGGCGCCGGTAACGATCAGCACCAGGCCGGTCATGGTACAGATGATGATGGTGTCGATAAAGGTACCGGTCATGGAGACCAGTGCCTGCTCGCACGGTTCGTTGGTCTTGGCCGCGGCCGCGGCGATCGGGGCACTGCCCATGCCGGATTCGTTGGAGAAGACCCCCCGCGAGACACCCTTCTGGATGGCGATCATGATTGTGGCGCCAAGGAAGCCGCCGGTTGCCGCCGTGCCGCTGAAGGCATCGTGGCAGACCAGCCAGAGGGCCGAGGGTACCTGGTCGGCGAAGCGGAAAAGGATGGCGAGGCAACCGGCCACGTAAACGATGGCCATCACCGGCACCATGACGGCGGATACCCGGCCGATATTTTTGATGCCGCCCAGGATAACCACGCCGGTAAGCAGTGTCAGGGCGATCCCGGTGGCCAAGGGGCTAATGTTAAAGGTTTCCTTCAGGTTTCCGGCAACGGCGTTGGCCTGGACGGTATTGCCGATGCCGAAAGCGGCGATCGAGCCGAACAGGGCGAACAGCACCCCGAGCCATTTCTGACCCAAGCCTCTCTCAAGATAATACATCGGACCGCCGGCCATCTCGCCGTTCTCGTCAACTACCCGATACTTGACGGCCAGCACCCCCTCCGCATACTTGGTGGCCATGCCGAGTGCCGCCGTAACCCACATCCAGAACAGTGCCCCGGGTCCGCCGATCGAGATGGCGGTGGCAACGCCGATGATGTTGCCGGTGCCGATGGTCGCTGCCAGGGCCACCATCAGTGCCTGGAAGTGGCTGATGTCGCCTTGCTCATTGGATTTGGGCCGGACAAAGGTTTCGTAAAGGGCGTGGCCCAGCATTCGGACCTGCAGACAACGCAGCCGAAAGGTAAGGAGCAGGCCGGTTCCGACCAGGAGAACCAGCAGGGGAATTCCCCAGACATAGCCGCTGAGTGTGGCAAATAAATCATTCAATTCAGTCATTTCGATCCCCCATTGTTCACTGGAAGTTTGGGACTGCTGCCCTCAGCTGGAGCCTGTCAGACTTAGGAAATCGAAGCGAAAATTCGGCTGGGCGAGGACAGATTTTGTCGATTTTGCAGGGCAATAGTTGTTCTGTTACCCAAAAAAGCGGCGAAATATGGACTGTCCAGACGGATTCGCAGCAGATTTACCCTAAGTCCGACAGGCTCTTGAACGGGGAATACTCTAATGAGGCTTTGTGGGGATGTCAACGCTGTTTTGCCAGGAAAGGAGTTCCGCTCAAAAAAATATCGGGACTCTTTGACAGGCATCTCTGAATCGTCTATCTTCTTAGCGTTGAATAACTGCTTGTTTCGGGAGGAAATCCCATGACCGCAACTACCGTGCTCTATTTTCTCGGCGCTTCCCTGGCCCTGACCATTGCACCCGGCCCGGATAACACCTTTGTCGTCGCCCAGGGAATTTCCCGGGGCAGAAAGGCCGCCATTGTCACTGCCCTGGGTATGTGCAGCGGTGTCAGCGTCCATACTACGGCTGCCGCGCTTGGTATATCCGCGCTGCTCTATTCGTCCGCCACCGCCTTCCAGATCCTGAAATTCGCCGGTGCCGCTTACCTGCTCTTTCTGGCCTGGAAGTCATTGAAAGAACAGCAAATTCTGCTTCCTCAAGGCGTGGCTGATGGCCTCAGTTTCCGCTCCCTGTTCCGGCGGGGTTTCCTGATGAACGTCATTAATCCCAAGGTGGCGCTGTTTTTCCTCGCATTTTTGCCCCAATTTGTCTCGCCCGGTTCCGAAAGGGCGCCTCTGCAGATGTTTTTGCTTGGATTACTCTTTATGGTTCAGGCAGTTGTGGTCTTCAGTCTCATTGGCTGGCTTTCCGGCAGTGTGGGGCATCTTATCCTGAAGAGGCCGCGTATTGCTCGCTGGTTTGGGTGGCTGACGGCAGGGGTGTTTGCTTCCCTCGGCGTTCGTCTGGCATTGGCGGAGCGTTGATGCCAGGTCATTTCTGCGGGTAACAATCGCTGGTCTGATTTGCCATGAAAAGAAAAAGGAGCGATTTATTCGCTCCTTTTTCGTGTTTCGGTATCCGTAGCAGCTGCATTCAGCAGATATCAGGTTGCCGGTGCCGGTTCTACGGGTTTTGCTTCCTGGATATGCAATACCATGTCTTTTTCCGCTAAGGGCGCCCGATACAGGCCTTCCTGGTACAGGCATTGTACCGGGCAGGCATCGACACAGACTCCGCAGTACACGCAGGAAAACGGGTCAACTCCCCAGGACTTCGCATCCTTGTCTACCGAAATACACTGTGAGGGACATTTCATCTTGCAGACACCGCAGAGGATGCATTTTTCTATCTCGATCTTCAATTCGCCTTTTACGTCCTGGAATGTTTCTCTCTTCTTGAAAGGATAGAGCCGTGTCGCGTATTTCGTCATCAGGTTCTTTAAAACGTTTTTTGTCATAAACATACTAGCGTCTCCCGCTGGATTATCGTTCCGTACAGCTGATGCAGGGATCTATCGTCAGAATCAGTACCGGGACATCGGCCAGGTCACAACCCGGCAGCATTTCAAGAAGCGCAGGAATGTTGGCAAAAGTCGGGGTGCGGATTCGGACCCGGTCCAGAAACTTTGTGCCGTTACCCTTCAGATAGTAGAGACATTCCCCCCGCGGCTGCTCGACACGGGAGATCACTTCACCATTCGGGAGTCCCTTGGCCTTGACGGCAAGCTCACTGTGCGGAAGCTTGGCAAAGGCCTCCCGAATCAGGCCGATTGCCTGAAAGACTTCATTGAAGCGGCAGATGGTTCGAGCATAGCAGTCGCCATCCGTTTCAACCACCGGTTCGAAGTTGAGTTCAGAGTAGGCGGCATATCCGGTCTGACGCATGTCCTGGAAAATGCCGCTTGCGCGCAGGGTCGGTCCGGCCGCACCCATTTCATAGGCTTTTTCCTTTGACAGGACACCAATACCGACCGTACGTCTTTTCACGGTAAAATCGTCCATAATCGTGGACTTGAGCTGGAGCACCTCTTTCTCGACAATTTTCATTGTGTCGAGAATCCATTGCTGTGCTGCAGCGTCGATGTCACGCTTCACACCGCCGACGCAATTGACGGAAACGATGATCCGGTTTCCGGAGGTTGCTTCCTGCAGATCCATGATCCGTTCCCTGATTTTCCAGAATTGCATGAATAAACTTTCAAAACCGAAGGCATCGGCAAAAAGTCCGAGCCAGAGAAGATGGCTGTGCATCCGGTGCATCTCCGCCCAGATGACGCGCAGGAATCTCGCCCGGGGCGGAATTTCCACTTTCATCAATGCCTCGATACCTTGGCAGTAGCACATTGCATGCAAGGTGCTGCAGATTCCGCAGACCCTTTCCACGATCTGGATCATTTGCGTATGGTCACGGATTTCAGCCAGTTTTTCCAGGCCCCGATGCACATAGCCCAGTTTCGGAATGGCCTCTAAGACTATCTCGTCTTCTACGGTAAGGGTCAGGTGCAGCGGTTCTGGCAGGACCGGATGCTGCGGTCCGAAAGGTATTACGGTTCGTGCCATTGTGTCTCTGCCTCCTTGGACAGGTCAAATCCAGTGACATGCTAGTCCCGGTTTTGCACGGGCTGTTTTCCGGCCTCAAACCCGTTTAATTGCGATCTTGCAAAAAGGTGTTTTTTGTACCTCTTCATCCAGATAGAGCATCCCCTGGAAGTCCAGCGAGAGGCCGTCGAAATCTACGCCGAAATGTTCTTTGATCTCGTTTTCTATGAGAAAGGCACTGGCGTAAATGGAACAAATGCTCGGGATTTTCGAACCTTTCGGGACCTCTACCTTCTGGGTTACCAGATGTAAATCCTTATCCAGGTGATACAGGACGCAGATGCTCTCACCCAGGTCTGTTGACGACATGGTGACAAAACGGAAGCCTTCGTCCTTCAGCGTCCTGATCTGAGAGATAATCCTGTCTGGTGAAAGCTCCGAAGTATTCTCCTCGGTTAAGACAATCACACTATCTTTCATGGAATAGCTCCTTCATGTTCCTTCCTGCTCTTTATGAATTCCTGAGTTTTTTCAAGCCGCTCAAAGATCCCCTGGTCGACTTTTTTGCCCTTGTCTGCAAGTTTTCCCAAGGCAATGAGAACACCGTCTATGATGGACTCGGGTTTTGCTGCACATCCCGAGACATAAGCATCGACCGGAATGATTTTGTCGACGCCGCCAACGACGTTATAGGCTTCACGAAAGATCCCGCCGGTTGTTCCGCAAGCTCCGATGGCTACGACAACTTTTGGTTCCGGCATCTGATCATAGATGTTTTTCAGGACCTTCTTGTTTCGGTGATTGACTGTGCCGGTGACGATCAAAATATCGGCGTGCTTCGGGTTGCCCACGTTGATTATTCCAAATCTCTCAATGTCATAGACCGGGGTGAGACAGGCCAGAACCTCGATGTCGCAGCCATTGCAGCTGCCGCAATCGAAGTGGATCAGCCAGGGAGATTTTACTCTCGATTTATTGATGAGTCGTTTCATGTTCAGCTAACCTTTCTTGAGGGACTCGCGACGTTTTCATTGGGCAGCGCAGCATCTACATGACTGGCGCCTGATCATATTTACGCTTGCCAGGCAGGCTTGTCCTGATGCAGACGTGTCGAACTACTACACACTGCTTCAGATCGCAGGGAGAATTTTAGCGGCTGTTGCCCTTATTTGATTTTTACGAAAATCCAGAAGTAATTTGCAAAGGACATGATTAGACCTCCTGCCCAGGCGTGGGGGAGCATCCAGCGCCAGGTGAGTCGGGCGCAGACATTGTCCACGAGCACTTCGCCGAAATAGGTTGCCACGACCAGGACTGCCATCCACAGGTAGTTCGTGTGCCAGAACAATGCGCAGAGGCCGAGCAGGAATACGGTTTCATACCAGTGGGATAGCTCGATAAGTGCCAGGTATGGTCCGGAATACTCCGTGAGAACTCCCTTTACGATTTCCTGGTGTGCGTGATGGGAGGTGGCGATGTCAAAGGGGGATTTCTTCAGTTTGATGATAAACGCGTAGCCCATGACCACGAAAAGGAGCGGCAGGGAGATAAGGAGCGGCTGGTGGTAATTCGCCACAATCTCGGAAATCTTGAAGCTTCCCGTTTCCAGGTAAATGCCGACGAATACCAAAATCAGCAGGGGCTCGTAGGTAAGCATCTGGATCAGCTCGCGTTGCGCACCGATCTGGCTGTACGGGGATTCCGCGGCAAGTGCCCCGATTACCAGGAAGACACCGCCGACCGCCAAGACGAAGAAAATCAGAAGCAAGTCGGATTGGAGAGCCAGGAGAATGACGGTCAATATATTCGCGGCCAGGTACATATAGGCGCAGACAATCTGCCAGTAGTTAACGATCATCTTTTCTTTACCGAACAGTTTCAAGACATCGTAAAAAGGCTGGAGTATCGGAGGGCCGTAGCGACCCTGAAGGCGTGCAGTCACCCTCCGGTCAAGACCTGCGACCAGCCCGCCAATGATTGGCGCCAGGAATAGTGCTGCGAGAACTGCTATAATTTCAACCATGTTCATCGTATAACCTCCCCGAACAAGACAATCAAGATAATGAGAGCGACAATATTGATCCAGTAGGAAATTTTGCTCTCGCCGATAATATCCTGCAGGTAGATATTGGCGGGGACGTAGTCCTTCCAGTTGTTCAAGTGGCTTCTGAACTTTGGCTGCGTAATGTCTGGATACTGTTCCCCGCACATGTAGGGAGCGCTGATGACCTTATGATCTTTGGTCTTCGCGGCGACAACCGCAGCGAGATAGGCGATAATTGAAACGAGGAAAACCGGCAGGACATAAAAGGCGCCGGCGCCGCTTGTCAGACCCATGGGGTTAGTCTTGAAAGGCTCGATGAAAAGTCCTGGTTTATAGGATGCCAGTACCGGGTCGACCAAAGAGGTGTATAACCAGGGGACGCCAAGACTCAAGACAATCGCCGCAACTGCCAGGGTGACAAGAGGGACCTTAATCGATGCCGGATCCTTCCATTTCGACTTGGCATAAAAGCCCTTGAACATCGTGACAAACGGGGCAAAAAACCCTTCGTTTCCTTCTGATTCGAAAACCTTCAGATGAGGCCCGCTGACAAAGATGCCTGCCCAGCGGGCCCAGAACAGGACAGTCAGTCCGCTTCCCAGTGCAACCATGACAACCACCCAGGGTATCGTTGCGGCAGCTTCGATGGCCATCCACTTGCTCATGAGGGCACCGAATGGGGGGAGCATCATGGTCAGGATGCCGATGATCGTTATCCGTGAAACGGCGGGCATGGTGTTGTAGAGCCCCCGCATATCTTCAATGTCGCGGCTGCCGATGGCGTGCTCGATGGTGCCGACACAGAGAAAGAGCAGTCCTTTTGAAATCGCATGGAAGATAATCAGCAGCACTGCAGCGATGATGGCCGCTGGTGTGTTGATGCCGGCGCAGGCGATAATAAGGCCAAGGTTGGCAATGGTGGAATAGGCGAGAATTTTCTTGCCGTTGCTCATGTTAACGGCCAGGGCTGAGGCTGTCAGGAAGGTAAAAGCGCCAAATGTGGCAACCATGGTGCTGAGAAAGGTTCCCTGGTAGCCGGGGGCCATCCGTACAATAAGGTAGACACCGGCCTTTACCATGGTACTGGAATGGAGCAGCGCCGAAACGGGGGTTGGTGCGACCATTGCTCCGCAGAGCCAGCTCTGGAAGGGCATCTGGGCTGCCTTGGTGAATCCGGCAAAGCAAAGAAGTGCCAAGGGGAGCATCAGGGCTGCCATTAGTTCAGGCCCGTGTTTGATCAGTGCCTGCAGGGAAAGATACTCCGTAGACTGGGTGTTATGGTAAATGAAGATAATTGCCGCGACAAAGGCGACACCGCCGAGCATGTTCATCCAGAGAGCTTTCGTAGCATTCCTGATGGCAATTTCGGTTTTGTCGTGACCGATGAGCATGAACGAACAGAATGTCGTTACTTCCCAGAAGAAGTAGAGCCAAAGGAGGTTATTTGAAAAGACCAGGCCATTCATGGCCCCGAGAAACATCACCAGGAAAAAGAAAAATTTCGGCTGACGGCTCTTTTTCAAGTGAAGATGGTGCTCATATTCCTCCATGTAGCGGATAGCGAAAATGCAAATGAGGGAACCAATGATTGATATTATCAGGTTCATGATGATGGCAAGACTGTCAATGTAGAAAGCCGGTGTCACCTCCGCATGCGGTGCCATTTTCAGCTCGAAGTAGGCCAGGGGGACTATCTGCAGGAGCGTAAGCAAAATTACCAAGGGATTTCCACGCTTGAAGGCAATGCCGAGGATAATGAACAGCAGCGCAAAATCGGCAAAGGAGATAAGGGAGTTGATGTTCATGCCAAATAGCGTATCGGGGGTGTACAGGTACGGTCCCTGGATAGTATGAAAAAGCATGAGTGAACTGATGGTCAGGAGGATCCCCGTTGTTACGATAATTCCTGCTCTAATCCGTTGATTCCCCGTGATAAAACAGAGCATACCGGAGATAATGGGCACCAAGATACAACTTCCAATCACAACGTCTACCATCCGAAACCTCCCTTTACCAGGACCACCGGGACTTCCGTGTTTCCCTGTGCCGTGATTTCTCTATTCCCGTAATAGTGAAACCTGAAGCGAGAGAAAGTGCTATGGACGTCTCATAAGTTTAATCGAAAAAATACACAAGTAACTTATTACTTCGGCAACTAAACATAACAACCCTGCAGTAGGGGCGCTGCTTGCCGCGCCCCGATCGGGCGGAGCAAGCAGCGCCCCTACATTGAGATGTTTAATTGCCGCCATAATAACAACGACATGTATATACATCTAACAAATCAATCCATGCCAGGAGTTTTTTGCTCAATAGAAAAACTATTCCTCTGAAAAACTGACAAAGATCTGTCCTCGCCCAGCCGAATTTTCGCTTGGATTTCCTAAGCCCGACTGACTCCTGGGACCACTGACAAAAAAGAGTCAAGAGTATATGTAGCAATCTTCAATTATGTTTACTAGAAATAACTCACAGAAGGCTTAGCAAATAGCTGGATGTTGCATGTTTCCGATCACCCTTACTGGTCGGCATGGTTGTCAAGAGTGGTTGCGGATAAATCAAATTTTGGAATACGTTAAAAGAATTTTTACAAAGCAATAATGGTCAATGGGGTGAAAAGAACAAAAAAACCCCGACTCTCCAAAAGGAAAGTCGGGGTTTTTAACTGAACTACAGTACTGATTTAGAGATTATTCATCTCTCTCATAATCAACGATACGTTTTGCAACCTGCTTGATGTTGAGAAGGTCTTTGTAGTTGATGTTGTTGGAGAGGTAGTTGCCGCCGCTTGTTCCACAACCAAGTGTCAGTGA
>RPRC01000103.1 GCA_003857395.1 Geobacter sp.
GACCTGCCTCCTTGGTTGTGGCTCTGCGCCGTAGTTGATTTGACTCTCTACAGCATAACCCACGTTTGCAAGGATGGCAGGTCTTTTTAGCTTTTGATCTTTAACTGACAACCATTATGTCTATATAAGAATCGAGGTCAGGAAGTAATCCCAAACCAGGATCAGCACCGATGACATAACAACCGCAGCGGTCGTTGAACGGGAAACCCCTTCTGCACCGCGGGTCGTGTAGTACCCTTTGTAGCAGCAGATCCAGGAAATGATCAGTCCAAAGGATAGGGACTTCATCATGCCCGAATACACGTCCTTCCACTCCAAACTCTTCTGCATCTCGTGAAAATAGGCACCAGGGTTCACGCCCATGAGCTTTACCCCGACCAGATAACCACCACCTATGCCGACCACGTCGAAGATGGCACAGAGAAGCGGCACCGCTATCAGCGCGCCGATAATTTTCGGAGAAATCAGATACTTGAATGGCTCCAAAGCCATCGTCTCCAAGGCATCGATCTGCTCGGTAATGCGCATGATGCCGATTTCGGCGGTTATGGCACTCCCGGCCCGACCGGTAACCATGAGTGCTGTCAGTACAGGACCCAGCTCGCGGATGAGAGAGAGCGCGACCACGGAACCGAGCATTCCTTCGGAACCGAATTTCGTCAAGGTGTAAAACCCCTGAAGGCCGAGGACCATCCCGGTAAAAGTTGCGGTCAGAAAGATGACAAAGAAAGACTTGGCGCCAATGAAATTGATCTGCTTCAGAATGAGAATCGGCTTGCCGGGAAAGCGGACTATCATATACACCGCGGAAATAATAAACAGCAGCATCCTACCCATCTCCCGCAAAAGAGAGAGAACATATTTACCTAGCTGTTGCACAACTGATTGCATGGGCACCCCTACAGCAAGAATCTTCATCGGAAAGTATAGGGGAGCTTTGCTAAAAGTAAAGATGCTGAAATTCCATGCAGGATTTTGAGAGAGCCCGGTCCAACACTGTCTTTGTGCTGACAAAAGTCTCCGTAAAAAGCTGCAGCCAGGCTAGGAACTTCGGGAATCAGGGAGTCGAGCCGGGAGGGATACTTCAGGTTCAGGAAGGGAGTTCCGTGGCAGCAGGGAAATGTTAGTTTTTCTTCCCCAAGTCAAGGATTGTGCCGCCAGGGAGGACACGAAAGACGTGGGAACGCCAGACAACGCGGTTGCCTAAAAAGGAAAGAGCCCAGGTAAAAAAGGCCAGGAGATCACGCAGTGGCAGGAGCCAGAGGTAGCGAGGTAAAATGTTATCTCGGACAAAAATACGGCTGAACACCAGACCGCAGCAGAGGCGCGACACACCAAGGAAAGAGAAAGCTATCCAGCCGTAAAGGGAAAACCCACTCACGAGAAGGGCCAGAAAAGCTGCCGGCACAGGTTGGGTGATCCCGGAAGCCAGATATCCACCAGGACGGCTTGCCCGCATGGTTCGCGCCCAACGGAGCTGGCGAGAGAGGATACCCCGCAAGCTTTCACGCTTCATGACACTCTCTACGAAATACCCGGAAAGTTCCAGACGGTACCCGCAACGATGGACCATATTGCCAAGCTGGTAATCATCCGCCAGGTAATCAACCAGCGAGGAAAAGCCGCCAATCTTCTCCAAGGCTTCACGGCGAACCGCCATCGAAGCCCCGAGTGCGAAGCTGAGCCCCTCCAGATAAAGTGCTGCCGTTACATTGGGAATCATCTCCGTGGTAAAACCCATGGCTTCAAGAGCAGTTGGAACCGTAGGGACGCGAGGACTCCGGTAGAGAGAGGTAACAAGTCCCACGGCAGGATCATGAAAGGGGGCCGCGACCTCCTGCAAGTACCGGGGACCGACACTGATATCACTGTCGCAGACAATCAGGAAGTCATATTTCGCCTGAGGATAGGCATGCATCAGATTGCATACCTTATAGTTGGGCCCATGGATCCGGCCATCAATAACCAGCTCAATATCTACACCAGGGTACGCCCCGATAAGATGCTGAATCACCGGAACTACCGGGTCTTCGGACGAAGCAACGGCAAAGACAATCTGGTAGTGCGGATAGTCCTGCTCGCAGAAGGAAGAAAAGTTCTCAAAACTTTCCGCATCTACACCCTTCACCGGCTTGAGGATCGTCACAGGTGGACAGTATCCGCTCACCTTAACCGGCTGTGAGAAGAATCTCCGGGCACAAGCAAGGGTTAGCAACCCATAGCAGAAGGCTGGAGCTATGCATAAAAATGGAATGAGCTCGTACCACATGGCGAAAAGTATCACTCTTTCTCATTACCGGATCGAGTGCCGGCAGTTTTGTCCTTGTTAGTTCCACTTCGCCAGATTAGCAGCAGACTTTAAATCCCCCCTGCCCCCCTTTCTCAAAGGGGGGAAATAGGGCGTGAATCTCAGCTTCCCCCTTTGAGAAAGGGGGATTGAGGGGGATTTCAGCCGCCGTCAAATGCGCTGGAATGCACATTCCGGAAAATCCCAGTTAGTCCCTGGTGCGAATTGACGCCCTTCGAACCGGCGGAAGACCAGACGGACGCCACTGCCAATCATTTTCCCGGCGAAGCTTTTCCCACCATCACCACATAGGGCGCAGCATCCGAGCGATTCAGCTGCCTGCTCCTCCAGACATTGAATTCACGGGAAGCAAGACTACGCGCCCAAGCGTCGACATGTGCGGCCTCCTCTTCGCCACCCTGATGGCCGGTGTAGATCGCCAGTACAATCATTCCTCCGGGCAGGAGAAGCTGCAGAGACTGATCAAGGGCCGCAAGGGTTGTTTCCGGGCGCGTCACAAGACCGGCACTGTTGCCCGGCAGATACCCCAGGTTGAATACAACCGCCCGCACTGGCTCACGAACGTACGCGGAAAGGCACTCGTGCCCTGCGTGCACAAGCCTGACCCACGGCGAACAACCCGCAGAAACTCGCCCGGCGGTTTCGGCTAGGGCCTCCTCCTGGACATCAAAGGCCCAGACCTCGCCAGTAGCGCCCACCAGTTCAGCCAGAAAAAGCGTATCACGACCCCGTCCACAGGTAGCGTCGATGACCCGGTCACCCGGTCGCACCACCTGCCGGAGAAAAAGGTGTGAGAATCCTACGGCACCATCGAGTCCCTCTGCTCTCACCTGTTGCCCCCCGATCGTCCGGATCCGTTTTCGCCGAAAAGGGCCAGAACCGCCGGAAGGGTAATAATAAAAGCAATCTGGCAGGCTACCATGCCAAGAGTCATGATTGCGCCGATACTGAAGACACCCTGGTGGCTGGCAACCATCAGCGCTCCGAAGCTGATCATGATGGTCAGTGTATTGTAAAACACCCCACGGCCGGTGCTGCTGATAACTACCTCATAGCCGCTTTCCCCTTCGCGCCGATACCGGTTAATAATGTAGATACCGGAGTCTACGGCGATTCCCAGGACAAGAGGCATAACGATAATATTCGCGGAATTGAAGTTGATCCCGAAGAGCCACATGCCGCTCACCATAAAAAGGACACCCACGACAAGGGGCACAAGCCCGATCAATGCGTAGCGAAGACTGCGGAAAGTAATCAGCAGGATCAGCACAATCGCCAGGAAGGCATAGAGAAAAGCACCACGGTAGGAATCTCGCATGATGGTCATTGATTCGAACACCATCACCGGCTCCCCGGTGGCTTTCGGCTCAATCTTTCGCACATCATTCAGGAATGCCTCTAGTGGTTCCCTGTCAAATATTTCCTTTTTTGGAGCGATCTGCAGGAGGTATTTCCCGGTTGAACCAACAAACCGTTTCCGCAACTCTTCAGGTATGTCAGTGGAAACTACGGGGGCTGCATTGAGAGAATTCCTGAGAGTTTGAATCTTTTCCGGGAAATTCGCCAGCAGATTTCCTTGAAAATCACGCAGCATCCCGAGCGCATTGCGGTCCTTCTCCTTTTCCAGCCCGGCGAAGAATTTGTCGAGTATTACAAGAAAATCGGCCACAGGCTTAGCCTGCGGAAGCTGTTCACGCTCCAGCCTCTTGACAAATCGCTCAGTCGTTTCGCGAAATTTTTCGAAGACCGCGGGCAGCTCCATCACCTGCAGGTCCTCCTCGTACGGTTCCGCCTTGATGTCGGCCAACTGCGAATGGAGATCCGCCAACAGTGCAAGTTTGCGTTCCTGATCCTCGGGAATGAAGGAGGCGATGCTCACCACATGATCAACGGAGGGAAGTGCTTCGAGGGCCTTGGACCGTGAAGCGGCCTCTTGCGGTGAGCGAGCCATGGCAACCGCGAAATATCCGGAATTCTCGGAACTCTTCATCAGTTTATAGGCATAGGAAACCGATTCCAATCCCTTGGCCTGAAGATTCATCAGGTTGTAATCGAACGTGACCTGGAAAAGCGGATTGAGAGAGAGAAGACACAGCAGTATGGAAACGGCCAGAACAATACGCGGGTAGCCGAAGAAAATCGTTTTAATGATCCGCCTAATGGCTGTTGAGTCAGAAGTGCCTGATGCCTTTGCGGAACGATCCGCTGCCGCAACAACCTTACGGTTCTTTTTCCCATATTTGATCGGAATCATCAACATGGCCGGAAGCACGGTAAAGGTTACGAGCACACAGATTACAATGCCGATGGCGGCGATTATACCCAGCTCCGCAACACCCTTGAAGTCAGTGAAGGCAAAGGTGAGAAAAGCTGCGGCAACTGTCGCTGCAGCCATGACAATTGCCCAGATGTTCCTGTTCAAGGCAGTTTTCAGGCTTTCGAGACGCAGGTGTCCCTTGCCCAGTTCTTCCTGATAGCGCAACACGATCTGGATCCCGTATTCAATCCCGATGCCGATCAGCATAACGGCAAAGACCATGGAGAGAATGTTGAGATGACCGACAACCAGTGTTGCCATCCCAAAAGAAAGGGCAATGGCAACCAGAAGAGAAACCATGGCGGCAAAGGCATTGCCAATGCCCCTGAAAGCAAAGAGCAACAATATAATCGTCAGGACGACGGAAAGTATCGTTGCTACGGTAATATCTCGCTGACTCGATGCCATTTCTTCATATTCGAGAACCGGCACTCCGGTAAGACCGGCCGTAACTCCCGCAAGAGACGGATCAGCCGCAATCGATTTTATCTCAGCCCGCACAGCGGCGATTGACTTTTCAGCCGGAACAAAACTGCCACTGTCCTTAACGGGCAGAATGGTTATAATCTGCATGCGCGCTGCCTTGACCAACGCGGATTCAGTGCCATCGCTGCCCGAGCCCAGAAAGAAGCTGTCCAGCGAAAAAGCCCCGCCGCCGGGCATTGAAAACTGTTCAAACCCGGTACCCAGCTTCTCCAACATAAAGGTCAGGCTTGCCAGCTGCTCCTGGGAGCCAGGAACGCCCGGAGCCGTTGCCATATATGAGTCCATCTGGGAGGTAAGAGAGGTGAAAAGTGTTTGCACTGTCGGGGAAGCTGACAACTCCTTCAGGACCGGTTTTGCTTTCAGAAGATTTTCGCGGAGGGATACTAGATCATCATACGGCATAAAAAGCAGACCGTTTTTTTGAAAGAAAGGAAGACCATTGGGATAAAAAACCTCTCGAAAAACGTCTCTTTTCTTCGAAAGCCTTTCATAGAGCTCCTTGCCGAAACGCCCAGCCTTATCAGGATCCTCACTTTCAATGACAACGACAATTTCTTCCTGGTCGCCAAACTCCTGTCGATATTCCCGGTAATCACGATGGAATTGGCTGTTCTTCGGCATCAAGTCATCCCTGCCGGTCAGAAACTCAAGGTTATTGCGGGTATAGACTATCGCGACAGCTGAAAGAACGAGCGCAAATACAACAAGTAACAGCGGGAACCTGGCGATTACGCTGAAGAGGGTTCGGTTCTTCTCTGAGGCATTTCGCATAATTGTATTTCTCCTCCTCTTGAAAAAAGAGGTTTGAGGGTACCATAGGACACCTTTGAAATCAACCGCGCCGAAGGCCCCCTTGTCAGCTCACACCGGCCTGAATTTATTACAAAAACATATCAAACTTGACAAATTATTTTCGAAAATGAGTATACCTTTTTTCGAAAATATGGTAGAAGTGCACAGTTATTCATAATAATGCCTAATTGTGTCCCATGAAAAATTGGTGACTTTTTCAAGGTTTTCAATGGAGTCAATTGGAATGAAACCCTGTAAACACCCCATCTCTAATGCATTAACCTCCTTTAACGGGATGTCGTCAGAGAAAGCCGATACAGTAAATTTAAAGATCAGCGCCAAAATACATCACCTGCCGGCATCCATCTGGAAAAAGAAAACGTTGGAAAACAATACCCCTCTGGATGTTACCATCCAGAGAAGCTGTGACTTTTTCTTCCGCGAACAGCTTCCGGAAGGGTACTGGTGGGCAGAACTGGAATCCAATGTAACCATTTCTGCCGAGTATCTCATGCTGTTCCACTTTCTCGGCATGGTAGATAAGGCGCGCGAAACAAAGCTCGCCACATATATTCTCAGCAAACAGACGTCCGAAGGATACTGGAGCATTTACTATCAAGGCCCCGGCGACCTTTCCACGACGATCGAGGCCTATTTCGCCCTGAAACTCGCGGGTTATCCGGCCGACCACCCGGCAATGGAAAAGGCGCGCGCTTTTATCCTGAAAATGGGCGGCATCATCAAGGCCCGTGTCTTCACGAAGATTTTCCTTGCCCTGTTTGGCGAATTCGCCTGGTTCGGTGTCCCGTCAATGCCCATTGAACTATCGCTTCTACCGAACTGGGCATACCTGAACATGTATGAGTTTTCCAGTTGGTCTCGGGCGACCATCGTGCCGTTGTCCATTGTCATGGCGACTCGACCGGTCCGCAAGCTGCCGCCCTGGGCACGGGTACAGGAGTTGTACGTTCGGCCACCACGCCCGACGGATTACACTTTTACCAAGGAAGAAGGCATCCTGACCTGGAAGAACATCTTCATCGGGGTCGACCACCTGCTTAAAATCTATGAGCGAAGTCCCATCAGACCCTTTATGAAAAAAGCCATGGCACTCTCTGAAAAATGGGTCATGGATCATCAGGAGCCAAGCGGTGACTGGGGAGGGATCCAGCCGGCAATGCTCAATTCGATCCTGGCACTCAACTGTCTCGGCTACTCAAACGATCATCCATCTATACAGAAAGGTCTTGACGCCCTGGCCAACTTCTGTATCGAAAGTGAAGATAATATTGTGCTCCAGTCTTGCATCTCACCGGTCTGGGACACCGCATTGGCCCTTAAGGGCCTCATTGATGCCGATGTGCCCCCTGACCACCCTGCCTTGGTGAAGGCGACGCAATGGCTGATCGACCGGGAAGTGCGCAAACCGGGTGACTGGAAAATAAAATCTCCCGAGCTGGAACCGGGTGGTTGGGCTTTTGAATTTCTCAATGACTGGTACCCTGACGTTGACGATTCCGGCATCGTCATGATGGCCATGAAAGATGTGAAGCTTAAGGATTCCAAGGCCAAAGATGATGCCATTGAACGCGGCATTCGCTGGTGTCTCGGTATGCAGAGCAAAAACGGCGGCTGGGGAGCCTTTGACAAGGACAACACCAAGCATATCCTGAACAAGATTCCCTTTGCTGACCTTGAGGCCCTCATTGATCCTCCGACCGCGGATCTGACCGGAAGGATGCTGGAACTCATGGGAACCTTCGGCTACCCGAAAGACTTCCCTGCTGCAGAGCGTGCTTTGGAATTCATCAAGGCAACCCAGGAACCGGATGGCCCTTGGTGGGGCCGCTGGGGAGTAAACTATATTTACGGCTCCTGGTCAGTCCTTTGCGGGCTCCAGGCGATCGGAGAGGACCCGGCCCAGCCCTATATACAAAAAACCGCAACCTGGCTGAAAGCCAAACAAAATACCGACGGCGGCTGGGGTGAAACCTGCGAGTCCTATCATGACAAGGCTCTTGCGGGAATTGGCGAAAGCACACCGTCCCAGACTGCTTGGGCACTTCTCGCCCTTATGGCAGCCGGTGAGCGTAAATCCGAAACCCTTACCCGGGGAGTCAATTACCTCATCAAGACCCAGCAGCAGAACGGGACCTGGAATGAGGACCAGTTTACCGGCACAGGCTTTCCCAAATACTTCATGATTAAATACCATATCTACCGCAACTGCTTTCCGCTCATGGCACTGGGAAAATACCGCAGCCTCCCTGGCGAGAACGACTGACGCGCGAAGCGTTCATCTGCTTGATCCTCAAAGGGATTTGGGCGGAACACCAAAAAGATTATCCTATGAAAAAAGTATTTGTTACCGGAGCCACCGGTTTTATCGGGGCAAGTCTGGCACGGGAACTGGTAGTGATGGGCTGTGAAGTCAGGGCTCTCGTCAGGCCAGAATCGGATCGTAAAAACCTCGCAGGGCTTGATATCGAGTTCTGGGAAGGTGATCTTCGGGATGAGGTCTCCCTGGCAAATGGACTTGCAGGATGCGACACACTCTTCCACGCAGCGGCAGACTACCGCCTCTGGACCCGTGACCCTGCATCCATGTATGCCGTTAATGTGGAAGGAACACGCTCAATCCTCCAGGCAGCTCTCAAAAGGAATCTGTCCAAGGTCGTCTACACCAGCAGTGTCGGTACACTCGGCAACCCGGGCGACGGAACTCCTGGAACGGAAGAAACTCCCGTATCCTTCGCCGACATGGTTGGCCACTATAAGAAGAGCAAGTTCCTTGCCGAACAAGTAGCCGAAAGTTTCCTTGGGCTTGGGTTGCCCTTGGTCATCGTAAACCCTTCTACTCCCGTTGGACAACTTGATATCAAGCCGACACCTACCGGTAAAATTATCGTCGATTTCCTTAACCGGAAAATGCCCGCCTATCTGGATACTGGTCTCAACCTGATAGATGTACAAGATTGCGCAAAAGGGCATATACTTGCCGCCATGCACGGGCGCATTGGCGAAAAGTATATCCTCGGCAACGAAAATATGACGTTGAAACATATTTTCAGCCTGCTGGAGGAGATTTCCGGTTTACCGGCACCAAGAGTGAAACTTCCCTACACCCCCATCCTTCTTGCAGCCTACATCAATGAAGGGATCTCCAAGCTCACCAGAAGAGAGCCACTCATCCCCTTGGCTGGGGTACAAATGGCAGGCAAACTGATGTTTTTCGATTCCGCGAAGGCAATCCGTGAGCTCAAACTGCCACAGCGACCAGTCAAAAACGCACTGAAAAATGCGGTGGACTGGTTCCGAAACGAAGGATACGCCCGGTAAAGGCATGACCCCCTTTTTCAAACGACTGGTAGACTAAGGTTTGCTTTCTTAGTACAATCGTATACACTTTTAACTTTGTTCGTATCTATTACCTTGAATCTCATCGGGAGTCATTCATGTACCCACTCCTCGAAAATATAAACAGCCCTGCGGACCTGAAGCTTCTGAATAATGAAGAACTTGTCACGCTGGCCGAAGAAATCCGCGGGTTTCTTTTAAAAACCGTCTCCTTAACAGGCGGACATCTTGCGTCAAATCTCGGCTGCGTGGAACTTACCCTTGCAATCCACTACTGCTTCGATTCTCCGAGAGACAAAATCATCTGGGATGTGGGACATCAGGCGTATACCCACAAAATTCTCACCGGCCGGAAAGACAGCTTTCATACGCAGCGTCAATATAAAGGACTCAGCGGTTTTCCTAATCGTAGCGAATCCCCCCACGACGCCTTCGGGGCAGGCCACTCATCGACATCAATTTCAGCAGGCCTTGGCATGGCAACGGCAAACAGCCTTCTCGCCAGAAACAGTAAGGTGATTTCCATTATTGGTGATGGATCATTGACAGGAGGTCTTGCTTTTGAAGGCCTGAATCAGGCCGGTCACCTGGGCAAAAACCTCGTCGTGATTCTCAATGACAACGATATGTCCATCTCTAAAAATGTCGGCGCCTTTTCTTCCTTCATCTCCCGGAAACTGACCGGAAAATATTTCCGTGACTTAAAAAGGGAAATGCAATCACTCTTGAAAGCGATCCCCGCGATCGGGACAAACATCCTCCATTTCGCCAAAAAAGCTGAAAATTCGCTGAAAGGCTTTCTCACACCAGGAAGCCTTTTTGAGGCCCTCGGGTTTGACTATGTTGGTCCCATAAATGGCCATGACCTTCCCCAGTTGATCGATGTTTTGAGAAATTGCCAGTCCGTCGAAGGCCCCATTCTGATCCACATCATGACTAAAAAAGGGAAGGGTTATCTGCCTGCGGAGAAAGAACCTGATATTTTCCATGGTATTGGCCCCTTTGACATAGAGACCGGAACGCTAAAAGCCAAACCTTCCTCCTCAAAGTCTTACACTGCCGTTTTCGGCCAGACAATGGTTCGGCTTGCCGAAGAAGATGACAAAATTATCGCTATTACTGCAGCGATGCCCGATGGAACGGGGCTTTCCTCGTTTGCTCACACTTTTCCCGAACGATTTTTCGACGTGGGAATCGCTGAGCAGCACGCTCTGACCTTTGCAGCAGGTTTGGCTGCCGAAGGTTTTCGTCCGGTTGCCGCAATCTATTCGACATTCGCCCAGAGAGCCTACGACCAGGTATTTCACGACATTTGTCTCCAGAAGCTTCCGGTGACACTTGCCCTTGATCGAGGTGGACTGGTGGGTGACGACGGTCCCACTCACCATGGTGTTTTCGACATCTCGTTTCTGCGACATTTTCCCGAAATGACTGTTATGGCACCTAAAGATGAGAACGAGCTGCAGCACATGGTCAAGACGGCAGTGTATTCCAACCGTCCAATTTCCCTTAGATATCCTCGCGGTACAGGATACGGTGTCACCATGGATAAAAGTCCCGTTGTCCTTGAGATCGGCAAAGGTGAGATTCTGGCAGAAGGCAGCGATCTGGCAATAATTGCAATCGGAGCCACGGTTTATCCGGCCCTTGACGCAGCAAAACTACTCGCTGAACAAGGAATCAGCGCCATGGTCTTGAATGCCCGCTTCGTCAAGCCGCTGGACCATGACTTGATCCTCCAGGTTGTGCGCCGTACAGGCGTTCTCCTAACTGTTGAAGAAAACGCCCTGGCAGGCGGATTCGGAAGCGCAGTTCTGGAGCTCCTTGAAGCAGAAGGAATCACCGGCATCAAGGTAAAGAGAATCGGCATCCCCGATCATTTCATCGAACACGGTAGCCAGACTCAACTGCGTGAAAATCTCTGCATCGACGCGCACGGCATTGCCGATGTCGCAGGAACACTTCTTTCCCGTAAAGAAAGAGCTGCCGCCCCATTTGTTCGGGTCATATAGCCTGCCCGATCCCCTTGTCAATTCTTTGCTGTCTTTGGCACAGCCCTTTCCTTGCGGGAGGTGGGGCCGATACGCAGCAGCCTCGTATCAGCGCCCGAATGCCCGCGAGGATATACATTTGCTGCCAGATTGACGGGCTGGATAAACAGGTACTGCTGAACTACTATTGCTGAAAGGAACAGAAATCAATGCGTTTTCCCCTGAAATTAAATATGGATCTGACAAAATATATCCTCTCCAACAAGCTAAGAAAGATTGAGAAATTTCCGCTGGTCCTCATGCTGGAGCCAACGCATCTCTGCAACCTCGCCTGCTCCGGATGTGGACGTATCCGGGAATACGCAGAGACGCTAGCGGAAGAAATGTCGCTCGAAGAGTGCCTGCACTCCGTTGACGAATGTCCTGCCCCCGTTGTCACGATCACCGGCGGCGAGCCGTTTCTCTATACACATATCCATGAACTTATCGAAAAAGTTCTGGACCGAGGGAAACACATCTATCTCTGTACCAATGGACTTCTGCTGGAAGATGCCTTGGATACGATGCGGCCCCACCCGAATTTCACCCTTAACGTACACATGGATGGTCAGGAAGCAACCCACGACCGGATCCTTGAGCAGAAAGGCGCCTTCTCGACAGCTATCTCTGCGATCCGCAAAGCAAAGCAACTTGGTTTCCGCCTCTGCACCAACACAACTATCTTCAAGGAAACCGACCTGGGAGAGATTGATGGCCTCTTCACTCTCCTCACGGACATCGGAGTTGACGGTTTTCTCGTCGCACCTGGCTTCGGTTACGAGGCCGTGGGAGAGAAGCTTTTCCTGGAGCGCCGCGATATCGAACACAAGTTCCGTGATGTTTTCGAGATGAGCAAAAGGCACCGTTTCCTCTCTACACCCATGTATTTGCGTTTTCTTATGGGTGACAAACATCTGGAATGCACGCCTTGGGGGAACCCGACCCGCAACACCCAGGGTTGGAAAGCTCCCTGCTATCTCATTACCGATGCCCACTACCCTACTTTCCAGGAAATGATGAATAAAACCGAATGGGAAAAATATGGTGTCGGCAAAGACGAACGCTGCGCGCAGTGCATGATGCACTGCGGATTCGAGCCATCCGTTGTCCGGGAAATGGGTAAGAACTGGCGGGATATGTGGGAAATGATTGTTTGGAACCTGTCGTAGGCAATCCTCTCCCCCATGCAGAATAAACAATAAAGCGGCCCTGGCATACGTCTGGACCGTTTTATTGTTTAATGGGCATGTCTTTCCTCCTTAGACCAAAAGGAGGGAGAGGTCAGTGTAAATTCGATGACGTTGCTTTAGCGAAACTTCGCCACACCTACACGATCACACATCTCCACGAGCAGACAACGGGAACATTTCGGAGAGATGGGAGTACAGTGATTCTGGCCGAAGGTCACAAGGAGATCATTGATACGTAGCCAGTACTGCCGGGGAAGTTTCTTCCGCAAGGCAAACTCTGTTTCCTCAGGAGTTTTGGTTGACACATAGCCCCATCGGTTGCAAATACGGTGTACATGCGTATCAACGCAGATGCCCTCCTTACCGAAACCGAGAGTTACCACAAGATTGGCCGTTTTCCGCCCAACCCCCTTCAGTTTCAACAATTCTTCGAGGTCTTCGGGCACTTTCCCCTGATAGCTGCTGAGAAGTGTTCTGCAGATGCTCAGGATCGTGACCGTCTTGTTCCGGTAAAATCCGACCGGGTAGATCGCCTGCTCAATTTCATCCGGTAAAAGTTCCACCATCTTCTCAGGTGTGTCGGCCAGCGAGAAAAGTCTTGCGGAAGCGGGCCCTGTTGTCCTGTCCTGGGTCCGCAGAGAAAGGAGACAGGAAACAAGGACCTTGAAAGGGTCCCCTTCTCGTTGGGAAACAATGGTAACCGCAGGAGTCTCCCAGTTACGAACCGCTTCAGTGAGTATCTCCATAGCGTCATGAATCTGTCCTGAGTTCATCCCCCCACCCTCGCACCGTTAAGATATAGAGATTGTAGCGGAAGAACCCTCCTAACTGCAAAGGTTAAATCCCGGCTAGCCGTTTCAGCGGTTGAAGATTGTCACTTTCTCCCTTATACTGAAAGAAACTTGTCGGATCAGGACTTATCATGAAAAAATATGTAGATCTCCATATTCACACCTTTCACTCTGACGGCTGTTACTCGCCTTCGCAGGTTGTGTCAATGGCGGCGGAGAAAGGTTTGAAAGCTATCGCCATAGCCGACCACGATTCTGTTTCCGGCGTTGAAGAAGCCATGGCAAGGGGGTCCCAGCTTGAAGTCGAGGTGGTGCCAGCAGTTGAGCTTTCCATCGGCTTCCGTGATTATCATGACATACATCTGCTGGGATATTACATTGACCATCAGGACAAGTCCTTCACCAGCAGGCTTTTGGAATTTCGCAAAGCTCGTGATTTACGTGGAAAGGCGATAGTTGAGAAAATCAACAACAAGCTGGCCTCCGAGCACAAACACGGTATCTCGTATGATGAACTGGTCGATACTGCACAAGAATCTCTCGGACGTCTCCACATTGCCCGCTTACTTGTGGAGCGGGGCCAGGCGCGTAATGTTCAAGATGCTTTTGTTCGCTATGTATTGCCCTGCAATGTTCCAAAACGCTGTTTTCCTCTCCAGGAAGCTCTGAACGAAATCGCAAGAATTGGCGGAGTGTCTGTACTGGCACATCCGCAAAGCATTTCCGATGACAGAAGAGTTTTGAATTCACTAATCAGGGAAATGAAACAGATGGGGCTTGACGGCATAGAAGTCTACAACAATTTGTGCTACAAAGACGATATGATTTTTCTGGAGAGTCTCTGCAAGGAGCTCGATCTCGCCAGGACAGGCGGATCAGACTTTCATGGCTACGAAGATGACGTGCAGATCGGTATCGGGAGGGGAGCTCTTGCTGTTGCGTACCACCTTCTTGAGCCGCTTAAATCGATTGCAGCTTCAAGGGGCGAACAGGCAACTCCTTGAGATAATAGTTTCCCCCGCAAGGGAGCTATCCGATGCCACAACACTGGGTGTGAGTTCCTAATCTCCGGTTTGAGTCCAGACATTCTAATGGGTAGAAAAATGGCAGACGCACGCGAAGTTTTAGAAACGATGAAACAGGTAGCAAAGATCCGCATTGAAATGCTGAAGGAAGGGACTACCTTCCACAGCAAAAGTAAGCAGGCATATTACCTGAAGGAATACGAAGGAAAGTTGCGCGAGATCGAGGAACTGATCCGCCGAATGAATATTCGGCTGGTGTATAGCAAGGGGGCTCGCGAGGATGAAAAGCCCCCTGAATGCTGAAGCTACTGCCACAGATATTTATTCCCGACGTCCCATTCCCAGGTAGCGCACGCAACCGGTCTCGATCGTACGCGCCTCCCTCAGATTAATCCTCTCAAATCGAAAGCCAGAGAAAAACATCATCCCAGGAAGTTATTGCTCTCTACTCGAAACCAAGAGAAAGGGTGAGACACGTTCTTTTTTCTTTATCGGCATATCGAATCACGAGAGGCAGTCGGTAACGACCATCACCTAAAGATTCAAGTATTCCGTCGAGGGCTATTTCAGGCTGAGGTTCTTCGGATACATTTCCCGCAATCCCGACAGGGGGCGAAAATGCACTGGACCAAGACGCCGGCTCTGGCTCCTCGAAGCTTTCGGCTACAGTGCCGGCCAGGTCCTCTTCCTCCATATCAAGGGGCAGAGCCTGATCGGCTGTTTCTACAGGTTCATATCCCGTCGTTCCCTCAGATTCGAAAGACACCGCCGGTTCTTCCTCCGGCAAAATCTCCTGCACTGCAAAACCTTCGTTCGTAGAAAGAGGCACGTCCTCAACAGCCGGCTCCTGGTCGCCACTCTCTTCAGAACTGGCAGATAACGCTGCAAGCTCCGGACTTTCCTCCTGTTCCTGTGCAGCATACGCAGACTGTTCTGGCTCCTCAGCAACGACAGAAGGTTGCGCCTCCTCTCCAAGGGGTGTGTCACGAAGCTTCTGGAGAATCATCTTTACCATTTCTGAAAGAGTTGGCAGGACACCTTCAGCTGAGCGAGCAGCAGCCGGCACCGACAAAACATCTCCTGTATCCAGCAGGTTTTTCATGTCCTCAGGAGTCATTGCTCCAGAGAGGTCTTTTTTGTTAAGCTGGAAGATGCAGGGAATGTCCTCCAGGTTGGTGCTGTGAACAGCAAGAGACTCCTTAAGCCCCTCAAGGCTTCTGCGATTTTCCAACATCCTTGTCGGATCCATGTCCGCAACAAAAACGATACCGTCAACACCCTTGAGGACATTCCGCCAAATCGCATCGTCAACAACTTCTCCCGGAACGGTGTAGATGTGAAAATGGAGGCTAAAATCCTTGATCCCTGCCAGTTCCGGCCGCATAAAGTCGAAGAAAACCATCCTGCCGCTCGGGGTGTTCAAGAATTTGAATTTTCCCCGGTACTCAGGCTTGAGTTTGTTGTAAATAAACTCAAGGTTGGTTGTCTTTCCAGCCTTAGCAGGGCCGTAGTAGACAATCTTTGCATGTATTTCTTTTTTCGCATCATTAATCAGAGCCATGGGAAGCCTCCCTATTTCTCTTTCGCTTTATTCATCAACAATCGCCTTGCCTGTGTTGCAATAATCGAAGAAACATTTTTACTTTTTGCCAGCAACCCCAGGTCCTTGCTCGTAAGTCCGGAGAGAAACCGCAGCGTATGATGAATGGGGGCCTTGGAATTTTCCACCAGAGATTTTCTGATCTGATAGTTCTTGGTCCATTCCTTGTTATTACAAATCTCACGAAGAATATCATCATTATTTAACTGGCACTTGGTGATAATCAATACTTCGCCATCCGTGATACGGGGGTTCTTGATAACAGATCCGGAAACCAGCTTGTTCTTGTCCTTGACAAGGAGCATCCTCCATTCTTTGTCGCCAGTCAAGGCCATCTTTATTTTTTCGGATACCCCCATTTCCATGGCAAGCTGATAGGTGGATTTAAAAACTTCATCGCCGGCGGCGGCGTCCAGTTCTTCACCGGAGTTTTCTTCGCTTTCGTCGTCCTCGGGAGACTCTTCATCCGGACCAGTACTTGTGTCAGTATCATTGCTCGATTGAAGACAGTAATCGGCAAGAAGGCAGAGGGTCTCTTCATCCGCGACAGGGTTAAGAGAAATTATTTCCGCAACGATTGGATTCTTACCATGCAGCCTCGCAAGAAGCTGCAAAATTCTGGGATGAATGGACACATCAGCGCAAATTTCAACCAGGATTTGTTCAGAGAGACCTTGCAGTCCTGAAACAGCTGCATTTCTGATTTCCGGATCAGGGTCCCGAGACAGAAAATACAGGACGACTGGAACTTCTGCAGAGATAAGCTCCGCCTCGCCATGAACAGCCTTCAGCTTCTCCAGCCTGGGCGTGTCTGGTTGCACGTAGCGAGCGGCATCCCGAGATATCTTGATTGTTGCTTTCCGCGAACTATTCATAATTTTTATTTCGATAACTCAACAGGGTATGGCTTGAAACCTAACTTTTCCAACCGGGATGCCCCTTTCAAAGCGGCATCCCGCGATGGGTAGCTCCCTGCGGCCAGGGAGTATGTGGAAACCGGAGCCTGCGACTTTTTCAGGATGGGTGCGAATCCCAGTTTCCGCAAACGCTCCTGTTCCTGCACAGCCCGCTCATCGGCAAAGTAGGAACCGGCATAAATCGCGTATTTGTTGTTTTCCCTCAGGAAAAAGGCATCCTTGCTTGCCTTCTTTACTGCGGCCAGCTTGTCCTGTGCTGCCTGGTACGATGCAACCTCAGCAACAAGCAATCTGTTCATCGGCTCATTTCTCTTTTTTTCAGACCGAACAGATGGTTGTAATCCCGCCTTCTCCAGCTTTGCCTTGTCAGATTGCATCGATGACTTCAGTACATAGGTTCCGACAACCAGGGTAAATTTCTCCCCAACCTTTTTCTCACCAGGTTGTTCGATAATCTTTGCCTTTTGTGACGCGGTGGGCTTTGTCGAAGTTTTGGCGACTTTCAGAGCGGTAGGCTTTTGGCTGTTCACAACGCTTTTTATCTGTCCGCCAGCAGTCGGAAACCTGCTTGATCCCGATTCGGCCTTGGCCGACACAGGGGGTCTTTTGGGTACGGAAGGCGTAAGATTGGCAGTTTTTTTCCGACTGGCAGCGGCATCTGGAACCGGTTTAGCGGACGCCATTTTCCGAGTCGCCGGTGCCTTGGTCGTTTCCACATTTTTCCCGGCAGCCAGCGTCTTTGGTTTTGTAGTCGGCAGTGCTGCCACAGAAGGTTTTACAATTTCCTGCTCTGACGGTACTTCTCCTGGGGAAACCGTCAAATTCTTTGCGGCATTGCCGGTTGAAGGAGTCTCGGGTATGGGAGGAGGCAAAACTGCCTCCTCCCCGGAGGTTGCAGAAGATTGCACCAGACGCTCTGGAAGGGGTTTTTTGACCTCGTACGTTAAAACATCGGATTGCCCCGGAGTTTCTTCCTTTGACCTCAAAACATCGGTAAAAAAATAGAAATAGCCGAAGCAGACCGCAATCGCGAAAAGAAAAAACAGTATACCCTTGACGCTGCTCCCCCTGGAGCCAGTTATACCTGTATTCCCTTTGCACACAGTCAAAGCTTTTTTCACCATCCGTTTTCCCCCTTCTCAAGACGCAGGCTTCCGATGAACGCGAAGGATTCCTATTTATTGTTTGCCGCAGCCTCGTTTATCACCTTCTGAGCCATGTGACTGGGCACTTCCTCATAATGGGAAAATTCCGCAGAAAACAGACCGCGATCACTGGTCATCGAGCGGAGGTCATTGGCATAGGAAAGCATTTCCGCCATCGGAACAACAGCTCTGATGATCTGTGAATTGGCCTTCGGTTCGACCCCGACAACCTTGCCCCTTCTGGCATTGAGGTCACCAATAACATCACCCATATTATCTTCAGGAACGGTAATTTTCATTTTCATAATTGGTTCAAGAAGCACCGGCTTTGCCGTTTCCATCGCCTTTTTAAAGGCCATTGAACCGGCGATTTTGAAAGCCATTTCCGATGAATCAACGGTGTGGAAAGAGCCATCATAGAGAACGGCCTTGAAATCAATCACCGGATATCCGGCCAAGGAACCCTCCAGCGAAGCTTCCTGAATCCCCTTGTCGACAGCGGGAATATATGTTTTCGGTATAACCCCGCCGACAATCTTATCCTCGAACAGATATCCTTCGCCACGAGCCTGCGGAACAAACTCAACCCAGCAGTCACCATATTGGCCCCGGCCTCCGGACTGTTTTTTGTATTTTCCCTGCACCTTGACAGACGTTTTCATCGTTTCAAGATAGGGAACCTTCGGGGTCTTGAGTTCCACTTCAACACTGAATTTACGCTTCAGTTTCTCAATCGTTACTTCCAGGTGAACCTGCCCCATCCCGGAAATAATGAGTTCCTTGGTTTGATCGTCGCGTCGCAGCGTAATCGTCGGATCTTCTTCCATCAGCCGCTGCAAAGCACCGTGAATTTTGTCTTCGTCGTTTTTGGTCTTTGGCAGGATCGCATAGGAAATAACCGGTTCAAGTGTTGTGGCCGGCTCGTAGATTATCGGCATGTCAGCGCTGCACAGGGTATCGCCACTCACCGTTTCCTTCAGCTTGGCAACAGCGACGATATCCCCTGCCACAGCCTGCTTGATGGGTTTCTGTTTTTTCCCTTCCAGTTCGTAAATCTGCCCGATACGCTCGGTAACATCACGGGTCGAGTTATAGACCGTCGAATCAGAACTCAGAACACCTGAGTAGACACGAAAGACGGTAATTTTACCGGTATAGGGGTCTGATGTGGTTTTGAACACCAGGGCAGAAAAAGGCTGATCTTCTTCCGGAGCACGCACCTCGATATCATTGGTCTTCGGATTGATTCCGGAAACACTTCCGCGATCAATGGGGGATGGCAAACAGTGACAAATATAGTCGAGCAATTGAGGCACCCCGATGTTCATAGTCGCTGAACCACAGAAGACCGGGGTAAAGGTATTGCGCAGGGTACCGACCCTCAAACCATCAAGGATTTCTTCTTCGGAAAGCTCACCGACATCAAGGAACTTTTCCGTCAGGGCATCATATGCCTCTGCAACCGTCTCAACAAGTTTTTCCCGCATACTTTCCGCGTCGATACGATAAGCCTCGGGGATCTCTATTTCTGTGAAAGTGCCCGAAAGATCCTTGGCGAATCGATAGGCTTTCATCTTTACCAGGTCAATAACACCCTCAAAATTCTCTTCAGCTCCCAGCGGGATAACAACGGCAACAGCCCTCGCACCCAAGGCCTTTTCCATATCGCCCATGGCCCGAAGGAAGTTAGCGCGTTCCCGGTCCATCTTATTCACGAAAGCGATGCGGGGGATTTCAGCTTCGTTGGCCCATTCCCAGACTTCTTCCGTCTGAACTTTAACTCCTGAAATGGCAGAAATAATGACAACCGCTCCGCCGAGAACCCTGAGACAGGAGCGGGTATCTGCTATAAAATCACCATACCCGGGAGTGTCAACAATATGGAGCGAATGACCATTCCATTCACCATGGTTAATGGCAGATGAAACCGTAATCTGCCGCTTCACCTCTTCCGGCTCGAAATCTGTTGATGTCGTTCCGTCATCAACTCGACCAAGACGGTCAATCGTCCCGGAGGTGAATAATATAGCTTCTGTCAAGGACGTTTTCCCCGCCCCTCCATGGGCCACAATGCCAACGTTTCTCACTTTTGCGGTCTCACATTTTGCCATAAAGCCCCCTTGCTTATGTAATAGGTAGTACGCCTCCTACATGACTCCGAAGGGAAATCTCTCTGCTACCTCAAAACTTTCTTTAACCTGCCAACAATCAGATGTGTAACAATCCGTCACCTCATTCTCATTCGAGAATGCATCACCCTGGTGGTGCCGTTTGACTATTCCGTTCGTACAGTATTCGCAATCCTTCCAGGGTGAGAAATTCGTGAATTTCTTCAATGGTTTTGGATTCTTCGGCAATCATTCTTGCCAGTCCACCAGTAGCGATAACACGAGGATTCTCCCGGCTCTCCGCTTTAATTCTCGTGACAATTTCATCAACAAGTCCGACATACCCGTAGAAAATTCCCGCCTGCATCGCCCCAACCGTATTTTTTGCGATAATCGAGGGTGGTTTGACCACATCCACCCGTGGAAGCTTGCTTGCTTTCTGGAAAAGGGCCTCAGCAGAAATCATTATCCCTGGCGCGATCACCCCGCCACAATAATGCCCTTTGGCATTAACCAGATCAAAAGTCGTCGCTGTTCCAAAATCAACAATGATGAGAGCGGTACTGTACCGTTCAAAAGCAGCCACCGCATTGACAATACGATCGGCACCGACTTCCTTGGGGTTTTCGTAATGAATCGGCATGCCGGTTTTGATCCCAGGTCCGACAACATAAGGTTTCAGGTTGAAATAGCGAAGTGACATCCTCTCCAGGACACCAGTCAGAGCCGGAACAACGGAAGATAGAATTATATCCCCCACCGAGGCACACTCAACCCCTGAAAAATGAAATAGTTCCCGGATGAGTATTGCATATTCATCTACTGTCTTAGCTGTATCTGTGGCAATCCGCCAGTCACGCACAAGACTGGCACCTTCATACAAACCAAGCACCATATTCGTATTGCCCACATCTATGACAAATAACACGTACACACTCTCCCACTAAGCAAAAGGACGCTAACCACCCGGGAAACAGACGTAGTTTACACCTACAGGATCGTCACATCTCCGGCAAGCACCCGTTCAGCAACCCCGTCCTCACGCACGAGAAGGAGCGCACCATCATTGTCTACGCCTGTAACAACACCTTCCGTTTCCCTGTTCCCAAAGGAGACTCTGACCCTTCTGCCCAGAACCGTACTCCGTGAAAGCCACTCCTCCCGGATAGCAGGGAAACCATCACAAAGGTAGTCATCATAGAGCACATCAAGCGAGGTTAGCAGTGCCCGGGCAAAGTCGACACGATTGACTGAGACGCCCTGCTCAAGGAACAGGGAGGTGGCCGGCTGACTCAAATCACTTGGGAACTGCTCCCGAAGCATATTGATATTGACTCCAATACCAAGCACGACACAATGAATTGTGTCAGTCTCGGCACTCATTTCATTGAGGAGACCGGCAACCTTCTGCCCATGGAGCAGAATGTCGTTCGGCCATTTGATCTTTGGATGCAGCCGAGTAACCTCTTCGATTGCCCGAGCAACCGCAACCGCCGAAAGAAAAGTAAGCTGGGGAGCTTTGACTGGAGACATGGGGGGGCGCAAAATCACGGAACAATAAAGATTCACTCCGGGAGGCGACTCCCAATGCCTTCCAAGACGACCTTTGCCAGCGGTTTGAGCCTCGGCAATCACAACGGTGCCTTCCTGAGCGGAATCTTCCGCCAGGCGGAAGGCAAGGAGGTTGGTTGATTCAGTTTCCCGGACACTGGTAATATGACAACCAATTCGTTTTGTTTGCAGCCCGGATGTCAACTCAAAGGAGGTAAGGACATCAGGAGCGGCAAGGAAACGGTACCCCCGGGAGGGGACAGATTCAATCAGATATCCTTGCGACAAAAGGTTTTTCACATGTTTCCAGACAGCCGTACGGGAAACTTTCAGGGCAGATCCGAGCTCTTCCCCGGAAATAACACTCCCTTTCCTGTCACGAAAAAGTGCCAGCAGCCCCTGTTCAAGGGGCGGCTTTTCACCGCAGGTACCGGGTGTGTCCGTTTCCTTCACTACTCCCCCAAAAGCATGGAGATATCCATCGCACGAGCCGAATGGGTTAATGCTCCAACAGAAATCAGATCAACCCCGGTTGCTGCTATCTCGGCAATGGTTTCGACAGTTACACCACCGGAAGCCTCAACCAGCGAACGCCCTCCAATCAAGGATACCGCGCGCCGCATCGTTTCCAGATCCATATTATCCAACATGATTATATCAACACCGGCATTGAGTGCCTCTGCAACCTGGTCCAATGTCTCCGTTTCCACCTCAATCTTCATGGTATGGGAAACAAATGCACGGGCTCGCTCAACCGCAACGGAAATCCCGCCGGCTGCGGCAATATGATTCTCCTTTATCAGGACAGCATCATAAAGTCCACTGCGATGGTTACTTCCCCCGCCAATACGAACCGCATACTTTTCCAATTGACGCAATCCAGGGGTTGTCTTTCTGGTATCAACAACCTTCGCTCCGGTCCCGGTGACTGCCTGTCTGTAGCGTGCCGTCAGGGTGGCAATGCCACACATTCTCTGCAGAAGGTTCAACGCTACTCTCTCCGCCTGGAGAAGGAAGGCTGCGTCACCGGCGATATCTGCAATGACATCACCAGCCTTCAAGAGTGCTCCGTCGGTAAAACGGGCAGTAAAGACTACGTCCGGGTCAACAAGGGCAAACACCCGAGCGGCGACATCAATACCGGCCAGTACCATTGACTCTTTTGCAATCAGCCTCGCCCCAGCCCTGCGCTTCTCTGGAACAACAGCCATGGTTGTGATGTCGCCGGTATGGATATCTTCCAGCAAGGCATTCTCGATAATTCTATCAATCCCTATCATAAAAAAAGCTCCCCAAAAGACACGACACAGGCAATTATAGCGGGTGGGAAAAATCTGTTGCCGTGCCGTCCACCCACCAAAATTTCCCAAGCTCGGCACCAGTCAGGAGACGATTAACAGATCACCTCGGAAACCGGCAAAACCGCTCTTAAATAGACTTTGCGCAGGTTCCATCTTTATAACATAGGTTCAAATCGACAGCAACCGCTAATCCTCTGTTCTTCGTTGTACTAGCACTGTAACGGGTCGAGATACTGGGAGCGGAAGACTGACGCACTGTTCCTGGAATCTGCACTGCGAAACAGGGACAGCAGCGGGAGAATAGCCGAAATCGGACACTACTTGTCCGTAGACAACAGAGTGAAAGAAAAAATATACGATTTGTTCGGGCATTCGTGACGATCAGAGAAAAAGGGGAAAGGGCAAACAGAAGAAAGCCCTCGTATCCCGTTGAGATACGAAGGCTTTGAAGTGAATAAATGGTGATCCCAAGGGGACTTGAACCCCTGTTACCGACGTGAAAGGCCAGTGTCCTAACCGCTAGACGATGGGACCGGAAATTTTCTGCAATCATGGACCAAATTGCAGGAAAAATGGCTGGGGGACAAGGATTCGAACCTTGGTTGGCGGAGTCAGAGTCCGCAGTCCTGCCGCTAGACGATCCCCCAACAGGCAGAATAGGTATATATCAAAGTCACACCGCTCCGTCAAGCCTTTTCGATTGCAAGGACTACAATGCGGAAAGCTCCCTGTTCTTCAAAATCTCTGCCGCGCCCGCCTCAAGCACCCTGACGTTTGCAGGAATATATTTATGATTACGCTCCGGCAGGCTTAGCTTGAGTGCCTCGGCTAGAGATGCCAGTGAAACCGCCCCGGTCCTGGCAACATACGCCCCTACCGCAACCATGTTGACCATTCGGGGTTCCCCTACTTTCTGAGCTATGGCATTCATCGGAAGTGCTATGACCTCAATGTCTCCCCGTACAGAATCAGCCACATCAACCAATGAAGAATTAACGATACAGATCCCTCCGACCTTTATCTTCCCAGCATATTTATCCATCGACAGTTGATTGAGAATTACCCCAACAGAAGGATTGCCGACCACCGGCGATCCAACATCACCATCAGCGATAACGACGGTACAATTTGCGGCCCCTCCCCTTTTTTCAACACCATACGATGGCAGAAAAGAAACATTTTTACCTTCGATAATCGCAGCATTGGAGAGAAGAGTGCCCGCAAGGAGTACTCCCTGTCCACCGAAACCGGACATAAACATATCATGTCGCATGCGCAATCCCCCAGTCGACGAAAAGAATTACCCCGGCCCTCTAATCAACAGACTGCAGATGATCAAAGACTAGCGGTATTTTTAAAGACTCCGAGCTTGAAATATTCACACATTTCGTTCCCGATCCGCTCGTTCGCTCCAACAGCATCCATCCCCCAGTTGGTCGGACAGGCAGACAGTACTTCGACGAAAGAAAAACCCTTTCCTTCGACCTGATACTGAAAGGCTTTTTTTATCTGCCGCTTTGCATCCATAAGGTTCTTCGGGGTGTTTACTGCCGTCCGTGCCGCAAAAGCAACACCTTCCAAACCAGATAACATCTCGGTTACCCGGATGGGAAAACCTTCTTTTTCGGATCTCCTGCCATAGGGTGATGTTGAGGTCTTTTGACCTAGAAGCGTGGTCGGCGCCATCTGCCCACCCGTCATCCCATAGGTGGTATTATTCACAAAAATAACCGTGATATCTTCTCCTCGATTAGCGGCGTGAATTATCTCGGCCGTGCCTATTGCTGCAAGATCTCCATCACCTTGATAAGTAAAGACAAAACTGTCCGGACTGGCTCGCTTGACCCCGGTTGCAACGGCAGGCGCTCGTCCATGGGGAGCCTCGATAACGTCAATATCGAAATAGTGATACAAAAAGACTGAGCAACCAACTGATGCCACGCCAATGGTCTTTTCCTGAAGCTTGAATTCATCCAGCGCCTCTGCCACAAGCCGATGTATCGTGCCGTGGTGGCATCCCGGACAAAAATGGGTTTGAACGTCCTTCAAAGCTGCTGGTCTTTTAAATACCTGTTGCATTCTGTAACCTCGACGTTGGTTCTCAAAATCATCACAGGCCATCAGGCCCATGACAATGTTATCATAGATACCTTTTGATCTGTCCAAGAAGCTCTTCCGGTGTAGGAAGAGAACCTGTTCCCGAGGGTCTGCCGTAGAAGAAGACCTCCACATCACGAGCGACCGAGAGGCGAACGTCCTCCACCATTTGTCCGGTATTGAGTTCAATATCCAAGATCATCTTGCAGTGTTCGGTTACTACGGAAAATGCCTCCGCCGGAAAAGGGAAGAGTGTTATCGGGCGTAAAAGCCCAACCTTCAGGCCTTCCTCCCTTGCCATCATCACCGCCGTCTTGGCAATTCTGGCAGCCGAACCAAACCCTGTCACAATAAGGGTCGCGTCGGACGTCTCATATTCTTCCCAGCGGGATTCTTTCTCTTGCAGCTGCTGATATTTAGCATGGAGCTTCCAGTTGTGTGCCTCCAACTCTCCATCACCCAGAAAAAGCGATTTAACGATCCGCTGTGCCCCGCCCCCCGTTCCTCGAAGCGCCCAATCCTTGGCAGGAAGCTCAGTCTTCGGCCTCGGGTGCGGAATAAGGGGTTCTTTCATCTGACCAACCACTGCGTCGCCAAGGATCATTACCGGTGTACGGTATATCTCCGCAAGGTCAAAAGCATGCATCGTCATATCATACATTTCCTGAATTGATGCGGGAGCTATCACAACAATATGATACCCGCCATGTCCGCCACCTTTGACTGCCTGAAAATAATCTCCCTGCGAAGCATCAATTCCTCCGAGCCCCGGGCCTGAACGGGAGATATTGACAATCAGGCACGGGAGTTCCATTCCTGCCATGTAGGAAATTGCTTCCAACTTCAGGGATATCCCCGGACTGGATGAAGAAGTCATGGCCCGGACACCGGTCGCAGCAGCCCCCATCACCATGTTGATCGCGGCAATTTCACTCTCAGCCTGAATAAACTCCCCATTCAGCCCTGGCATCTCACGGGACATAAATTCCGGGATATCATTCTGTGGTGTGATGGGATACCCAAAATAGTAGCGGCAGCCAGCCTCAATGGCCCCCATACATATGGCCTCATTACCTTTTACCAGCAAACGATTCGGCAAGATATCCTCCTGTGGGCTTAAATCATCGCAGCTATTCGCTTATTTTTCAACAGAGTCGCGGCGATGACTCTTCCTGACGCAACAGGTGATGAGATTATCGACAACTCAAATCTCTTATCAAAAGCTTTGCTTCCACAAATTCACTCAAAATAAGGCTACTTGAACACCAAAATTGCCAGATCTGGACACATTTCTGCGCACAAAGCACAACCGGTACATTTATTTTTTGCTTCACCCAGCATTGCTGGCGTATATCCATAATTATTTATCTGCAGACTTAAGACAATACATTTTTTCGGGCAGGCTATGGTACATAACCCACACCCTTTGCACCTCAGTTCATCAATCTCAATTTTAGGCATATCAGTTCCCTTACAGTAGAAAGTAGTATTACCAAAGAATTTCACTGAAAAAAGCATAAAACAACTGAGGTCGAGTCAGTATCTTTTTATTTATCAAATGTATTTCGCTTGATTTTAAGCATTTTTGCGTTTAAATAAGAGAATATCAGACTAAAATTATTTAAGGAGGGATATCGAATGCCCGCAACACTGGTAGAACTTGCTGCAAATATTGTCTCATCGCATGCCTCTGTTAATGAAATGACGACAGAGGAGCTTCTGCAAGAGATACAGAAGGTTTATGCTGCGCTCCAACAACTTGAGGTATCAGGAACAACTCTCGATTCACCTGCTGAATCAGAGAAAAAAGTTCCCACAATGAGCCTCAAAAAAGCATTCCAGGCAGATCAAGTCTTTTGCTTGGTCTGTGGAAGAGGCGGAATGAAGACCCTTGCCCGTCACCTTGCTCAAGCACACGGCTTGAAACCAGGCGAATACCGCAAGCAGTTCAATATTCCATCAAGCCAACCTCTGACTGCAAGGAATTTCTCCGAAGGTCGGAAAAAAATGGCTCAAGATAGAGGGTTGGCTGAAAACCTTGCAAAAGCACGCGCAGTAAGAGCCGCCAAATTGAAGGCAGAGAAAGAGGCTCCGAAAAAGCCGGGCCGTACAGCCAAGAAAAAATCCTGAGGCACCTTTATCTAACAAACGTCTGAACCCCGCGACGGATACTAAAACTGCAGTGGGGTCCAGACGTTTATTTTTTCCCAACAGGTTTCCACTCTACCCCGTCTTCTGCATGCTCTTCAGTATTTCCCACCCTTTCAGAAGATCCAGGGCCCGGAGAATCTGATAATCGCCCTTGAACTGCTCATCCATCTTGTAGGCAGGCTGTTTTTGATCCTTCTTATCGATCTTTTCCTCACTTCCTTCCGTTGCGATGTGATTATCAAGATCTTTTTCCCGAATGCTCAAGACGTCTTTCTTCTCAGCAGCGGTAATTTCCAGACTTTCTACGACGATGTCCGGAGTGATTCCCTTTGCCTGAATAGAACGCCCTTTCGGAGTATAATACTTGGCTGTCGTGAGTCTCAGGCCGGAATCCTCAGAAAGAGGAATAATCGTCTGCACGGAACCTTTCCCGAAACTCTGGGTTCCCAGAATCACGGCCCGGGTATGGTCCTGAAGGGCACCGGCCACGATCTCCGAGGCACTGGCACTGCCACCATTTATGAGAACCACCATTGGGTAGCCAACTTCTTTTTTCCCTTTACGAGCTGTAAATCTCATTTTGGAGTCCGGGTCTCGCCCTTCCGTGTAGACAAGCAACTCACCTTCAGCTATGAAGTGGTCCGCCACCCTGACAGCCTGATCAAGAAGTCCGCCGGGATCATTGCGCATATCCAGAATTAGGCCTTTCAGAGAGCCACCATTTTCCTCTTTCAGTGTTTGCAGTGCTTTTATTAGATCCTCGTCGGTCTTTTCCTGGAACTGGGCAATTCTGACATAGCCATAGCCATCGTCGAGAGTCTTGAATTTGATGCTCTTGACCTGAATAACGTCTCGAACGAGGGTAAATTCTTTCGGTTTATCAAAACCTTCCCGGATAATCGTGATGGTTACCTTGCTGCCTTTTGGCCCTCTCATGCGTTTTACCGCGTCAATGATCGTCATATCCTTGGTAAGTTTGTCTTCAATCTTCAGAATCTGGTCCCCGGTCTTGATGCCGGCTCGAAAAGCCGGCGTATCTTCTATGGGAGAGATAACGGTCAGATAGCCGTCCTTTACCGTTATTTCGATTCCCAGGCCACCGAATGACCCTTTTGTTTCAATTTTCAACTCCTTGTACATATCAGGAGGCAGGAAGGAACTGTGGGGATCGAGCGACGAGAGCATTCCGTTGATTGCGCCATAGACAAGTTTCTTTGTGTCAACCTCGTCCACATAATTTTTCTGAACAATCTTAAGCACATCGGTAAAGAGCTCTATGGATTCATAGTCATTCCCGCCTTCTGCTGCACATCGGTGCTGCAGCCCAAATCCGATGACTACAACCAAGGCAGAAATGCCAACAATAAACAGAGCAATCTTTCTTCCTTTTCTCTTGGTTACCATTTTTCCTCCAAAACCGAACTAATTTTCTAACTAGTATCAACTATCGAACCCAGGGAGCAGGGTCTATCGGCTTCCCTTGGTATCTGATTTCAAAATAGAGAATCGACCCTCGTGGGGAATCGACGTCCCCAGTACTCGCCAAAAGCTCATTTTTCGCAACATTCGAACCGACCCGCTTGAACACTTTGGAGTTGTGGGCATACAAACTGAAGAATCCGTCGCCATGGTCGACAATAACCATATTCCCATAGCCCTTGAAATAATTGGAGAAGACAATTGTGCCAGAGTAGATAGAACGTACCTCTGCGCCAGTTGGCACGGCAATGGATATTCCGTTACTAATCGTGTATGAATTAAACTCAGGGTGCTTATGTCTGCCGAAGGAACCAACAATCCGTCCTTGCGTGGGTAAGGAAAGTCGGCCTTTTTGGGCGCCGAAACCGGTGGAAGTGGATGGCGGGACAAAGGTAGTGCCCTCTTTACTGCCTGTCTGAACAGATTTTCTACGCTTTTTTGCAGTATATCTCTTTCTACTGGCTGCTTCAAGTTTTTCTATGATTGACTGCAAACGTCTGGAGTTTGCCTCAAGCGCCTGCAGTGACGCGATATACGACTTTTTATCCTCGCGAACTTTAAGAAGAAATGAAGCTTTGTTCTGCTTTTCCAGCTCAATTTCCTGTTTTGTCAGCACGATACTCTGCTTGAAATTCTCTTTGCGGCCAACGTCCTGCTCCAAACTTGCCTTCAGTTCCTTGAGCTTTCCGATCCGCTCATTGTATTCTGCCACCAATTGGCGATCATTTTCCAAAAGGGCTTTCATATAACGGAGGTTTTCCTGCATCTTCGGCAATGACTCTGAGGAAAAGAGAAAACGAATAGTACCGACTTCCCCTGCCTTATAAACAGCGACGAGGCGATTCTGTATCAACTTCTTTCTTCTCTCGACGTCCTTTACGACAGTGTCGATCTCGGATCGCGTCTTCTCGAGGCCCTTCTCGACAGATTTCAAGTCCCGATTGAGATCTGAAAGGCTCCGTTCCTTACTCCGAAGACTCATGTCTATTTTCGCCAACTCCTTGGTAACAGCACTTTCGACCTGTGTTGTCTTAGTGATCAGTCGTTTCTTCTCCCGTATCTCCTGCTTGATCCCCTGCAGTTGCTTTTTGGCATCTGCGGACCATGCGGGAGTTGCGAAACAAGAGATAAGGAGCAGAAGTATGAGTAATTTTAGTAGCATGATCACAAACTGATAAAGCGTTTCAGGGATGCCAGGCTTCCAAGAAAACCTAGAGCAGCCCCACCGAAAAGCAGGGCAATAAGGTAAGTCACGGGAAGAAAAAGAAGTCCGGCCTCCATAGTGTTAAAGCTGAAAAAGAAGTCGGCATTATGCAAGAAAGCCAGGTAGACTCCTGAGAGAACTAGAATCGCAAGAGCAGCACCAACAAAACCCTGCACGATCCCTTCGATGAGGAAAGGAACCTTGATAAACAAACGGGTCGCTCCAACAAGGCCCATCAATTCCAACTCGTCTTTACGAGCATATATTGTCAGCTTGATGGTATTGGCAACGATAAAAACTACTGCAAGCACAATAAATCCGGCCACCAGAATTCCGGCAAAACGGACAAGATTCATGAAATGACTGAAGCGTTTTACCCATTCTTCACCGTACTGAACTTCTGTGATCATCGGTAATTTCTTGAGTCGCTCCACATAGAGGGCAATCGATTTACTGTCACGGCTGTCCTTTTTCAGGTGAATCTCAAGAGAAGAAGGAAGAATATCGGAAGAGACACCCTCCAATAGCGCTTCCTGGCCCTTGAGACGCCCATAGAAGGTCCGAAGCGCTTCTTCTTGGGAAACATAGCGCATGTCGCCTGTTCCTTCAAGTGCTCGAATTTTCGACTTCAGAGTCGCGAGATCCCCCGGAGAAAGATCATTTTCAAAATAGGCTGTCACCTGCACCCTATCACTCCAGTTTTCCGTGACACGTTCTAGATTCACATAGATCAGCAACGAAAGGGAGAGAATCAAAAAGGCAAGCGTAATCGTTCCGATAGTTAAAAGGGTGACAAGAAGATTCTGCCGGATATTAATGAACGCCCTTTCCACAAAATAATGGATGCGCCCAGCAAATCCTTCTCTGGCCAGTTTCGGCCTTTTTGCAGCCTTTTTACGCGACATCGGAATCCTCCACTATACGGCCATTATCGAGAACAATAAGCCGTTTGTGACAATTCTCGATAAGTCGCTTGTCATGTGTTGCGACGACCACGGTACTTCCCCTGACATTCGCTTCTTTCAGAATAGCAAGAACCTTTTCCCTGGATTCCTCATCGAGATTGCCTGTTGGCTCATCCGCCAGAATAATCTTTGGTTCGTTAACCAGAGCACGGGCCAAAGCTATACGTTGCTGCTCTCCCCCAGATAGCCGGAGAGGTGTTGAATTGATTTTATGTTCCATTCCCATTTGCTTGAGAACATGGTAGACGCGTTTATTGATATCCTTTTTACCCCACCCCATGACCTCAAGAGTCAGTGCCACATTCTCCAACACGGTCCGCGAGGGCAGGAGCTTGAAATCCTGGAAAACAACGCCAATTTTCCGTCTGAGGAAGGGTAACTGGGATGATGGAAGCTTGGTAACATTGATACCATCGATAACAACCTGCCCCCGCGTCGGTCTCAAAGCACCGTACAGTAGTTTCATCAGAGTCGACTTGCCTGCCCCAGAAACACCCGTCAAGAAAATGAATTCACCCTTGTTAATTTTCAGAGTCACATTGCTCAGAGCGGCGCCATCACCCTGATACGACATGAAAACATTGTGAAGTTGAATCATTGAAAACACTCCGGGAGAAATCTACGTATTTGATTGCGTGGAAAGAGAGGTAAGGGGACAAAACCAGAAGGCCCCGGTGAAATAGCAGCGCGCAATACAACACAATACTGTCAGGAAACAACGGTGGGAACTGGCCGCTGGTACCTTTTGTTTCACCGTTTCATTATGATTTTTAATGTAACTGAAGATCAGAAACAAACCATGGTAAAACCCCAGACAGCATAGCAAAGCAGAAAAATGCCGCCCCAAGCCACGGCAGATTTTTTCACAAAAATACCTCGGGAGGGAAAAGAGTAAAACGTAAAACCTGCGCATGAGAACACCCATCCCCAAAAGGCAATTTCAGAGAACAGTGCGCAGGTTTCGTTTGTCACTAGCATCTCCCGAGTTGAATAATCGCCTAAACAATGAGCCGATTCTCAGTTTCCATACCATAAGGACCGCTTCACGAACAATCTTTTTAGACATCTTGGAAGTCCCTGCATGGCGATCAATAAAAATAATCGGGACCTCGCCGATTCGAAAGCCTTTTTCCATGCAGAGGAAATTCATCTCGATTTGAAATGAATAACCATCTGAGCAAACTTTATCTAGGTTGATGGTTTCCAGAACTTCGCGCCTGAAACATTTAAAACCACTGGTACAGTCAGAAACCTTCAATCCGGTTACTGTCCTTGTATAGATTGTCGCACAGTAACTAAGGAGAAGTCTTCGGATAGGCCAATTAACAACGCTTACTCCCGTCTTGTAACGAGAGCCAATAACAAGATCATAAGATTCCGACTCTTTCAGCAAGGAGGGAATGCTCTTCGGATCATGCGAAAAATCGGCATCCATTTCTATAATATGAGAGGCCCCTTTCAGCAGTGCGATTCGAAAACCTTCCCGATATGCCGAGCCCAAACCAAGCTTGGCTGCCCGTCGAAGCAGGAGAACTCGCGTATCAGTTTTTGACATTTTCTCGACGACGTCACCTGTCCCATCGGGAGAGTTGTCATCAACGACGAGAATGGAGATCCTTGGGTCCTGTGCAAGGATTTCCGGGATTATTCTGAGAATGTTCTCGCGTTCGTTATACGTCGGAATTACAATCAGCACTTTCAATTGACACAACCTTGCATCCCATAAAAAACGGGCAAATATAATATAAAAAGGTCAACAGCTGACTTCTGAACTCACGCACGTGAGTCATAAATCAATAAAACTTAATATAATAGCTTGGATAGATGCAGAATAAGTTTTTTCCCCTTGCAAGTCAAGGGAAAGGGAGAAAGTAGAATGGGCAAAGGAGGTATGATACATCATAAAAAAAGGTCATGCAAATGCATGACCTTCTGTAAATCTGGCGGGGTCGACGGGACTCGAACCCGCGGCCTCCGGCGTGACAGGCCGGCGTTATAACCGACTTAACTACAACCCCGCAAGCACTACTCACTGAAAACTACTACGATAACAAGTTAAGATTAAATTGGTGGGCGAAACAGGGATCGAACCTGTGACATCCAGCTTGTAAGGCTGGCGCTCTCCCAGCTGAGCTATTCGCCCGAATTTTTATTGGCGGGGTCGACGGGACTCGAACCCGCGGCCTCCGGCGTGACAGGCCGGCGTTATAACCAACTTAACTACGACCCCAAATAACTACCCTGCAGAGAACAGTCTCGCAGGTGCAATATATGAGGCAAGTGCCTCATTAGCTTATTTTTTCTTCTTAGAATTTACTGAATCCTTCAACCCTTTTCCCGGCTTAAACCTTGGAGATATCGAAGCAGGTATGTCAATTTTCTTGCCAGTTTGAGGATTCAGGCCTTTTCGTGCAACTCTTTGCACCGTGCTGAAGGTACCAAATCCGACAAGGCTGAGTTTGTCACCCTTTTTCAAGCAATCAGTCACTGCTTCAATCAGGCATTTGAGAGCTTTATCAGCATCAGTTTTTGTCAGTTCGGCATCTGCTGCTATTGCGCTAATTAATTCAGCTTTTGTCACTTGAACCTCCTAACACACAAGAAAGAAACACTGCAAAAAAAGAAGCCTATTTATAGCAAGGGGCACATTGAGTGTCAAGTGTTTTTATCATGCTGATATAAGTAACAAAAAACTGAATTCGTGTTCAATGGTATATTTCGACAGTTGAAATTATCACAGCCTTTTCACCACTTGGCAAAACTGTTCAGCAGGAAATTATCTTTGTATAGTCCCAGACCTGAAATCTCATCCAGAAAATCAACAAGATGATTGTCTATCCCCGCAAAGCAGCCCTTGAAAAGACCACTGAAACTCTTTTCAGCCCCTCTCAAGATCACTTTTGCGGAAATTCCACAAATTTACGTCTGGGTAAAAGAGGGAATC
>RPRC01000104.1 GCA_003857395.1 Geobacter sp.
CACCGGGACCGTAGCCCGCATCGTTTCCTTTGTCGGAGTCGGAATTCTGCTCCTGGTTATCGGCTATTTTTCGCCAGCGCCACCGCAAATCCGGGAGGAAATGCAGCCATGAGGCATCTTTGGATCGCGACAACACTCCTGTTCCTGATCACAGTCAATGCCTCAGCCAGGGAATCCCGGCCAAGCGACTTCGCCTTCGGGATACCACTTCAAACCGGGGGAACTGACGCACTGTACCAATTCGCCCTGCCCGACATTGTGTATCGTACAGTAACAAGGGGTGATCTCGGTGACATGTGCGTCTTTAACAGCCAGGACGAACTCGTTCCCTTCACTCTTTCCCGAATGCCCAGCCCAGCCCCTGCAGCTCGGGAAGCCCGGAAACTCAGTTTTTTCCCGGTACCAGGATACCGCCTCCAGAAATTGAACAGCATGTCTCTGGTAGTAAAAAAAGGTGAGGGGGGTTCGATTGTCAGCGTAGAAACTTCAGATCAAAGCACGGGGCAGAACCGGATTACCGCGTACCTGCTTGATGCTTCTTCCCTGAAAAGTCCCCTTTCCGGCCTTGCCCTGGAATGGGAAGAACAGCCAGACGGAACGTTGGCAAAACTCCGGGTTGAAGGCAGCGACGATCTGAAAGACTGGACCCTCCTTGTCCCGTCAGCCATTCTCATAAGCCTCCGCTACGGTGACCACCACCTGGAGCGCCGCCTCATCGAGTTGAACGGCTCGAAAATGAAATATTATCGGCTTTCATCTGCTGCTGAGACGGATATTCCGGAAATCACCTCGGTTGTCGCACGTTTCTCCGGATCGGCTTCAGAACTGCCGCGTCACTGGGCAAGAGCCAGCACCACTCGCCAGTCGGGCCGAACGAGTGACTACCACTTCACCACAGGCGGTCTGATGCCGGTGGACAGGATCCGCGTCCACCTCCCCCAGGAGAATACCCTCATTCAAGCTACATTTTTTACGAGGGCAGAGGAAAAAGATCCCTGGAAACCGGGGCCGGCGGTTCTTCTCTACCGTTTGCGCATCAGGGGCGAAGAAGTAACCTCCCCCGACATTATCCTGCCAACAGCCAGCGACAGATACCGTCTCATGCGGATTGATCAGAGCGGAGGAGGTATCGGGAAAGGCCTGCCGGTGGTTGAGTTGGGCTGGGTCCCCGCGCAGGTTCTCTTCCTGGCCCGTGGCGGAAGCCCTTTCCAGCTGGCATTCGGCAGTGGCAGGCCGGGGAATTGCGCCCGGGGAGGAAGCACGTTGTTTCGGCAATTTTCTGACCAGGACAAGGAAAAGTTTGTCGCAGGTGTCGCGGTACCAGGTAGCGCAACTGTCCTTGCTGGAAAAGCTGCGCTTCGCCGGCCGCTCATTCCCACTGACGGGAAAACGGCGGTTCTCTGGTCTTTGCTGCTCCTTGGGGTGGGGGTACTCGCATGGATGGCGCTGCGTCTCCACCGCCAACTGAATATCACGAAGGGAGATGAACAATGAACCCGGCTCTGAAAGCGGTCAGGGATTATCTTGAATCCAAAGGAATAAAATTCGAAGAGACGGCTCCCAACACGATCTGGTTTTCACTTCTCGTGCCGACGCCGGAGACACAAGGGATGCCAAACAGAGTAGTTTCCTGCTCCATCAGAATTCCGCAGGCCATCATTCAGACACTCAACTTCACCGTTGCCGTGATGGCCGTCGAGCTTACTGATGAACTGTTCGAGCATATTACCTCTTTTTTCATGCGCTACCAGAGCACGGAACTGAAAGTCGGGAGGATCGTTGTACAGCCTGACGGCTCGATTCTCTATCATTATTGTCAGTTTCTTGGTTCGGGTGGAAACGTAGACAGGTTCTCGGTGGCAGCCATGATTACTACGGCAATCATTGAAATCTCCTCGATCTATAAGGCAAAGGATGACGCCCTCAGGGTTCTCCCGAAACCTACCGTTTCCCACTTCGGACTGGCCTAACCATGCATAACAGGAGACACCGCTATGGAAACATGCCGGAAACATTATGGACTGAGCTTTTCTGCCCTCCTCCTTATACTCTGCTTCGCCCTTCCACCAGCTGCCGGAGCCGCAGAACCGCTCGGGGCCAAACGGGAATCAGCAACCTTTTCAGGAGGATGTTTCTGGTGCATGGAACCACCCTTCGATAAACTGGCGGGTGTCATCTCCACGACATCCGGCTATACGGGCGGTAAAACCAGGAATCCCACCTATGAAGAGGTTTCCGCGGGGCACACCGGCCATGCCGAAGCTGTCCGGATCGTCTATGATCCCGCAAAAATCAGCTATTCCCGGCTGTTGCAGGTATTCTGGCACAATATCGACCCAACCGCTCCTAATCGTCAGTTTTGCGATTCCGGTAACCAGTACCGCTCCGCAATCTTCTATCATAACGAGATGCAGAAAAAGATGGCCCTGGAATCGAAGCAGGCCCTGGACAGGTCGAAAAGCTTCCCCGGGCGAATTGTTACCGAAATCACCCCGGCAAGTGAGTTCTACCCAGCCGAAGAGTACCACCAGGATTACTACCGGAAAAACCCGCTGCGCTACAAATACTACCGGCATTCCTGCGGAAGAGACAAACGACTTAAGGAGTTGTGGGGCAGCGACGCAGGTCAGTGACCTATTTCACGCTGTGGCAAGCTCAGATTAGCAGCAGAAATACCCGAGGGCCGACAGGCACCTCTTTGCCGATGTCGTTGGCAGCAGTTGCCAACTGGACGGAAACACCATTGAGTTACAGCGCCGGGTGTAGTACAACATTCTTCGCGGACATTACTCATGAAAGCGAGGCCCCCATGACCCGCACCCTTTCCCGGCAAGAACTGCGCCATCGCTGGCTCATATTCTGGATTCTCTCCCTCGGCTATCTCCTGGTATTCTTTCATCGACTTTGCCCGGCCGTGGTTGCCGTAGACATGATGCGTGACCTCCACGCCAGCGGCGCACTGATCGGACTGCTCGGCTCCGCCTATTTTTATCCCTACGCCCTTATGCAGATCCCCACCGGACTGCTTGCCGACTCCTGGGGTCCACGACGCACTATCAGTCTCTTTCTCATCATCGCCTGTGCCGGCTCCATCCTGCTTGGCATGGCAGCGTCACCTTTCTGGGCCGTGACCGGCAGGGTCCTGGTCGGCCTCGGCGTCTCCACGCTCTTTATTTGTACCCTGAAAGTTCTCTCCCAATGGTTCCACGCCAAGGAATTCGCTTCGATGACCGGTCTCTTCATGGCCATGGGCGGTCTCGGCTCCCTGGCCGCCGCGGGCCCGCTCGCGTTCCTGAGCTCCCGGATAGGCTGGCGCCCCTCTTTTCTCCTCGTAGGTGGATTAACTCTTCTGGTGGCACTTCTCATCTGGCTGTTCGTCCGTGACAAACCCGTGGACAGCCGCGAAACGAACGATGAAAGGCATATCGAACCATCCTATCCCCCCGGTTCCCTTCTCAAGGGAATCCGGGCTGTGCTGAGCGAGCCGGCCTTCTGGCCCTTTGCGATCTGGTTCTTTTTCAACAGCGCCATCTATTTCTCGTTCGTCGGCCTCTGGGGAGGCCCCTACCTGATGCACGTCTATGGGATCAGCACAGCGGATGCGGGCAAGATGCTGTCACTTTCGGCCATCGGACTCATAGCCGGAAGCCCCCTGGTCAGTTACCTTTCCAACCGGGTCTACCACAGGCGCAAGCCGGTACTGGTTTTGTCAAGCATCATTGCCCTGTGCCTGACGGCCGCCCTCACCTTCGCGACAGCCAGGCTGTCACACCCGGCCCTTTTCCTGATCTGTTTCGGTCTTGGCGCCACGACCGGTGCCTCCGTAGTTATTGCGTTCACAGCTGTCAAGGAATTGTTTCCCCTGCGGATTGCCGGCACAGCCACGGGTCTCGTCAACCTTTTCCCTTTCGCCGGCGGCGGCGTCTTTCAACCGCTGCTCGGACTGATGCTGGAACGAAATGGCCGGGTTTCGGGTAATTTCACCGCGGCAGGCTATAGCGAGGCTTTTTCCCTGCTGTTTCTCTGCGGAACCCTTGCCTGTATCTGCAGCCTCTTCTTTCGGGAAACCTTTGTGCACCACCCTGCCGAAAAGGGCTCCACGACCGCCCACCGGAATCTGCCATAAAAAGAAACAGCAAAAAATAAGGGAGCAATCACCGGCAAATACCGGGACGCTCCTTGGAAAAAAGTTTACAGTTACAGCTGCGGTCTTCAGGCAGCAAATTTGAATTTTCCGACAATTCTCCGCAGTTCCTCTGCCAGTTCGGTCAACTCTCCGGCTGCGGATGCCGAATTCTTCGCAACTTCGGCGGTCCCCCGCACCACCTCGGTGATGATCTGGATATTGTTGCTGATCTCGTTGGTCGTGCCGGTCTGCTCTTCGGTAGCCGTTGCTATCTGGTTCACCTGCATGCTTACCGCATTGATCTGCTCCAGAATTTCCTCCAGGGCATGTCCGGACTTCGCAGCCTCGGAAGTGCCGCGATCCACCTCGTTGACCCCCTCTTCCATGGAACTGACCGCATCCCGAGTCTGTTGCTGAATAGACTTGATCTTCGCGCCGATCTCCTTGGTAGCCTTGGTGGTTCGCTCGGCCAGTGCACGGACTTCATCCGCAACTACAGCAAAACCTCTGCCCTGTTCCCCAGCCCGGGCAGCTTCAATGGCAGCATTGAGGGCAAGAAGGTTTGTCTGGTCGGCAATATCCTCGATAGTACCGACAATCTCACCGATCTGATCAGACTGGACACCGAGATTCTCCACTGTCCCGGCGGATTCCTTGACACGCACGGCAATGCTGTTCATCACCGCAATGGTTTTCTGTACCACGGATGAACCGGCAAGGGCCGTTTCACTTGCTCGATGGGAGCCGTCCGCAGCAAGGGCACAGTTTTTGGCCACGTCATTGGAGGTTACCGCCATTTCCTCGCTCGCCACCGCTACGGTAGCTGTCTGGCTGGCCACTTCATCGGCGTTACCGGCCATCTTCTCGGAAGTGGCAAAGAGTGACCCTCCGGATGCTGTCAACTTTTCTGCGGACATGAATATAGTCCCAAGAATACCGGTAAGATTGTCAAGAAAGCCGTTAAAGGCTCGGCACATTTCGCCCACCTCATCTTTTTTCAGGTACTCGAGCCGCTGCGAAATGTCATCCTCTTTCTGGGCAGTAACCAGCACCTCACTCATCCTGATAACCGGGGCAAACAGCCGGTGAATAAAGAAGCGGGTAACCAGCACCGCGGCAGCAAGCAGAGCGACCGCCAGCCCGATTATCAGGATTTTGAGTTTGTCATATTCAGTGAAAAATTCCTTTTTCTGGATTCCGACGTACAAGACGCCAATTATCTTGCCCTGCGAGTCTTTTATCGGATCATAGGCAGTGAAATAGGGAACATCGAGAATCTTCGCCTCCCCCCGATAGGGGATACCCTTCGTTATCACCGCATCATAGGCCGGCCCCTGAAGCCTGGTGCCGACGGCACGGTTGCCATCCGCCTTCAGCACGTTGGTGGAAACCCTTTCATCGCCCATGAAAATTGTTGCAGTTCCTCCGCACAAATCCTTGACACGGTCCGGCAAGGTAGTATCTCCATTGACGACGAAATCTCCGACCAGCAGTTTGCCGTCGACAATCCTGAGCTCACTACCTTTATAGCGCAGAAGTTCCCAGAAGGTTTTAAGCCGGTTCTCCTGAGAGATCATCGCTTGGGCCTGCAACTCCTTGCGGAATTCATGCAGACAAATTCCAGTTACCGCAGCGATTGTTGCAACCATAATTACCATATTTACAACAATGATTTTTGTTCGGATCTTCATGCGAACCCCCTGGATGAATATGCTGAATCGAATACGAGAATGCTATTGAATCTTTTCGGTGTCCAACAGAATTTCTTAAAGAAAATTTACCGCCTGGGGAAAAAATATCCACATTAACAATCCGATTCAGGGCTGGCATTTGTTCAGGACGAAAACCAAAATACAGATCTTCAACTTTGAGTGCCCACTTTCTTCCCAGGCACTCGCACGAAAGCGAACCAAACTGTAAAAATTGATAGCTTCGCAAAAAGGCACTCCCCCGCAAGTCGTGGAGGGAACTGTTTGGAGAATTTACGAAACCATCAAAATTGTGGCGGCAGGAAAGAAAGGAAGCGGTGAATACTATCAGCGACAGAGAGGATGTTTGAAGTGGCAAAAATGGCAATGGCAGAGATTACAAACGCAGGTTTTATAACTTTCATACCGCAATCCCGCACCATCACCCGACCCAGGTAAAAGCGGCCTTTCAAGGGCCTTGTCGCCTGGGGAAGGATCAAGTGACGGAATAATTGCAGTGGCGTCGAAGAAAGGCGCAGGGTTACCGACACTCACCTTGCGCGTCAGGTAACGGAAGGTGCTATCCTCGAAAATTTCGCCCAGATAACGATTGACCAGGGAGGTCTCCAGCATCGGGCGCAGAGGCTTCTGCCAGAGTCGCTCGTAGTGGGTTCCTTCAATGATACTGCGGGACGCAAGATATTCTGGTGCCCCGTCGATGAGTGGCGGTTCACCAATCAACGCCACCGATTCTATCCCAAGATGTAGAGCTAAGCATTCTGTCCCTCATCAGAACATGAATCTTCGCATCCGGATATTTAACAGTATTCCGAGTCCTATCATGGAGGTAATCATGGATGTTCCTCCATAGGAAAACAACGGGAGCGGCACACCGACAACCGGGAAAAGACCGATCACCATGCCGATATTGATAACAATGTGCCAGAAAAGCATCGCCGACACCCCCACTGCCATGAGTCTGCCAAAGTTATCATTGCACCTGCGAGCAATATTGAGGCCCCAGAGGATAAGGAAAAAGTAGAGCAGCAGCACAACCAGACACCCGATGAAACCCCACTCCTCGGAAAACACGGAAAAAGCGAAATCCGTGTGCTGTTCTGGGAGAAAGCGAAGTTGTGTCTGCGTTCCCTGCGTGAAGCCCTTTCCGGTCAACCCCCCTGAACCAACGGCAATTTTACTCTGGATAATGTGATAGCCGCTTCCGAGTGGGTTTCTCTCCGGGGAGAGAAAATTCAATACCCGCTCTTTCTGGTAGTCTCGCAGGTAGTAGCGCCAGCCAAGAAACACTGTGGGAAGAGCCGCAAGCAAAAGAGTTACAATGGCCTTAAAGCGAACCCCTGTATAGATTATCATCGAAAAAGCAATCAGAACCACGAGCGTTGCAGTACCAAGGTCAGGCTGTTTCATAATAAGAATCGTCGGAACGCCCAAGAGGATAAAGGGCTTAACCAGATCCTTGAGAGATAAACCTCCCGATCCGGAAAAATTCGCCAAATAGCTGGAAAAGACCATGATAATAACAATCTTCATCAATTCCGACGGCTGAAAACTGATAAAGCCGAGATGCAGCCAGCGGGTTGCCCCCATGGAGGTTTTCCCCACCAGCAGTACCACAAGCAGAAGGAAGACCAGTATACCGAAACCCCAGTAGGCGACATCTTCAAAAAGATGGTAATCGATACTGCAGACCTGAATGACAACGAACAAACCGATAAGAATCCAGTACACCTGTTTCAGGGCATAGGAGGTATCCTGCAGGGTATAGGATGCGGTTGCGCTGGAAATATTCATCACCCCGATCCCGGCAATTAGGAGAAACAGGAGGAAAAATCCCCAATCAAAATTGATAAAGAGTCTGCGATCAATCATTTCCGTGCTGCTCCTCAGGAACCGCGGGAACCGGCTCAACGGATTCCGCCATCGGGGGCTCACCCTGCGAGGTTGCGGAAGAATAGGTTTTCTGCGTCACCGGCTTTTTTATGAGCCCTTTTCCCTCGAAGTAGGTTCGTAAAATCCTGCTCGCAACGGATGCCGCCGCAGAACCGCCATGCTCGCCGTGCTCCACGACAACGGCTACGGCAATTTCTGGTTTATCATAGGGCGCAAAAGCCACAAAAAGGGCGTGATCACGATACTGATAGGGGATTCCTCCTCGTCGGTCCCGGAGCTTAACAACCTGGGAAGTACCTGTTTTTCCAGCCACATTTACTTCGTAAAGCCGGGCAACCGCGCCGGTCCCACCGGGCTCGTTGACAACGGCAAAGAGTCCCCTCTTGACAGCTTGCCAGGTTCCTGCCTTGAGTGATACCCTCCTGACGACCTCAGGGTGAAATTCCCGCAAAACTTTACCCTCGGGACTGACGACTTTTTTCACCAGGTGGGGTGCGTAAACCGTTCCCTCATTGGCAACCTCGGCAGTCATGGCGGCGAGCTGAAGGGGCGTTGTCAGAACATACCCTTGCCCGATGGCCACGGAAAGCGTCTCACCACTAAGCCACTTTTTCCCGTATCGCTTCTCTTTCCAGGCCTTCGTGGGAATAAGCCCCGCCTTTTCATTCTCGAGACCTATGCCGAGGGGTTCGCCAAGGCCGAATTTTTTGGCATAGAATGCAATCTTGTCCACGCCGAGCTGCTCACCAAGGCGATAGAAGTACACATCACACGACTCGCGAAGCGCCTTTCTCAGGCTTACCGTCCCATGACCTGTCCTTTTCCAGCAGCCAAAGGACCTGTTACCAAACTTATAGGAGCCTGTACAGGTAACGCTCGTATTCTCGTCGATCAGGCCTTCTTCCAGGCCGGCAATTGCCGTAATGATCTTGAAGGTCGAGCCGGGAGGATATTGCCCTTTCAGGGCCTTGTTTTCAAGTGGATGCCGCTTATCGTTCAGGTATTCGTTCCATGTCTCGGCAGGAAGTCTTCCGGCAAAAAGAGCCGGGTCAAAGGATGGATTGCTGACAAAGGCAAGAACCTCTCCGCTATTCACATCCAACGCAACGGCAGCACCGGCCTGTTCTCCAAAGGCAGACTCGGCCGCTTTCTGCAAGGCAAGGTCAATGGTGAGTACCAGACTGTTGCCCGTTGTCGGGCTCCGTTCACTGACGGTTCGCAGAAATCTGCCCATGGCATCCACCTCGATCTGGCGTCCGCCGTCGGCTCCGTGCAGTTCCTTTTCCCAATACCTTTCAATGCCGCTCTTACCCACATAATCGCCAGGGTTGTATTCCGCGAAGCGATCGTTCCCCATCTCCTGTTCTGAGATCTCACCCAGATGCCCGAACAGATGAGCACCAAGGAGACCATGGGAATATGCCCGAATAGGGTGCATTTCGACATCAAGTCCGGGAAGGAACAGACGGTTTTCCTCCAGAATTTCCAGCTGATCACGGCTAATATTCGAGGCGAGAATAATTGGCTGGTAACGATTCCTTTTCCTCGCCTTTTCCCATTTCTCGGACAAGTCGGCCACATCCATCCCCACAAGCCTGGACAGATTTTTCAGTAGGCCCTCTTTGTCAGTGACCTCTTGGGGAATGACGGCAATACTGAATGAGGGCAGATTATCCACCAGGATTTCCCCGTTCCGGTCGAGAATCGTCCCCCGTGAGGCCGCGACAGGAACAAGGCGCAAGCGGTTGTTTTCAGAAAGATGCTGAAAATCCTCAGCCTTTACGATCTGTAAATACCAGAGGCGCATCAGCAAAATGAAGAACAGCACCGAAACACCGATGGTCAGAAGGAGAATGCGCCGGGAAGGGTCGCGAACATCTCGGATAAAGCGTTGCCCCCTCATGAAAACTCCTCCCTGCCGGCAGGTGAAAAAAGGAAAACAACACATGCTGAAATAAGAGTTGTTGCCAGCCCTTGGGGAAGAATCGACCCGAAAATCGAGGCAAATGCTCCGTCAGAAGACGAAAATAGCAGCAGGAGAAGAAATTGGATACTGGCGTTTATGACAATTGCCAGTGCAGTGCCAAGAACCAGCAGGGTTCGACTACCGGTGTACAGTCGGGCCGCCACCTCGTGGTACAGGGTAAAAATCAGCAGGAAGGAAAACGCATTCAGGCCGAAATACATGCCGCTGAATGAATCCTGGATACAACCGAGCAGAAAGGAACCAGGCGCCCCGAAGCGGGGGCTGACGCGGAAACCGAAGTACACGACAAAAACCAGGAGTACGTTTGGCTTGAAGGGATCAGCAAGGTAAGCGGGGAAGATGTTTACCTGAAAAATGACCCCTATGATGACAAGGACGATAATATTGAGATACTTGAGCATATTGTTAGGTAAAAGACCCGTTCAAACAAATATCTGCAAGGCAACCGGAATGGCAGCAACCAGAACCGCGAATCCGAATGCAGCGACTGGACGGAAGTTGTCATGACCCTGCATTTCAGGAGGCATCAAAGTCACCGACTACTGAAGCAGAACCAGAACTTCTTCGAGATGTGACATGGAAACGAAAGGCCTCAATTCCACGGTTTGAAAGATTCCGTATTCTCCTTTTTTTACCATGGTAACCTCTCCTACCGGAAGAGCATTCGGAAACACCCCTCCTATTCCGGAAGTGACAATAACATCTCCCGCCTTCACATCTTCCCCTCTCTGGGAGAATTCCAGGGTACAGAGCTGGCCACTTTTTCCCTTCACGACACCTCGGGCACGGGATCGTTGTACTGTGGCGGCAATGGCACTGGCATTATCCGTTAACAGAAGCAGACGGGAGCTTGTGGAAGCAACTCGGACAACGCGTCCAACGACGCCGCCCGAAGCGACTACCGGCAACCCTTCCCGCACCCCGTCAACGGAACCTCGATCAATAATAACAGTTCTGAACCAAGGCGAGACATCCTCGCCAATGACCCGGGCGGCAATGGTGGGAATATGCAGGGCATTCCGCAGCTTCAGCAACTGCTGCAGACGTTCGTTTGACAGCGCTGCTTCGCGATTCTGGATTACCCTGGCATTCAACTTCTTTACCAGTTCCCGCAATTGATCGTTTTCCTTGCGAACATTGACAAGAAAAATGTAGTTATCCCAGATACCCGCGAAAAAATCGTTGACCCGAAAAACCAGTCCGCCGACTGGGGCTGAAATCGCAAGAACAGTCCTTTCGAAGGCGTTCGTGTGCTCCTTCTGGCGCAGGTGAAGCGAATAGAAAAGGAGTGTTGCCAGAAGAGCAATACCGGCGATGATCCGGACGTAGTGGTTTCTAATAAAATTGAGCATTGTTCCAAAACAGCGAAGGGAGGCGAATCTTCCCCTCCCCCACATATCGTTGATCCCTTCTGAAACGCGTCGAATCAGTCAAGGGAAAAGGGCGAACCTGCGGCTTCTTCATGACGGATTTCATCAACCAGGCTCCTTTTCCCTTCCCCTGCATAAAGTCTGTCAGGGGCGTTGAACACCAAACCATTTTCAATGCCGACATTCTTGTAGGCATGCACAACCCCCGGAGGAACGATCACCATCCGGGGAGCATCGAGCCCGGCATAAAAACACTGGCTGACGGCGAAGGTCGGCGAATCGGGCCGGGCATCCCAGAGATAAATCCTGAAATTCGACGGACCGAGAAAGCAGAAGTAATCCGTCTGCTCCAAGTGCTCATGAGGGCCGCGGGCAACTCCCGGCTTGGTCATGGAAAGATAAGACATTACCGGGACCATCAGGCCCTCCAGCTCGTCAATCCGAAACAGCTCCGAAAGCCAGCCCCTGTCGTCGAGGAACTTCGTAAGGGGTCGCACAACAACGTCATGAATCTTTCCCGGTGTATACCTGATCGCCGTTTCCGTCACCTATAACTCCTTGTGAGAAATTTCCGCTAAAACACGGGCAAGATAGTCACGATACCCTGATTTCGGTGTCTCCGCAATCGCCTTTTCCATTCCGGCAACATCAATAAATCCGAGCCGGAAGGATATTTCTTCCAGGCAGGCTATCTTCAGGCCCTGTCGTGCCTCGAGGGTCCCGATAAAATGGCTGGCCTCCAGAAGACTCTGGTGCGTGCCAGTATCAAGCCAGGCGATTCCTCTCCCCAACCTTTCGACCCGCAGTTCTCCGCATCGCAGATATTCGAGATTCAGGTCGGTAATCTCCAGCTCACCCCGGGCTGAAGGGCGCATTGTCTTCGTAATTTCAACCACCCTGTTGTCGTACAAGTAGAGACCCGGCACGGCATAGTGGGTCTTGGGGTTCGCCGGCTTCTCTTCAATGCCGATTACCTGCCCGCTCTCGTCAAATTCTACAACCCCGTAGCGTTCAGGATCATTGACATAGTAGCCGAAAATCTTCGCCCCGCTGTCGAACTCCGCCACCGCCTTGTCAAGATCCATCTTGCCATAGAAAATGTTGTCGCCAAGGATAAGACAGACAGAATCATCTCCGATAAAATCTTCTCCGACAAGGAATGCCTGGGCAATCCCTTTCGGCTCGGGCTGAACCTTGTAGCTGATGCGGATTCCCCAGCGGGCACCGTCTCCGAGCAGTGCCTGGAAGCGGGGAGTGTCATGGGGCGTCGAAATGATCAGGATGTCCTGAAGACCCGCCATCATGAGCGTTGCCAAGGGGTAGTAAATCATCGGCTTGTCATAGACCGGCTGCAGCTGCTTGCTTGCAACAAGGGTTAATGGGTAGAGCCGACTGCCGGCACCTCCCGCGAGGATAATTCCTTTTTTTATCGCCATGATCGAGGACACCTTCAGTGTGTTAATATTTATCTATAAATAAACAACTCTCCCTGCTTTATTATCACAGGGAAAGAAAACCCGTCAAATTATTATCTTTGCGCACTGGCGGTGCAGGCCCTTCAGACCGGGAATCAACGTGGGTCATATCCCGGGCGTTTCCTCTCCGATGATGGACCTGGCAGCAGCCAGGAGGTCGTCAACGATCGTTACATCCTTTGGGGCAGCCTCAGCAGAGATGTCACCGTACCCCGTTTTCACCAGCAGGCAGCGGCATCCGACAGCGTGACCGGCCTCGATGTCGCTCAGTTTGTCACCGACCAGGTAGGATTGGGCAGGATCAATCCGGAAATCGGCCACAGCCTGCTCCAGCATGCCGGGCAGCGGTTTGCGGCAGGAACAGTCCGCTGCAAACTTTCCTGATCCGTGCTCGGGATGATGGGGGCAGATATAAAAGCCATCGATCGCCGCAGCATACGGCTTCAGCTCATTTTGCAGATGACGATGCAGCTCGTGAACGGCCTCCAGGGTGTAATAGCCCCGCGCCACGCCGGACTGGTTGGTAACCACAACCAGCAGGAAACCGGCCTCTTTCAGGAGACGCAGGGCCTCGGGAGCTCCGGGCAGGAACTCGAAATCCTCGATCCGGTGGAGGTAGCACTTCTCAACATTGATAACCCCGTCCCGGTCAAGGAAAACGGCCCGTTGAAAGGGTTTTAGCGCATTGACCTCAATCATGGCTGACAAGATGCTCCTGCAGGGGCGCTGCTAGCAGCGCCCAGTAATTTCACAACAGGGCGCGGCTAGCAGCGCCCCTACGTCGTACCTGTCGTCAACTGTAATTCTGGAGAATCTTCTCAATGATATTCGTCGTGGACTTCCCATCGACAAACTCCACCAGTTCGACCCTGCCGCCATACGACTCCACCAGATCCTTTCCCACAACGCGATCAGGAGTATAATCTCCACCCTTGACCAGCACATCGGGACGAAGGGTTTCGAGAAGTTTGATGGGGGTATCCTCATCGAAGATGACCACATAATCGATGCAGTCGAGGGCAGCAAGAATGTGCGCCCTCTCATTCTGCCCGATCAGGGGCCGTTTTTCCCCTTTCAGACGGCGAATCGAAGCATCGCTGTTCAGGCCGAGAATCAGAAGGTCGCCGCAGGCTCTCGCCTTCTGCAGATACTTCACATGCCCCACGTGCAGCAGGTCAAAGCAGCCATTGGTGAAGGCAATCCGCTTCCCTTTCCTTTTTTCTTCCTCGACACAGGAGGCAAGGGCGTCCAGATTTTTGATCTTGATGTCACTGTCCTGATGCTCGTGACTGATGGAACCGATGATTTCTTCGGGAGAAACCGTCGAGGTCCCCACCTTGCCGACAACGATGCCTGCCGCCACATTGGCAAGGTGCGCCGCCCGTTCGAATGAAAGCCCACAGGCCAGACCAACCCCGAAGGTGGCCACAACCGTATCGCCGGCACCGGTAACATCGTACACTTCCCGGGCAACAGTCGGAATGTGAACCTCTTCGCCACCGTGCAGGAAGAGTGACATCCCCTCGGAACTTCGCGTTACCAATAATGCCTGGTACTCGCCTTCAGCAAGGAGAATGTCCGCAGCCCGGCGCAGACTCTCAGCGTCCGTTATCGCAATGCGCGAAGCGACCTCAGCCTCTTTGCGGTTCGGCGTAATAATGGTGGCACCCTGATACTTGAGGTAATCGCTCCCCTTCGGGTCGACGACGACCGGAATGCCCCGCTCCCTGGCAGACTCAATCACTCCGGAAAGTACCCGGGGAGTAAGGAGACCTTTACCGTAATCGGAAATCAGAACCAGATCCCAGGCATTTCGACGATCATTGACAAGGGCCAGGATCTTCTCCTCAAACTCCAGAGAAATTTCTTCCCGTGTTTCCCTGTCGATCCGGACAATCTGCTGATTGGAGGCAAGCACGCGAGTCTTCTTGCTGGTCATGCGCATCGGATCCTCGAAGACTCCCGTCACATCAACGCCCTTGCCGGTAAAGGCATGGCGAAGAACAGCGCCGTTATCATCGCCGCCAATTACGCTGCAAACGGAAACGTCCACGCCAAACGCCACAAGATTGTTCACCACATTTCCGGCTCCGCCGAGTCGCATATCCTCACGACGCACATCCACCACCTGTACCGGGGCCTCGGGAGAGATGCGCTCGGCTTTTCCCCAAAGATACTCGTCAAGCATCAGGTCTCCAACCACCAAGGCGCGGAGGCCTTTTGCCCGCATGAATATCGATTCAGCATCTTTGCGATCCATGGGCATTTCTCTTACCCTCCTGTAGAAGATGGCATGGTCCCCATTCGGTCCAGGATGCCGGCGGCCAGAAGGGGAATCATTATTTCATGGTGACCGGTAAGGGTATAGCCCTGCCCCTTGCCGGACGTGGGCCTTTTTACCACGTTCTGCAGCGGCCGGTAATGCTGCTGCATGTCGAAATTCGCCGTGGTGAAATTATCCACATGGTATCCCAGGTTCTGGACAATGGAGAGGGCCTTGAGAAACACCTCGGGGAGGAGAACCGCACTGCCGACATTGAGATAGACGCCACCGTCACCCAACTCGGAAATCACCGAAGCGAAGATCCGGAAATCGGTATAGGACGCCTGACCGATGACCGCACCGTCTGCCGTGGGATGCTGATGGACGATATCGGTACCGATAGCCACATGAACGGTAACAGGGATATCGTGTTCCCGGCAGATCGCCAAGAGACTCCAATCCTTGTGGGGATTGCCGTTATCGAGGATAAACTGGCCGACGGCTTCACCGAAACCGATCCCGCGGGCAACACCCTCACGGAGAGCGCGATTGATGTCCCGCCCGGTTTCTTCGGCCATGCCGAACAGACCGCAGTGCAGCACCTTGCCAACATCTTCGCTCGTTTCACCAATCAGAGAGAGCTCATAGTCGTGGATGGCGACCGAACCGTTGACGGCAAAGGCGGTAATCGCACCGGCCTCGACCAGGTTTTTCAGCACCGGTTGGAGCCCGCATTTAATTACATGTCCGCCCATGGCCACCACCACCGGCTTTCCCGCGGCACGGGCTCCGACCACGGCATCTATTACCGCAAGGAGGTTTTGGGCGCCGAGTTGCTGCGGCATGGAACGAAGAAGTTCATCCACCGACATCCCCGCCCGAACCCCGGCAGCAGCATCCCGTGTCATCACCATCTTGTTGGAACGCTCCGCAAGTGGATAGGTCTTCACCCCTGCCAGATCAAGCGGTTTATAGTTCATGGTTTTTCTCCCCGAAAAGCGTCTGCTCCACCAACTCGCAGAGAATATGAATTATGGTGATATGGCCTTCCTGAATTCGCGGCGTATCGTGTCCCGGAACCGTCAGATCAATATCCACCAGGTCTCGGATGCTTCCGCCATCTTTACCAAGAAGCCCCACGGTCCGGCAGCCCATTTCACGAGCGAGACAAAGGGCAGAACGCACATTCGGAGACGAACCGCTGGTGGAAATGCCGATCACCACATCCCCTTCCCGGGCATGGGCTTCCACCTGACGGCGGAATATCGCGTCAAAGCCATAGTCGTTACCCAATGCAGTCAGAATCGAGGTGTCGGTGCTCAGGGCAATGGCCGGCAAGCCTCGCCGCTCGAGGAGAAAACGTCCGACAATCTCTCCGGCCAGGTGCTGGGCATCGGCAGCAGACCCCCCGTTCCCCATGACGAGCAGTTTATTGCCATTCCGAAAGGTATCCACAAGCAGATCTGCGACACGAATTATCTTCGGAGTAAGCTCGCGCTCAAGGGCCTCCAGGACCTCACGATGTGAGAGGAAAGCAGCTGAAATTCTATCCTTCATTCAAACCTCCGTTGTGGCAATACTCTTTTCAAACTCTGCAAACGTAACACCTTTTTCACCTTCGAGATCGAGAAACCCATCCAATCCGATCAGTATGCGAATATCACGATAGCTGCCACGAAGCCGAGCAAATGCAGCACGACAGGCACGGAGAGGGAAGATCGATGGAAGCTTTTCCACCAGAATAGCGTCATGAAGCAGATGAAGGGAAGAGGATAGGATCATGCGGAAGACGGGTTGAGGCGCAAAGACAAAAAAATGATGCCCTCGACGGGCGGCTGTCAGCATGGAGTCGAAAGCCTTCCTGAGCGTTTCCTGATCGGTGCCAGGTGCGAAAAAAGAACAAAACATCTGTTCCGTGCCCCAACGTTCCGTGTAGGTGGCAATGCTTTCATTAACAATTTTCTCCCGCCGCGCAACTGACCCATACGGAGTTACCTCCCGATATTGGATAGGAGGTCCCGCAAGTCGGAGCGTTCTGAAACCTGCCTGATCGGCACGTCGGGAGTAATCCTTCAGGCACCAGACATCACCGTCAAGACCCTCATCAAAATCGCCGATGGCAGCATAGAGACCTCTTGTTATTCCAAGGGCGGAAAAGGAGCCATAGAGCGCCTCACCTGCTGGACGTTCACGCATTTTTTTTGGAGACAGGGTAGCCCCACTGGAATAGAGTCTGGGAACAAGAATCCCCGCGTCCGGCCGGAGCGCTGCTTCCTGGAAGGGTTCAAGCCAGCCTGCCGTGACGCGAGAGGTCGAACGCATCACAACAGCAAAAGGCGCCTCGGCCTTTGACAGTCCGCGATTGACCGTGGAAACAAAGCTGCGGGCACTTTCACTGCGTAACAGAAGTGCTCGACTGTCCAGGTACTCGGCAAACTCATGGAGAAGCTGCTCGGTTGGCTGATCACTGCCGATATCCAGGAGGATCAGGCGGAAATCACCGGAATGTTCCACGAGAGCAGCAAGACACTCGCGAGTTTCCGTCGGGTTATTCCATACAGGTATGATGATATCGGTTCCAGCACTGCTCATTCACGTGTTCCGGGCATTGCGGGACAGCTGACTCCGCAAGCGGAGGCATGCACTCCGATGATAGTCTGAAAGAAAATTCGGCAGAAAGGAAGGAATTTTTTTCGTGCCTGACACAACAAGGGGGCCAGCGATGATGTAACGATCGCCCGGAAACACGGAGCGATCGCCATCACTACGGAATCAGGAATCGATTGCCACCCGACGCAGCAGGTTCAATTCATCAAGCACTTTGCCGGACCCGAGCACAACACAGGAAAGAGGGTCTTCGGCAATTACCACCGGCAAGCCGGTCTCTTCACGAAGCAAGAGGTCGAGGTTGCGAAGCAGTGCCCCGCCACCTGCGAGTACAATCCCTTTGTCAACAATGTCGGCAGCCAGTTCAGGAGGAGTCCGTTCCAGACAGATGCGTACCGCTTCAACTATGGCGTTCACCGGCTCGGAAAGCGCCTCCCGGATCTCGTTGGAATCAATTTCCGTTGTCTTGGGAATCCCGGAAACAAGATCGCGGCCCTTGACCTCCATGGTCAGTAACGTTTCTCCCGGATAGGCCTCACCGATCTCTATTTTAATATGCTCGGCCATCCGCTCACCGATCAAAAGGTTATACTTGCGCTTGATGTACTGAACAATCGCCTCGTCCATCCTGTCGCCACCAACGCGGACAGATTTCGTATAAACAATACCGGCCAGCGAGATAACCGCTACTTCGGTGGTACCGCCGCCGATGTCTACGATCATGTTGCCGCTTGCTTCGGTAATCGGAAGCCCGGCTCCGATTGCTGCCGCCATCGGCTCTTCAATGAGGTACACCTCGCGAGCGCCCGCTGATTCGGCAGACTCCTTGACCGCCCGCTTTTCCACTTGGGTAATGCCTGACGGAACACAGATGATAATGCGGGGACGAACAAGGGTCTTGCGATTGTGGACCTTGTGAATAAAGTACCGAAGCATTTCCTCAGTAATGTCGAAATCGGCAATAACCCCGTCCTTCATGGGGCGGATGGCAGTAATGCTGCCCGGCGTACGTCCGAGCATCTTTTTTGCTTCCATCCCGACCGCAAGAACCTTTTGCTGACCACCATACGTCCTCTGAACAGCAACCACAGAGGGCTCCCGGACAACAACGCCCTTTCCTTTCAGATAGACGAGGGTGTTTGCCGTCCCCAGGTCTATTGCCAGATCGCTAGAAAACATGCCGAATATATAATCAAAAATTTTGAGCATTCATGCTCCCTTCATCGAAATTTTAATGTTTGTTGACTGGAACAGCTGAATGGTGAATCCTAACAAAAACCGCAACACCTGGCAAGAAAGAAATCGAAACAATCTCCAGTTGCTTTTGATCCTTTAATATATTACTATGCCGTCCCGTTAAACAGTAATTTTTCTCGATAAATTCCCTATAAGGAGTCCTCAGTCAATGCTCGGAATCATGAGAAAGTATAAACAGTCAGTCATCATAAAGGTTGTATTCAGCGTCATCGTTCTCTCTTTTGTCGGAACAATTTTTCTGATTTGGGGAACAGGAGAGGAAGGTCTCCAAGGGTCCAGCTACGCAGTGAAAGTGAATGGCGAATCGATCCCCTATGATGAATATCTCAAAAACTATGAGCGTGCAAAAGACTCACTCCAGCAGATTTACGGCCAACCCGTCACTCCCGAAATCGAGAAACTGCTGAACCTGCGCAAAAGCACTCTTGAAAACCTGATCAACTCGGCACTTATCAGACAGGAAGCAAAAAAGATGGGAATCAAGGTCTCCAATGACGAACTGGTAGATGCTATCTCAAAGATACCTTACTTCCAGAAGGACGGTGTTTTCGATAAAAATCTCTACGATCAAGTTCTGAAAATGAATCACATCACAACCAGGAACTTCGAGAACGGAATTCGGGAAGACCTCGCCATTTCCAAGGCCGGTAAAACAATCGCTGCGAAAGCAACTCTCTCTGACCAGGATCTCCTCGAATACTTCAAGAAAACAAACGACAAGATTGAACTGCAATATGTTTCTTTTTCACCAACCGAGGTACGGAAGAGCGTATCAGTAACCGACCAGGAACTGACCTCATACCTCCAACAGCATCAAAAGGAATTCAAGACTCAGGAAGAAATCAAACTCGACTACCTCCTGTTGAATCCGGCCAAGCTCTTGGCTTCGCTCACCATAAGCGACGAGGAAATCCAGACGTACTATCAGAAAAATATCGACCGGTATCAAGGCAAAAGCGGGATACTCCCCCTCGAAGAAGTGAAAGAGCGGGCAAAAGAGGACGCCCTCAAGTTCAAGGCAGCAAAACAAGCCTATGAAACGGTAGCCCTCGCCCTCAACAAAAACCTGGCAGCCAATGACCTTACCGCAGCCGCCCGTATGCTTGGTGTAACGATTGCCGGCACTGACCTCTTCACCCTTCAGAACCCTCCGGCAGCGCTGGCAGGAGAGTCTGAAATGGTCAAAAAGGCCTTTGCCTCGAAACAGGGCGAATTGGGCGGACCGGTCGAAACCGCAAAAGGTGTCTACCTCTTCAAGGTTACGGTGAGGAACCCTTCTGTTGTCCCCCCTCTGGTCAAAGTCAGGGATGAAGTTGAGAAAAGGGTTATCGACCAGAAATCCGGCGAACTGGCTCGGAACAAGGCCGTAGAAGCTTTGCAGAAAATGCGGAGCAACCAATTCTCGGGGACACTCCAGGCAACAGAGAGCTTCACCTATTCAAGCGAGGGGAAAATCCCTCAGATCGGCACCTCTAAGGATGCCGTGGAGTCAGCATTTCAGTTGACTACGGCAAATCCCGTCGACGCGTTGCCATTTAACATCAATGGACGTTGGTATGCCATTCGCCTGAAACAAAGAATCGAGGCAGACCGTGGTGGATTCCTGACCGTAAAGGAAAAGATCCGGGAGATTCTGCTCCCGAAAAAGCAGCAAGAGGCCCAGGAAGCATGGCTGAAAGGCCTTCGGGATAAAGCAAAGATCGATATCAATCCCGCACTGCTGACTGAGTAATCCACCATTGTTTCCATGCATCAACCAATAGATACTTCTCAAGGGGATGCCGATTGGCATCCCCGCTCTATTTCTAGCGACTAACAGGAGGATCCCTTGACAAAACTCGTTCTATCAACCGACTTCCCCGACCTTCCGCTGGCAGCACGCGGCAAAGTCCGCGATATCTATGACCTTGGCGAGGCACTCCTCATCGTAACCACCGACAGGATCTCCGCCTTCGACGTGATTATGAACGAGGGAATCCCGGGCAAGGGAGAGGTTCTTACCCAGATTTCCGCCCACTGGTTCCGCCTGATGGAAGACATCATTCCCAACCACCTCATTACAACCGATGTCAGCAAATTCCCCGCTGAATGCGCCAAATATGCAGACATCCTGGAAGGCCGCTCCATGCTGGTGAAAAAGGCCCGCCCCCTGCCAGTGGAGTGCATCGTCCGCGGCTATCTGGCCGGTTCCGGCTGGAAGGAGTACCGGGAAACCGGCGCCGTCTGCGGCATCACCCTCCCCGAAGGTCTATCCGAATCTTCACGCTTGGATGAACCTATTTTTACACCATCCACCAAGGCGGAACTCGGCGACCATGACGAAAACATCCCCTTCGAAAAAATGGTCGAACTGTGCGGGAAGGACATTGCCGAAAAGGCCCGCAAGGCAACCATTGACATCTACTGCAAGGCCCGAGAGATTGCCGCCGGTCGCGGCATCATCATCGCTGACACCAAATTCGAATTCGGCATCTGTGACGGGGAGTTGATTATCATCGATGAATGCCTCACCCCCGACTCCAGTCGCTTCTGGCCAAAGGACGACTACCGCCCGGGAGGCTCACAGCCCAGCTTCGACAAACAGTACCTGCGCGACTACCTGGAAACCCTGGACTGGGACAAGACCGCCCCAGCACCCCCTCTTCCTGAGGAGATCATCCGAAAAACCGCCGAGAAGTATCAGGACGCCATGGAACGACTCACTGCCTAGATGACACCAAAGCCCCGGAGAAGACCCTCCGGGGCTTTGGTGTCTAAAATATACCCATTGGCTGCCGCCAGGTACCACCGGTGCATTAACCACGCTTCTTTCCAAAAGCGCACACCCTCTGCGAACGCGCGCACGATATCGGCAACCAATCCCTATCAAGTTTTCTTGAGCTTCACCGAAAAGGTTCAAATGGGGACATTTTCCGGTTCCACGCAAGTCCGGGGACAACTATGAAAAGATCAATTCATATTTTCGCGGCAGTCGCCGTTTCTACAGTTTTTCTTCTGCTTTTGGCAACGTCAAAAGTATTTATTTTACGCGGATTTGAGAACGTAGAGAAACAGCAGGGACTTCGCAATGTCGAACGAGTACTCGATATCTTCCACAATGAGCTTGTTGTCATGGAGCGAACCGCAACGGACTGGTCGGCGTGGGATGAACCCTATGCCTTCCTTGGCGGGAAAAACCCGTTTTTCGTGCAGAGGAATCTGACGCCCGAAACATTCGCCTACCTGAAAACTGATGTAATTGTGTACACTGCGGCAGACGGTCGAATTCTCTTTGGCAGACAACTCAACCGGAACAGCAACGCGCTGATCCCGCTTCCTGCGAGCCTGCCCCGACAAATCCTTTCCATCCTTGATATTCTTCCGGTCTCTGAGTATAAAAAAAGTCTCACCGGAGTGCTGCTATTACCCGAAGGCCCTTTTTTCATATCAGCCAGACACGTCGTTGATTCCAGAGTAAAGGGCCCGAGCCGCGGCCTGCTCCTCATGGGACGCCGGCTCGGTACGGCTGAAACTGCCGAATTCTCAAGAATTTCCCATTCCAGCGTTTCCATAAAACCTGTAGCCGAAGTCCCGTCAGCACAGATGAGTAAATTTGCACAGCTCCCGCCTGACGTCCCAGCGGCACTGGTCAGAACCGTCGACGGATCCCGGTCTGAAGGGTACGGATTGATCAAAGACATCTACGGTAAACCGGCCCTGCTGCTTCAGCTTGAGCTGCCGAGGACGGTCTATATCACGGGGAAAAAGGCGGTCCTCTATTTCATGACATGGATTATGGGAATCTTCCTGCTTGCGGCTTGCGCAGGGGTATTCCTCTACCGCAAGCTTGCCCGGACCGACGAGCTCTCCGCCGCCAACGAGCAATTGCACCGTGACATCGAGGAGCGGAAACGGGTTGAGGAGGCACTCCGCAAAGCAGAAAACATCCAGCGCATTATGTTCGAAGCGATACCCGACATGCTCACAGTAATAGATCGGGACTTCCGCATCATCCACTCCAACTGGGGTGGCGGATACGACTATGTCCCCGTCGAGCAGCGGGAAAAGAATCTCCATTGCTTTGACGCCTTTTACCCGGGGCAGGGCAAAAAGTGCGAACCCTGTCACGTTTACAAGGCCTTCACCACGGGCAAGCCGGTGTACGAGGAAAAGCAAAATCCCCGGATCGGGCAGGTGGAGGTACGCGCCTATCCAATTTTCGACGAATCGGGTCAGGTTATCTTGGCCCTCGAGCATATCAGGGATATTACCGAGCGAAAAAAGCTGGAAGAGGAAAGAATCAACTCCCAGAAATTGCTATCGCTCGGGGTTCTTGCGGGCGGCATTGCCCATGATTTCAACAACATTCTGACCGGAGTACTGGGGAATATCTCCCTGGCCAGAATGATGGCGCAATCTGACCGCAAGCTGGCCAAGAGACTTGAAGAGGCGGAGAAAGCGACTCAGCGGGCAGGAGACCTGACACAGCAGCTCCTCACTTTCTCCCGAGGAGGCGAACCGGTAAAAAAATCTGCTTACATCAAAGAGTTGGCAATGGACTCGGTTTCGTTTGTCTTGCGTGGTTCAAATGTCAGATGTGATTTTTCCCTCCCTGACGATCTATGGCCGGTGGAGGTAGACACCGGGCAGATGCATCAGGTCTTCAACAACCTGATCATTAATGCCGACCAGGCCATGCCTGAAGGCGGAATTATCAGAGTCCTGGCGGAAAATACGGTGATCGGGCAGGAAAAATTGCCGATCCTTACCGAGGGGCGATACGTGAAGGTTTCTGTCCTGGACCAAGGCAGCGGTATCCCCGAAGCAAATCTCGGCAAAATTTTCGACCCATACTTCACCACCAAGGCCAAGGGAAACGGTCTTGGTCTGGCCACCGTCTACTCAATCATCAGCAAACACGGAGGACTGATAACCGTTGAGTCGCAGGTTGGGGTCGGCACAACCTTCTCTTTCTTCCTTCCTGCAGCGAAACCGGGTGCGGACGAAAAGGAACTGGAGAACCTGCCGCCGACTTCGGGAAAGGGTAAAATTCTTATCATGGATGATGAGGAGATAATCCTGGAAGTCGCAGGAGAGATCCTTGTTCACCTGGGTTACAAGGTGGAATCCTGCCGGGAGGGATCCGAAGCTATTGCCAAGTACAAAGTCGCGGGTAAAATCGGGGAACCCTTTGACGCGGTCCTGTTGGACCTGACCATTCCAGGCGGGATGGGCGGTAAGGAAACAATGAAACACCTCCTGGAGATAGACCCCGACGCAAAGGGGATTGTTTCCAGCGGCTATTCCAACGACCCTATTCTCTCCAATTACGGTGAATACGGCTTCTGCGGCGTCGTGCTGAAGCCCTATGCTATCAGAGAGATCAGCAAGACAATGCAAGAGGTTCTTTCCGCGTCCCGGCATGACCAGTGCGGGGGCGCGCTGGACGTTTAACCGCGATCACCCGTCGTGAAAGAAAGGTGAGGATGGCAGGGGACTTAGAACAGTTGTGCCGTCAGGGCCTCACGGCAGCCATAATCCCGGCCCCGTTGGGCAACTGCAGCGGCAGGCGTCGCAGGCCCTGAAATCCCGCTGCTGTCAAGATTTCCTCCAGCTGTCCCCAGGAATAGGTCTGGCCTCTCTCGGTACCTAGCAGCATATTCAAGGAAAAAAGTGCCGGAAAAATCGGCCCATCCAAGGTATCTTCCAGAATGAAATCCTGAATCAGGATCATCCCTCCCGGCGCAAGCGCCTCCTGCACCTTTTCCACCACCACCACGCAGCTTTCTGCACTTTCCCCATGAAGGATATGGGAAAGCCAGGCAACATCAAACGGCCCGTCCAAAGGGTCAGCAAGAAAGTCACCCTGAGCGAAGGCAATCCTGTCGGAAAGTCCGAAACGTTCAATCGTTTTCTCGGCAAAGGGACGGATCGAAGGACGATCAAAAACAACAGCGGAAAGGCCGGGATTGTGCTGGCAGAAATGGATGGCATAGGTTCCAGGGCCACCGCCAAGGTCCAGGAGCCGCCGGCGGCTGCCCAGATCGATATGAGACACGATTCGCGGTGCATTCTGCATGGCGAGATCGAACATTCCCATCGCAAAGCTTTCCCGCAGTTCTTTCTCATCCCCATGGGAGTATCGCTCCCGGATCGGTCCTCCACTCCGGACAGCCTCATCCAGATGGGACCAGGAAGCCATCAGGAAGTGGTGGTGGAGCAGGATATGGCCAAGGTAGCGGGGAGAGGTGCGCGAAAGAAATTCGGCAGAAATGTCTGCAACCGAAAAGGAATCATCATGCCTTACCAGCAGACCCATGGCCGTCAGAGCATTGAGCAGCATTGTAAGTCCGCGGACATCGCACTCTACCAGTTCGGCCAGTTTTGAAGCCGTGAAGGGACAGGCGGAAAGAGGTGTGAAGAGATCTAGCTTGACGCCCGCGTGTAAAGCGCAGGCGCTCCAGTAGCTATTCGAAAGATTCAGCAGTTCATTCGCAGACCTGGCATTGTTTTCCATAAGGACCTCCTCAGCAAAGTGCAGATCCGTTGCCGGCTATTCTTCCAGCAGCCGCTGCACGAACCGCAGCGCACGTTCATAAACTCCGGGACGTTTCGACTCGCGAGGACCGGCAATGTTAAGAACCTGCACACTCAACTCGCGGAGCCATCGAGTTACCGCAGTCGGGTCGGCAGCCCTGTCCAACTGGATAACGAGATGCGGTTTCCGGTGTTTCCGCGCCAACTGAACGGTCAACTCGCTGCCATCGGTAAGGGCGCCGAGATTCAGGACCAGCGTAGCGTCGGAATCGACAACATTCTGCTCCGTTCTTGCAGCGTAATCCGGAGAGTCAAGTTCATCCAGAGGATAGTGTTCGGGGACCTGCCCGTCCTCCGCACGCCTGCCGGCCGGACACCATCCTCCAACCGCGATTCCATACCGGAGGCCGGCATCCAGAGCCGCCCGGTCCACGCCGGTTTGCCCTCCCGAGATGATTTTTTTCACTACCATGGTGTCGTTCTCTCCATGGCGCACGAAAACATTGCCTTGATTGCGCCAAGTTCTTTACCGGGACGGAGACTCCTCATCGCCGACTTTTCCGGCAACTCGGGCGTGCGCGCGGCAAAAAGGGCAAAAACGATCTTCGACTCGCCGCACAATCCGGTTCGCCATCCCATCTGGCTTTCGGCGTGCATGTCTGCAAAGGGGGCACCATGCACAAATGGCGGCTAGAACCAGGTCCAACCGCTTGTCAATTCCGCTTATCATTCAAAGACCTCCTCAGCATTCTATCGTATAGTGAGAATACCATGGCAAAGCCCATTTGGTAGACTGCAATTGAAATTCAGTCGAACCAACAAGATCAAAAATTGCCGAAAGACTTGCCGGAGTCCTGCAATGGCATTCATCTGGGACCGATGCCGGGCAAGGCACACTAAAGAATGTTTTATCCATGGTGATTTCTGTTATAAAATGGATAAAATCCGTAATACGTGTTTGAGGTGTGGCTTTTGGCGGCCGTTGTTATCGACAGACAAAACCGCAACATATGGTTGTTGCACGGCTTGTCGCGTGACGCATAAAAGCACATTACATCAATGACGCATCACGATTTTACTGCACGGCGCCGTGCAAGGTACCTGGGTACAAAATACAATTACTCATTGGCCCAGAGGACGATCTTACTGGCACCATGCGTATGAATCATTGTTATTTTACTGTCCACGTGAAGAGATGGAAAGACCTCTATGGTAAGATTGCTATTGAATCTTCCGATAGTATCATGAATAGATGGAAAGCCATCGAGCAATAAAGTTGCGGGACCGGCCGCAATGCCGCTGGTCAACCTCAACTGCAATATAAAGAGAGGTGTGACATGTCAAAGAAAATTGCGATAATTGGCGCGGGCCCGGGTGGATTGACTGCCGGTATGATCCTGGCACGTCATGGGTATGATGTTGAAATTTTTGAGAAAGAAGGTTATGTCGGCGGCAGGAATGCGCCTCTCAAACTGGATGGCTATACTTTCGATACCGGACCGACATTCCTGATGATGAACTTTGTTTTGGAGGAAGTATTCAGCCTGGCAGGCAGGGATGTAACAAAGTACCTGGAACAGGTCAAGCTTGATCCGATGTACCGGCTTGTGTTCTCAGATGTTGAGCTGTCCCCTTCCAGCGATCAGCAGAAGATGGAACAGGAGCTTGCCAGGGTTTTCCCGGGCAGTGAACCGGGCTACCGGAAATTTCTGAAAAAGGAAAAAGTCCGGTTCGATGCCATGTATCCCTGCCTGAAAGTTGATTATTCCTCGTTCAGTTCACTATTTTCGGCCAACCTGCTGAAAGCGTTACCGCATTTATCATTGGGAAAATCTATTTTTGAAAATCTCGGGGAATATTTTACGCCTGAGAAGCTGAAGCTTTCTTTCACCTTCCAATCGAAATATCTGGGAATGTCCGCCTGGGAATGCCCCGCGGCCTTCTCGATTATTCCCTTTATAGAACATTCGTTTGGCATCTTTCATGTTATCGGCGGTCTCAACATGATTTCACAGGCGATGAGCAAAGTTTTTGCAGAGCATGGCGGGAAATTGCGGCTCAATACGCCGGTTGAACGCATCCTGATCCAGAATAAAACAGCCAAAGGTGTTGTTCTTGTCGGCGGCGAAAAAGTATCTGCGGATGAGGTTATCATTAATGCTGACTTCGCTTATGCCATGGCGCATCTGACCGGCAATGCTGTTGCGAAGTATTCCCCGGAAAAGCTTGATGCCATGGAATACTCCTGCTCCACGTTCATGTTGTATCTCGGGATTGACCACCGCTATGATATTCCGCATCATAATGTGTTTTTTGCGGAAAAATATCGCGAAAATATTGAGAATATCTTCCACAACGGCCGCCTATCCGACGATATTTCTTTTTACGTACAGAATGCCTCGGTAACAGATCCGACGCTTGCGCCAGTCGGTCATTCGACCATCTATGTCCTGGTTCCTGTTCCGAACATGTCGTTCCCCATTTCATGGGAAGAAGAAAAGGAGCGGTATGCAGAAAAGGTGTTGGATGCGCTCGAGTCGCGGGCCGGACTTACCGGTCTGCGTTCACATATCAAGGTCCAAAAAATCATGACTCCTGACGATTGGCAGCACAGCTACCATGTGTACAAGGGGGCAACTTTTAATCTTGCACACACGCTCCGGCAAATGTTGTATTTTCGCCCACACAATGAATTCGAGGGTTTCAGGAACTGTTATCTCGTCGGCGGAGGAACCCATCCCGGGAGCGGACTGCCGACTATTTACGAGTCGGGCAGGATATCGGCAGAAATGATTCTATCAAAGTACGCGGGTGGTAAGAAATGAACTCGTTCCCGCATTTCGTGTCTGTGGTTAGAGTTATCGTGATAGTGGCTCTGCTCTCGCCCTTCTCTCTCTTTGCGCAGAGCACTAAGGGCGCTATCGTTGTTGAGATAACAGGATTAAAAAATTCCGATGGCCAGGTAGGGGTACTGCTCTTTTCACGGGAAGAGGGCTTTCCCATGGACCATAAACAGGCAGTCAAAAAGATTTTTGCCGGGATTCACCGAAAAACGTGCCAGATCACCCTGGAGAATATTCCGTACGGAACGTATGCGGTAAGCGTGTTCCACGACGAAAACGCTGACGGAAAGTTGAAACAGAATTTTATTGGCATACCGAAAGAGGGCATAGGGGCTTCCAGGAACCCCAGGATCAGGTTCGGCCCGCCAAAGTTTAAGGAAGCACACTTTACCGTGGATTCAACAGAACACAGGCTTCCCATCACCATGAGGTACCTGCAGACACACCGCGCAGAAAAAAACGAGGACACCTCGATTCCGGCAGAAAACCACAAGAAAGAATTCAGCCAACCATGACCAGAACTGACATAACGCAGCGGAAAGCTCATCAACCACAACTATGCACGGAGTTTCTCCAACGCTTTTGTTCCGAGGTCTACACCCATTACCATGCTCACCCCCGCACCCTTCCGTGGCGCGAAACCAAAGACCCCTACCATATCTTGGTTTCCGAGATCATGCTCCAGCAGACAAGGGTTGAGCGGGCCATTGGCAAGTACCGCGAGTTTCTCGCCGCATTTCCTGATGTCTCCGCCCTGGCGCAGGCACCCCTGCGCGAGGTTCTGCAGGTTTGGCAGGGTCTCGGCTACAACCGCAGGGCGATAGCCTTGCAGGAAACGGCAAAAAAGGTGGTCCTTGACTACAACGGCATCCTTCCCGACACGCCGAAACAACTGCGAACCCTCCCCGGTATCGGCAGCTACACGGCCGGAGCAATCGCGGCTTTCGCCTTTCAGCAACCGGTACTTTTCATTGAAACCAATATCAGGGCGGTATTTATCCACTGTTTTTTCCAGGACAGACACGATGTGAAAGACAGTGAAATCATGCCGCTTGTCAGGGCCACTCTCGACACAACAAATCCCAGAGAATGGTACTACGCCCTCATGGATTACGGCGTCATGCTGAAACGAACCCACAGCAACCCCTCGAGAAAAAGCGCGCACCATACCCGTCAAAGCCGCTTCGAGGGCTCAGACCGGCAACTACGGGGGAAAATCCTGAAATTCCTTCTTCAAAAACCGCTCTCCCGAAAAAAAGAAATATTCCAAGTTCTGCCAGCAGACCCGCAACGGCTGGAAATGATCCTGGAAAGTCTGGGAAAAGAGGGATTTATCGTTAGAAAGGGGACAAAATACACTATCGCCGGGTAGTCCCGTTGCCGTACTTCCTGCAGGCACCGAGACCCTCTTGCGTATTTTTCAGCCAAACGAAGAAACTCTAAGAAAAATTTCCGTCAGCCCTTGCCAGCACGCATTCGGCATGATACGCTTAAAAGCAAGAAAGGAGGCGATGATTCACGACCGTTGTCTCACATCCTATAAGAAGTGCAGATGTCGGGCGGGATGAAAATCCTTCCTGAATTGCCCCCAGACCGGGGGAACAGTTACGAAAGAAATGACGAAAGGCTGGGAGTAGGACACTCCTGGCCTTTTGTATATCGGGGCGCAATGAAAAGGGAAACCTGTATCGTCAGCAATTTTGATCAAATCATCGAGCGGAGGGGCACCTCCAGCGAGAAGTGGGATCGGTATCGGGATAAAGACATTATCCCTCTCTGGGTTGCCGACATGGACTTTCGATCGCCCCAACCGATTATCGATGCCCTGCTGAACAGGGTTGACCATGGTATTTTTGGTTACACCCGCCCACTGGAAGGGCTGTCGGCAGCTGTCATCAGACACCTGGAAAATGAATACGACTGGAGCATTGAGGAAGAGTGGATTGTCTGGCTGCCAGGCCTTGTAACGGGCCTCAATCTGGCCTGCCGGGCTGTCGGGGACGATGGAGATGAGGTTCTCAGCGCCGTGCCGGTCTACCCTCCCTTCCTCAGCGCACCGCGCAATTCCCTCCGCAATCTGGTTACCACGCATCTGGTGGAGGACGGAGACCGCTGGGTTTTCGACTTTAACGGCATGGAGCGGGCAATCACCGGCAGAACCCGGCTATTCCTCCTCTGCAATCCCCATAACCCGGTAGGACGCGCCTTCAGCCGGGAGGAGCTCTGCGCGGTCGCAGAGATATGCCTGCGTCACCGGCTCTTCATCTGCTCCGACGAGATCCACTCCGGTCTGATCCTGGACAGTGACAAAAAACACATCCCGATCGCCAGCCTCTCCACGGAAATCGCTTCCCGCACCATCACCCTCCTTGCCCCGAGCAAGACCTTCAACATTCCCGGGCTCGGCTGCGCCCTTGCCGTAATCCCCGATCCGGGACTTCGCGGGCGATTCCTCCAGGCCATGGCCGGTATCGTACCGTCAGTAAACACCCTCGGTTTTACCGCGGCGCTTGCCGCCTACCGAGACTGCTCAGTCTGGCACCGCGAGCTCCTCGAATATTTGAGAGGAAACCGTGACCTGGTTCGCCAAGCCATCAACGGAATGAAAGGGCTCTCCATGCACAATCTGGAAGCGACCTATCTGGCTTGGATCGATACGAGAAAAAGCGCTATCAAGGATCCGCCCTCATTCTTCGAACAAGCCGGAGTTGGGCTCTCGCGAGGCGCCGATTTCGGCGATCCCGGATTCGTCCGGCTCAACTTCGGCTGCCCGCGCCCCCTGCTCCGAACGGCCCTGGAGAGAATGGCAGCAGCCTGCAACTCAAGCATTTCCTGAAAGGAAAACGTCCCCTTCGAATCGCTGCAACAAGACAGCGGTATCTATCGACGAAACCGATACATCAATGAATATGCTTCGATATTATCAATTTGACTTATGAAATGATTCCATTACTATCGTCCCTCGGCAGCATATCTCACGAAACAATTCATGATTGAGGCAACCGTGCCATCCGGCTTGAACACCACTACCTTCTGGTCCTATAACCTTCTCAGAGTCCTCATAGGCGGTATATTCATCTATTCGGGAGCCGTGAAACTGCTGGACGTCAAAGGGTTTGCCCGAATGATCTCTTTGTACGATCTCGTTCCAGAACAGTTACTGGCACCTGTTGCCATTGGCCTGCCGGGACTGGAACTGCTGGCCGGGATCGGCATACTGTTCGAAATTCCCGGAGCACTTTCCGCGATCTTTGCCATGCTCCTCATGTTCTGTTCCATTCTCTGGTACGGTATCCTGAAGGATCTCGACATAGATTGCGGATGTTTTTCCACTGCGGAACTAAAGGGACAGGACAGCCTCAGGCAGGCCCTCTATCGCGATTTCGTCATGATTGCCGGCTGTTGTTATCTCTACCTGTACCGGTTCCTCCGCATCCGGCGTGAACGTGGGGCCGATGTACCGGTAAAATTCATAAAAATCATTTAGGAGGAAGTACCTATGGCCGTAACAATGAAACGCATCATCCCCGCAACACTCACCCTTCTTGCCCTGACACTCCTGGCAACAAACGCTTTTGCCTGGGGAGCTAAGGAGCTTGAAAACGAGAAAGGCGCCATGACCTTCTCCGCGGAAGTGGAACGAGGCGGGTATAAAGTCGTGTCCACGCCGGAACTGAAAAAGTGGATGGATGAGAAAAAGGACATGCTCATTATCGATACCATGCCCTATGAAGACAGCTACAAAAAGAATCACATCTCCGGAGCAAAACAAATGGAATTCCCCATCCCGGAGATGAAATCCATTGACGACAAGAAAAAAGCCGAACTGGTGAAACTGCTTGGAACGGACAAAAACAGACTCATCGTTTTTTATTGCGGATTTACCAAGTGCACGCGCAGCCACAACGCCGCGATGTGGGCAGTCAAACTCGGCTACAAAAACGTCTATCGCCTGCCCGGCGGCGTCAAGGCCTGGAAAGAGTCTGATTATCCGGTCGGCGAAGTCAAGTAAAGCCCAATCCTCACGCAACATGCCTGAAAGCACAAGGGGCCTGATGATGGAATGCAGAAACAGTTCCAGCCATCAGGCCCCTTTTCTGTCAGCTCCGAGTTTCAACCCGTCAATTACTACGTGAAAAGGGGATCTAACCGGAGCAGATTCCCGAATAATTCAGTGAATAGTCAACGCAGAACATCGGAGGCAACATGCAGCCGCTTGCATTGACTACTTCCCGGCTTTGACACTGATGACATATTTCAGATACCGCCCCTCCGGAAAGGTGACCGGGTAGGGAAAATCCTCCGGCTGACCGGCCAGACTGATTACCCGCAGATCGCAACCCGATTTAAGAGCACCGCGTCGCAACTCCTTGAGGTAGTCGGCAAGATCCAGTTTCTGGTGGTTGGATGAGCTGATCAGCATTCCGCCGTCACACAGAAGCGGCAGCGCCGCGGCAACCAGTTCGGAGGTGCCGCCACGGGTAGTGAAACGGCTCTTGCCAGTGGTGGAAAAGGACGGGGGGTCCATCAGGATGATATCATATTCTTTCTTTTTTACCGCCAGATCAGCCAACACCGCCAGGCAATCACCCACGAGGAACTCGTAGCGCTTGGGATTGAGCTGGTTGATGCCGAAATTGGCCCGGGCCCAGTCCGTATAGCCGGACGAGACATCCACCGTGGTCACCTGGCTTGCCCCGGCGGCAGCGGCAGCCACGGAAAAAGCCCCGGTGTAGGCAAACAGGTTCAGTAGCCGTTTCCCCACCACGCGTATCATCAGATCGCGGCGGTTGCGGCGCTGGTCAAGAAACAACCCGGTGTTCAGCCCCTGCTCCAGGCTGACAAGAAAGTTGAGGCCGTTTTCGCGCACCTCGAGCTGCTGCGGTGCCGCTTTGCCGCTGAGCAGGCGACCGTAACGCTTGCTGTCACTAACCGCCTCCAATTCCCTGGTTTTCTG
>RPRC01000105.1 GCA_003857395.1 Geobacter sp.
CAACCGGTATGATGTCCGGGCAACGCGATACGACCTTACCCGAGACAGACAAGAGCAACAATGGAAGAATTTATCAGCAGTCACGGCTACCCGGCACTCATCCAGATGAGCTTTCTCGCCTCGACCATTCTCCCCCTTGGTTCAGAATGGCTTCTCGCGGCATTGGTGGTGAAAGGCATGGACCCGGGGCTGTCGGTAGCGGTTGCTACGGCCGGAAATACCCTGGGCGCATGTACTACCTTCGGAATAGGCCTCTACGGAGGTCCTTTCCTCATCACCCGGGTCCTCCGCATCAGTGACGAGTCACGGTACAAGGCGGAAAAGCTCTTCGGAAAATTCGGGTTTTGGTCGCTCCTTTTCTCCTGGGTGCCGGTTGTGGGTGACCCCCTTTGTTTCGTGGCAGGGGTACTGCGGGTCAGATTCGAGCTATTCGTCGTTCTCGTTCTGGCCGGTAAACTGGCTCGCTACGGAATCATCAGCCTGATTGCCCTGAACTATCAGGGGGTCTGAAACAGGGTTGCCTCATGATCTTCCTTACCCGAGAAGTGGCAGACACGATTGCCGGAAATGTTCAGATGTGCTATCGTCTCTCACCAAGACATAAACAGATTTGTCTGATCCCACAACCAAAAACATACCCATGGAGGAAATAACATATGAACAGCTGTCCTTGCGGAAGCGGTGCTTCCTATCCGGATTGCTGCGAACCGGTCGTAACCGGAGCGCAAAACGCCGAAACAGCGGAACAACTCATGCGGGCACGCTATTCGGCCTATACAAAAGTTGCAACCGATTTCATCTTTGAAAGCACCCACCCGGATCATCGGAAGGGATATGATCACGAAGGGACAAAAGTATGGGCGGAAAAATCTGAATGGTTGGGGCTCGAGATCATCGGCACCCGGCAGGGCGGTCCGGACGACACGGTCGGCGAGGTGGAATTCATCGCCCGCTTCCGCGAGAACGGCGTCCCGCGCACGCATCATGAATGCGGTCATTTCATGCGTGAGAAGGGACGCTGGTACTTCACCGACGGTAGCGTGGTGAAGCCAAAGCCGATCATCGTCGAAAAAGTCGGACGAAACGATCCCTGCCCCTGCGGAAGCAGTCTCAAGTATAAGAAGTGCTGCGGAAAGTAGCCCTTTCTTTCGCACCTGACAGCGCAGGGACAAAAGAGGAAAACCCGGAAATTTTGCCGAAATGCACAGGGAACGGAGAATGAGAATTCTGGGCGGGATGTTGCGGAACCGATAACCGGCGAAGCAGTTGCCTGGCGGCACTACTTGCTCAGGAAAGGCAGCCACGGGAAGGGAAGCATCTGACTGCCGGATTGACTTTCAACGGGACGATGGACGCTCAGTGGTTATACTGCCGAGAACATTGATCCAGAGCTGCATTTCTTTTTTTGTCTGCTGTCTGCCAGATATACTCGGGAGCTGAATAGGCTCCCGGTTGTTTTTCCACAGGGCGCCCATTGAGCTTGATGTAGCTCTCATACTCTTCTTCAGCATCCTCGACACACTGTACATATGATTGCTGAAGTTCCTTCTCCTGAACATACTTCGCTTTTTCCAACCCAAGTTGATCGCGCTTCATCGCCGGCAAGGCAAAGACAAAAAAGTACGAAATTGAAAGCACGAGAATTGCAAGGAGCACCACGAGAAAAATTGTCGGATCGAGAGATTTCCGGCTAGCCTGCTCATTTTCAGTTTTTTCGGGTGCCTTTTCTGCCTGTTCTTTCAGATGTTTTTCTTCGCTCATAGTAGTGAACACCTCGCGATAGTATCTGAACCACACATACCACGCTTTTCAGCATACCCCGAAAAACGGCATTTTCAATAATCCTGCTGGGATTTCCTATGCATTGACCACTTCATTTTGCTCCGCACCGGCCAACAGGCATTTAGCGGCATGCGACAGCCCATTGATTTCGGCCTCTCTCCTGCTTGCGGTACTCTTGGTGTGGCCGGTTTCCAGATACAGCACCTTCTCCGGCCGGCGGCCACGAAAGTACTTTGCGCCCCGACCTGCTGCGTGCTGGCACAGGCGCCTGCCCAGATCAGTGGTAATCCCGGTATACAGTGAGTTGTCAGAACAATGAATGATATATACCTGCCAGTTCATGGGAAAAGATTGGCCCTCCTGCCGGTTGGCTGGCCCGGTACCAGCTGCGTCATGGCCAGCCCTTCGGAATGTTCAAAGAAGCAGGACAGATCAGCCTTCATTCGACAGGTTCAGCCATCCAGATGGTTAAAGCTCTCCGTACTTCCTGATCGACACACGAGAAAATCTGCTGCACGGTGTCGCGTGAGCAGGCACGGGAGTGCCCTGCTACCTTGACCAGCTCGAATCCAAGTTTGTCAATCTCCGCGTAAAATGCCCGATACAGGGAAGCGTTTGTCAACAATTGCCCTGAACGCCGGGAAAGAAACCGGTTGGCCTCCAGGGCTGCCCTTCTTCCCGGCAGCCCTGCTACGCACTGGGAATCGGTAAACACCCGCAGACTTCCCGGATCAAAACTAGCGTCTGTCTGATAATTTTCCAAAGCCCACAAAACCGTCTGCACTTCGAGCTTTGTCGACGATGTATCGGCAAACCTCTTGAAGCGGATTTTTGAGGAGATTTCAGCCCGGTCAATCTCGTGTGGTTCGTTTTCAAGGTATGACGCGGGAAGGAGCAAGTAGGCGCCGACCCCGTACTTTCGCTGTGGATTCGAACTGACATCGGTAAAAAGAGCTAAACTGTTCATAACTAAACCGTTCCACGTTTCAAGAATGAATACCTCGGGGCACGTCCCTATTTCCCCTCTGAAAGCTGGAAGGTGCCGACCAAGCGGGTAAAAAGGGGCGGAATCTGCGTCTCAAAACGAAGCTGTGCGCCGCTGACCGGGTGGGTGAAGGAAATCGAGCAGGCATGCAGCGCCAGATTGGCATACGAAGCATGGCCGCTGCCGTACTTCCGGTCACCGACAACCGGATGCCCCTTGTCCGCCAGGTGCACCCGAATTTGATGCTTTCTGCCGGTGAGCAGATGAATGCGCAGCAGGCTGATCCCTTTCAGCTCTTTTACCAGCGTATAGGCCGTTTGCGACAGCTTTCCCTTGGCTGGGTCAGGGGTGGAATAGACCGTAAAAGCAGCATTCTCCGTCAAATAGCTGCTGATGGTCCCCTCGGGGGGGCTGATGTGGCCAAACACCGCTGCCAGATAGATTTTGGTGGTGTTTTCCCAATCAGACTGCAGGAATATTTTAGCCTGTTCACTTTTGGCAAACAACAAAATGCCGGACGTGTCACGGTCCAGTCGATGCACGATATACACCCGGTTGCGTGATTTGGGGTTGCCCTTCCGAACGTAGTCGTTAAGTATCGAGTGCACCGTCCGGGATTTATCCCTATCGGTACCCATGGTCAAGAGGCCGCTTGGCTTATCCACCACAAGTATTTCAGCATCCTCATACAGCAGCGAAACGCCTTTGGGCTGATGTTTCGGGGCTGACTGTCTGGTTATACGCATTGCAGCCTTGTCTGTGAAAAAACCTCCGGGGTGGTCCCGTCGGTCGGATAGTGTTTGACCACACAAGGAGAACTCTCGTAGCCGCTACGCTTTACGAGTAACTCTCCAGCTTCCAACGCAGGTACAGCTCTTCGACCTTATCCCTGGCCCAAGGGTTTCTCCGCAAAAACTTCAAGCTGGAAGCAACACTCGGGTTATGGGTAAAACAGCGGATATCGATACGCTTGCCCAGCTCCTCCCAGCCAAACTCCTCCACCAGTTGGGTCATAATCATCTTCAGGGTTATGCCGTGCAGGATATCGTTGGGCTGTTGCTCGTTCATGCAGCATACCTCAAAACCAGACGTGTCAAAAGTTAAGGATTGTTATTTTTCTTTGCCGTATTTTTGCGGCCCAGCGTAAGGCCGCGGATAAAGTTCCGCAAGAACTGGTCGCCACATTGCTTATAATTTCGATGTTCAACGGAACGAAACATCGCGGACAATTGAGATTTCGAAATAGACACACCAGCCTCTTTCAGGATATCGAGCATCGTTTCATCATTCAATTCCAAGGCAATTCTGAGCTTCCGCAAAACGAGATTATTGGTCAGTGCTCCTTCCGCCGGCTGGACGGCATCGGCTGACTGGTTTTGTCTGCCACGCCGGTAGACAATCAATCCATCCAGAAATAAACTCATTACCGTATCGTCACAGGCAGAGAAACCCTGCTCTTCCTCTTTCTTTAAAAACTTCAAAACATCAGCTGGTCCAATTTCATATCCGGCCAGCGCGAATATTTCCGTCATAATGACACCGTTCAGGTCCAGGGCATACCGGAGCCGACGGAGCAAATCGTTGTTGGTCATTGTAAAAATCCTTTATTAGTAGAGCTGATGACTGTTTTTCCTCAGCGCCCCATCGCCGCCCCACGCATAGCGCCCGGCGGCCTGATGAAGGCCAAAAAACGCTCCTGCAAACGCTCGGCGTGGTCGATCCATCCCGTGCAGCGCAGAATTTCGATCACGCACTCGGCCGTACACAGGCAAGACTCTTTCTGATTCCTTCTCAGGTTATACCGCGATGAACCGGCCGGCTTGAGACAGACCCGGCGGGCCTTTTGCAGGTACGGACTACGCTGGTAGATCTTGCGGGCTTCATGCCAGGTGCCGTCGATCAGGATGAAGTGCGAGATGCCGGACAGGTCGTCGTTCTTCTCATCGGACAGACCGGGGTAAACCAGCGCCGCCCCCCCTGCCTCAATCTCTTCCACAAGTTTGGCAGGTGGATTGAGTCGGTCCCAACGGGCCTGCTCAGCCGCATCCCCCAAGATTTCCAGCACCAATCGGCCGGTGTTGGAGCGTTTGTCAAATTCCTTGCAGTGGGTCAAAAGGGTAAATTTCATCATTGCAGGATACCATGGCAGCAAAATGCAGGGGTTCAAAGAGGTGCGGTGAATGAGGTTACCGCTTAGCTTGTACCATCACCTGCGTGAACAAGGGCGCAACCATGTCAGATTGTACCGCCGCAACAATTTGCAGGTCACCGCAAAGCTTCCATCCCTGTGCTAAAAGTTCTTTTACCTTCATTTTCAAATCATTTACATTATGCTCACTGATAATTTCATAGTCGTCAACTTCGTGATACATGGTAACTGTCTCCCGTAACTTCCTGCTCGTAACAAATTTTCCTGGCGCAGCCATACAGGCCTGCAGGTTCTTCACTCTAGCCAATTCTACCGTTGCCGGGGCAGCAGCTGGTCCTGACTCTCGGGCTGATTTCTTCTGGCTTGAGGGATAATAACACAGTTGGAATCAAGAGCGGTGCGAAAGCTACTCTATTTTCAAACTTCCGGGATACCGTTATGTGCCGAAAAAAGCAGCATCCCCCATTTCACCTGGCTTTTCCTTCACGTTTCATTGTCAAAGGCACCTGCGATACTGTCCGCCAAAACCCTCCGATACGAAATAGCCTGAGCATCCGCAATCGAATAACCTCTTTTCCTGTGGAGATAGACCAGCTTGCAGAATAACTTTCTTTCCTCATGGCTGAGGTCTTGATAGTCCGGCTCAGGTTGTGTGCAGCATAGGGATAGCATATCCGTACTCCTCTGTTTGGGAGCAAGGATACCCGCTTTGTGCGACAGGATAGGTCTCAATCACCGAAGAATCGTGAAAGGTCAGACTACCAAGAAGTATGTAACCGTATCTCCACATTCAGCTGTGGAAACCTTGTGGACAAGTCTGTTGGGATCCAGGTAAAGTAGTGTATTTTACTGGACGAGTTGCGAATTGCCCGATAGATAATCAGAAACCATAACTGCTGCAATATCAGCTACATACAAGAATAAGCGTAATTACAGCAGGTTATAACGACTGGCGTGTCTATTGATAATCAGTTTCATTTAGGATCAGTTTAGGCTGGGGATAAAGTGCTTCGTTTTGTCACAGAATTGTTTCACTGACGTTCTGATCCATGGTTTTGAGTGGAGCAGATTTGATTCATGCAGAATTGTCAGCGATTGCGTTGCGGTACTCTTTCCTGCCAGCCTTTTTACTCATGGTCCAAGATTATGGAGCTTGCAGAGAGTAGCCGGGCGGAGTATAAAGCAGAATCAAAACCCCCAGTTTTTCGCTCAACCCCATGACCGGAGACACAACCATGATATCCCCGTTTTCCTGGGTGCTGACAATCGTCTTGTCCTCTTGAAGCACCGACGGAGGAAAATCGCTGGCAACCTGGGTGCCTTCACGTTTCTTGTCTGTTGCTGCCACTACCGTGCCATCAGATTTTGCCACAACAATTTCCTTCATATTCTTCTCTTTAACAAACTGGCCAAGATACTGGTTGACCTGTTGGTAATTGCCGCTGATCATCTCGGTGCGCACAGCCCAGACCAGCGGCACGACAGCAAGCCGGAGAAACGAGCTGTGCTGCTCTTTGATGATCTGACCGGCCCTCTCCGTCAGTTGTGCCTTGGCTCTGCTGACAGCAATGTTTTTCCAGAGATACATCCCTGCAATGGCAAGAAATAGTAGCGCAATTCCTAGGAGCCGCCAGTGGCTAACGATAAAGGATTTTTTGGCGACCAGTTCAGGGTGATGCACGGTACTTTCAGCGGTATCGGGTTTTTTCTCTGAATCTTTCCTATCTTGGGTCATGTCGAACCTCCTGTTTTCAGGTATTGTATCATGAAATTCCGTGCATGTTCAGACTGAGCCATTTTTTCACCTCAGAACATGCGCAGAACCCCTTCCGAAAGATTTATTTGGGATGCTCCAATCCCCTTACGGCCTAAGTTCTTGACTTGCCCACCCCCCGGGTTTACTTTGCGGCGTAGCCGAAACAATCCCTGCGGCAGTCATGGTACCAGGGCACGTCGAAGGTACCTGTCAGCCGGCCTTTTTCGGGCTTCACAAGTATTCCGCATGGCGAATCCCGTTTCCGGAAAGGTGCCCAAATGTCTATGAACTTGAATCCAGAACTCTGGCTGGGGCTGCTGGGGCTGTTGCCTCTCGTCCTCTACGTCGTCCTGGTCTTCCGCAATGTCGATATTCTCACGGCTACGGCAATCTGTGTCGTAGCGGGCGCACTGCTCAGCCACCAGACCCTCATCTCCTTCGGGGCCGCACTGACGGACGCCATGGGCTCCTTTCTCGCCCTGGTCGGGTTGATCATCATGCTGGGGCGCGGGTTGGGCGAAGTGCTGAACTCCACCGGGGTCTCCCGGGTCATCGTCTACCGGATCATCCATACTATCGGCGTGGACACGGAAAAGAAGGCCATGTTCGGCATCATGCTGTCCTGCCTGGTAGTGGTCGGCTTGCTCGGTACCATGGCCGGGGGCAATGCCGTCATCGCGCCGATTGTTTTGCCGGTTGCCGCCGCAGTCGGACTGTCGCGCAGCACGGTGGGGGTCATTTTCCAGGCGGTAGGCGAAGAGGCGTTGATCCTCGGGCCGTTCACGCCCCCGGTCATCACCCTGCTCGGCCTGACGAAAATCAGTTACGGCGAAATGCTGCTGTTCGTCTCCGGTCCGGTCGCCGCCATTACCCTGCTGGTCACCTGGTGCGTAATCCAGCGAATCCAGCGGAAAACCAGGGACCTGACCCCCTACGAAAAGCCGGAAGAAACAGTGCAGTTCGAGCCGACACCCAGGAGCCGCCGCGCCACCACGGTATTCGCCTGCACCTTCCTGGCAGCGGTGATCTACGGTATCATCGTCAAGGCTCCCACCTCGTTCGTGGTCGTCATCATGCTCGGTCTTTCCTTCATCACCGGCCTGGTGGGCGGCCTGAAAGCCGACGAGATCCTGAGACTCGTGGTCAAAGGCATGGCGGGCAATGTCAGCCTGTTCCTGCTGTTTCTGCTGCTTGACCCGTTCATCCTGTTCGTGGAAAAGGCCGGGGGCTTCAAGGCCCTGACCACGCTCCTCACACCGATGATGGAACTTGGCGGCAAAGCGGGGGTCGTCATCACCGGCGGCTTTCTCGGCGCCTTCGGCATCAGCGGCGCCACGGTCGCCACCCTCAAGCTGCTGCACGAAATGTTCAACCCCTTGCTGACAAGCTATGCGGTGTCGATGCTGGCCTGGTCGCTGGCGCTGGTTGTGGCCACCAGGGTGCACAATTTCGTCTTCCCTGGCGCGAACATGCTCAGCTCGCTCGGCTTCGCCGAATCGAATGACATGCGCTCCATGCTGAGAAACGGCTGGATTGTCGCCACCTGCCAACTCACCTTTCTCACGATCTTCAGTGTTTTTTTCGCCTGAGTGCGGCAGCCATCGCCACCTCAATGAAGTCGATATTTTATCGGCACGGATATGTTTCAGAACAACCTGATGAGGAACCCAACCATGTTTGCAGCAATAGACAGCCATGTTGATCTACTCTTCGACCTGCTCCGCCACCACCCGGAGACACCCTTCGAGGAAACGCAGGATGCCTGGATCAGCCTGCCGAAACTTGCCGGCGGCGGGGTCAGGGTCATCGTCTCGGCCTACTACTGCAGGGACGACTTTAACGGGCCGGAAAAAGCAGCGGACAATCTTCGCGACCTCTTGGGCTACGCCGAACGGAATATCCGGAACCTTGCTGCCGTCACAACCGTGAAGGAGCTTGAAAACTGTTACCACGGCACGGGATCGCCGGGAGCGCTGCTCCTCCTGGAAAACGCCGACGCCTTGCTCGACTTCTCTCCCAAGGAGCTTGCACAACGGGGATTCAGGCTGGTCGGCTTAACCCATGTGGGAAAAAACCGCCTCGGGGACGGGAATGCGGTCCTTCACCCCGAAGGTCTGACCAAGGCGGGCCGCAGCCTGGTCGCGGAACTGGATCGCCTCGGATTTGCCATCGACACGGCCCACCTCTCGGAGCCCTGTTTCAGGGAAGTAGACGAGCTGTTTCCCGGCAGGCTTATATCCACCCACAGCGGCTTCCGGAGCCACTGCGCTACGCCCCGCAACCTCTCGGACGAGCAGGTGCGGATCATCCTCTCCCGCGGCGGCATGATCGGTATCGCCGCCTATCCCGGCATGCTGTCCGTGGATGGCCAAGCCGATCTGGCCCTCCTCTTCCGCCAGATCGATTGGTTCGTGCAGAAATTCGGCCCTGCCGGTATCGGCCTGGGCACGGATTTCGGTGGCTACGACAGCGTCTGCAAAGGGTTCGAAGACCACTCACACCTGCCGGCACTGGCCGAATTGCTCGCCAATGCCGGGTATTCAGACAGCACCATCCGCGACATTCTCGGTGGCAACTGGTTCAGCTTTTTCCGCGAGCTGCTGAAGGACTGAACGTTTCAGCCCGGCGCTATTCCTTCCCCAAACGAGGTGCCTTGTCAACCGACCTGCTTCCCGTGCGTTTTTCTAAGCACAACAGGTATTTTCACTAGGCAGTAATCCGGGGATTATCCCCATGACAGCGTTGGCTGGGAGGTTAGCAAAATGAAAAAACGAATCGTGTGGCTGATAGCAGTGCTTTTGGCTCCATTGATGGTAGCGTATGCCGCTCCGGCCCAGGCCAATTCCGGACTCTCGATCAATTTACCGGGTTTCGGATTAAGCGTCGGCCATGGCGGCGTCGGACTCAACATCGGCCTTCCCTGGGCGGTTGCGCCGGAACCTGTATACGCCTACCCTGACAACACCTACGAACCGGTGGTGACAGAGATGGCGCCGGAATTCGTTCTGCCCCCGGAATTGGGCTTTTACGTGGCGGTAAGCGTGCCCTACGATCTTTTCTACTATAACAACAGCTACTACGTTAACAGGGGGAATATCTGGTACAATTCTTCCTACTACAATGGCCCCTGGTCACAGGTTTACTACAGCAACGTACCCTATCTGTTTAACAGATATCCCTTTGAGAGAATCCGTCACTACCGGGATTCGTATTATGGACGTTACCAGAGACATGGTGCCTGGGAGGGATACTCTCATTTCAGGCCAGGCCACCGCAACGATTACCGGGCTGTATCTGGCCGCGACAGTCGTACCTATGTAAGGCCGCATATCCCGAACCAAACCTACCGGAACAGACCCGATGTCAGACGTCCGGACAGCAGTCGGCAGGGCAGCAGGAGCGGATTCGTCTCTAACAGCCAGATTAATCGCGACCGGAACTATCGCGACAGCCGCGTTTATACCAGGCCGAACATCAACGGACAGGAATACACCGCCAGACCGACGCTTAACCGGCCGAACGGTATCGGCCAAAGCTACAGCGGCAGGCCCGCATACTCCCGGGCAGACAATGGCAGAACTGGGCCTGGCTGGAAGAACGCCACTGTCCAAAGAAGTGAAGGAAATGGCGTCAACAACCGCTCACAGAAAAGGCCTGATAACGGCAACAGGAGATGGCAAAGTGAGTCCAGGTAAACCGCAGGCACTGTCGAATGGCAATGAGTTTTTGAGTGCCCGGCTTTCGGAACGAGTACGGGCCACGTCTTGGCGTTTTCCTCAACGTGGCCCGTCAAATTACCCAGGCCCGCGCGAAGCGGGCCTGGGTTTCAATTCATTTACTTATCTGCCGCATCCTTGATTTTTTCACCGGCCTCTTCCATCTTCTCCCCGACTTTTTCCATCGACTTGTCAATCTGCTTTTCCGTTTTATCCACCGCACTGTCGATTGCCTTGCCGGCGCGTTCCGCCGGGCCTTCTTTTTTCTGGCATCCGGACAGTCCTGCAACCAGTGCACCCAACATCAATGCTGCAACAACACTCCTGCTGATTTTCCGCATGTGATCTCTCCTTTCAATCCAGTATGCGCATAGCCTGCCCATACGCTTTTCTGTTCGCTGAAAACCACCCCCATCAACGCTCACAGCCGCAAGTATACAGGATTTATCGGTACAATCAATATCGCGCTTCGAGATGGTCAGGATCTGGCTGAGGGGCCGGGTACCAAGGATCAATACGGATTCTTAACTGGGATACATTTTTTACTGCTAACGATACTATCAGAATTGACTGTCGTGATAATTGCTGTATTGTATGTTTCATCAGGGATTTCTGCCATAGACTACGGTGTTCCGCTACGCAAGTGAATTACATCAACGGGGGAGGAATTATAATGGAAGAGCAGAAGATCGAGCAGGTTCCAAATCAGATGTCTGAACAAGAGGATATCGAGAAGAATAAGGCGATGGCGATTCTGGCGTATATCATTTTTCTGATTCCGCTCCTGGCAGCCAAGGAATCAAAATTCGCCATGTATCACGCAAACCAGGGGCTGGTCCTGTTTCTGTTGGCCCTTGCGGTGAATGTTGTCGGCGGAATTATCCCGTTTCTCGGCTGGTTTGTTATTCTGCCGCTTGGCAACCTGCTTGTTATCGTCCTGGCGATTCTCGGCATTGTTAATGCCGCAAAGGGCGAGGCAAAGCCGTTGCCGCTTATCGGCGGGATCAAGCTTTTGAACTAGTTTTCATCCGGAGTTTCCGGATGTGAAACTAGCAGTTTCCAATTTGGAAACGAGGATTTTTTTGTCCTGGCAAGGAAATCAAGGGATTGTACGGAGACGTACTACTTGTACGTCGCACAAACAAGACCGCTGATTGACGCTGTCAGGGCGAAAAAGGACCGTTTCCGGATGCAAACTAACTAGCAACAGGAAAGCGATCAACTGCTACGGTGTGGTGACGTCCTTGCGGACTCAGTGCCCGTAGCCGCCGGCCCTGATATCGGACACCCCACTCTTTTCTTCCTGCTCATGGGAAAGCAGCACTAGTACGAGCTTGCGCGGGTTGTGAAAAAAACGAAATCAAGCCTACCGGCGAGGCTGATCCAGCAGCGGCTTGAGAAACTTTTCAAAAACTACCTTCTGCTTGGCGGTCAGCAGCTCAAAATCCCCTTCGTTATCGAGCAAAAAGGTGCCGACGCCGATGACCGTTTTTGCCAGATAGCCGGTCCCGGCAACACTCATTTCAATCTCATCACCTCGTTTACTGATCAGGTTTTTCAACAACCTCAAGTCTACGTTCATGTGGTTTACTCCTACAGAAATAATGTGCGCTTCTCTTTTTGTGGCTGCTTTTCGGCGAGGACCTGACACATTATGCACCAGCAAACCACCGCCAATCACTTTAGCGTGAATTGTTCGGTCCCTGGTGACTTCGGAGCTCCATCGCAAGCATTTTCCCACTATCTTCCTATAATAATTCCAAGGTACACCATTATGGATGAAAAGGGGAGCATATCATGGCAAATCCGTTCGTGCAGGTGGGATTGTTGACCATTGACGCAAGGCCAAGGATTATTATTCCAGGCTGTTTGACTGGAAACTGGAAGACATAGCGGGGATGAATTACACCCTGATCAAGCTGGGCGAAGTAAGAGCTGGGGGCGAGAAGAGTAGAACTGTCCCGGACTTCCGCCCCCCGGAGTTTACCTGCGCCGCTGCCCAGGGGCAGAAGCTCTATGTTCTTGATAGTGCTTGCGGACTATCGAACTGCGCGGCTGATAGCGGTACCGTTCTCTTTGCAGCTTGTTCTGCCGTTCCATGTGAGGATAGCGATCCCCTGAATACTTCCGCTGGTAGACAGGCAATGGCGCTGGCCGCGGTACAGCACGGCGGTTCCAGTTATCCCAGCCACTGCGCTTTTGCGCCCAGTCACGGCCCCAGTGATCACCCCAGCGTGGCGGAGCTTTTGGTTGCCAGCCACGGAAGTACAGCGGGGGCTGCCGGTAGTAACGGACGGGGATCCGTAAGATGTAGAACGGCAGATATTCCGGCGCGACAACTCGCCACGGACCGTTATACCAGGAACTGGCGTACCAGTTATTTTCCTGAAAAACCCAGTACATGCCATCATAAAAGAAATAGTTGGCATTAATCCGCGGAGCGTAATAGACCGGGTAGGCAGGTATCCGCACGAGCTCCGGAAAGACTGGCAAGTTAATGCCAATGCTCACGCCGGGCAGCCCGATACCGATGCTTACCTGGGCTTCGGCGGCAACCGTTAGACACAACACCATGCACAACACTGCAATTACGTAACGAAATTTCAGCACGTTGTCCTCCTTTTGCGTGGATGGGGCCGCACGTCCTGCTTGGTAAGGGGAAGCAACTCCGCAACCCTCTGCATGCCAGCCGATCCGCTTTTCTGTACCCTTTGGTTTTCCAGAAAGTATAGCGGAAAAATTGCCAGATACAAATTCCCTGCTCTGCCCATCGGGAAACGTCCCAGGATTTCCCCAGGAGACTCCTGGCCCAATTCAATTTTAATCAAACCATTTACCTGTCACCCATGATCCCTACCTCCCCTAAAGTACCGGGATAAACAGTTCGCATTTGACTTTTACCGGTGGTTGTTTGTAAAGTTGCACAGAAGTATCTACGAAAAAATTCTGGAGGTTTCAATGCACGGTGACTCTGTAGAGTTCCAGGTTAAAGATAAGGAAGTCAATATCAAGCGGACATCTCCAACCGAGCGCTTTCTAGCCGAATTGCCGGTTCAGGTGGCAAAAGCTTTTCTTTTTGATGGGAAGATTCGACCGGTGGCCTTCAGCGTTTCGGCGGAATCGCTTCCGGTCAAAGATGAGTCTCTTTTGCAAAGGCAGTTCCCGCATATGAAAACGCAGCTGCTGGTTGTGGCTGCCGAGGAATCCTCTGATAAGATCCAGGATATCTCAGGCAAGCAGATCGGCGTGATCTTTTCCGGCGGGCCTGCTTCAGGTGGGAACAATGTCCTCTCCGGCATACTGAAAGCGTTGGGACGGCAGAATACACTCATAGGCTTTGAAAAAGGTCCCGATGGCCTGCTCAAGGGTGAGGGTTTGCTGGTAAACAGCAAAAAGATGAAGCATCTCATTAATACCGGCGGTTTTGACTACCTGGGCACCGGACGGACCAAGATAGATTCTCCCGAAAAGTTTGCAGCGGTTCTTGCTACCGTTCAGAAATACAGTCTTGACGGCATAATCATTGTTGGTGGCGACGATTCGAACACAAACGCTATCGAACTGGCTGAGTTTCTTAGCGAACAGCACACTGCCGGCATTCTGGCCAAGCAGTGCACCGTAGTTGGCGTACCGAAAACGATTGATGGCGACCTGCAGATAAATGTGGCGGGAAAAACCCTGCTCCCCATATCGTTCGGATTCTATACCGCTGCAAGGGTTTACAGCAAGACCATCGGAAACCTCCTTACCGATGCGGCATCACAGGGCAAAAGCTGGTTTTTCTACAAGGTAATGGGTCGCTCCGCCAGTCATATCGCCCTCGAAATCGCCCTTCAGACACGCCCTCATCTCACCCTCATTTCCGAGGAAGTCGCCGAGAAGAAGCAATCACTGAATGACGTTGTCACCTACATGACCAGAGTGGTTGTCAATCGCGCCAAACAGGGGAAATATTCTGGGGTCGGGGTAATTCCGGAAGGCATCATTGAATTCATTCCCGAGATAAAAGTACTGATACAAGAGCTTAACAAGCTGTCGGCAAGACTCATGACGATAAAAGAAGCTCTGAAAGAAACGGGCATCCTCGCTGAAAATGGTTTTCTTGCCGAGCAGAACGTGAAGGAACTAGAAAGCCAGTACGGTGTGGACAGCATCCTGAAGCATCTGCATATACTCGGGCTCGACTACAAGCTCAGCGAAACAGACTATGTCGTAAAGGAGATGGAGCTCTCCACCAGGGTGAAAAAGGACTTCATCGTAAGCGCTCAGGAGTTGTCTGATGCGTCGAAAGAACTGTTCATGGCGCTCCCCGACGATATCGTGGAGGCGATGCTTCTGGATCGTGACGACCACGGCAACCTGAAGGTTTCTCAGATACCGTCCGAGAACCTTCTGGTCAGAATGATGAAGGACCGGATTCGGGACATGCAGCATAACCCTGATCACTATGAGCAAGCGGGAGACCTGCACTTTTCCAATGAAACCGAGCGGAATAACTTCCTGAAATTCGTGTTTAACGTGCAGACCGGTTTTCTGGGATATGAAGGGCGCTGCGGAGCACCTACGCGCTTTGACGCCGATTACTCCATGAACCTGGGACTCACTGCCGGCTCTCTGGTGCTGGGAGGTCAAACCGGCTATATGGCGTCGATAATCAACCTGAGCGGGGGCTCAGAGCCAATCGGGATACCGCTTGCGGCACTCATTCATGGAGAGGAGCGCAAAGGAGCTGTCAAGCCGGTCATCGAAAAAGCTCTGGTAAAACTTGATTCACCGGCATTTCAGGCCTTTGCCAGGAATCGTGACACCTGGGCGGAAGGCAATTCATCGAGAAGTCCGGGGGCAATACAGTACAAAGGGGAGTTGGCAGCGATGATGCCGCTTGTGGTCGCACTGAACACGGAGATATTTACCATGGAGGAGCATGAAGACGGGAAATACCCTGTCTACGATATCGGCGAGCGGCGGGATATTTTCGTATGATTTTTCTGCGTTTAGAAAATGCAGCCGCGGAGAATATGCACTGCTCTACAACAAGCAGAGAGAAAAAAGTATCGACGCGCTCATCTCATTATGGCCGGATAGTGAGAAGAAAAAAATGTTCTTCGGTACACACCATCATGACTGCTGATGTCGAAAAGGATGATTTCCTCCCTGCTTTTCCTCAACTTCGCCATCAATAAATCATGCTCAAGAACTTCTGTATCGTGCCGATAAAGAGATATACCTCTACCGCCTCAGAACTGGAAGAAACAGGGCATTGATTGGATTGCGAATCCAGCACAAGATCGCTTATATTTTGCAGCCAAATTATGTCTCATGTGATGCGAAAAGGTTAGTTCCCGCGATTTGGTTCGTTGAACTTGACAGGAAAGGAAACCGTTGCCAGCGAGTGAAATCATTCGAACAAGACCGAACCTCATGGAAAGACTCGATATGTCGGTTACAAAAGTCATTATTCTTACGCTGTTAGCGGTCACAACCGTGGTCTTGTCCGCCTTCGGTATTGCGAATTATTGTTGGGAACGGAGCCAGAGGACCAGTGACCAGGAATATCATCTTACTGTCATAACCGCACAGCTGGCAAACAGCCTTGCTCTCCCGCTGTGGAACTTTGATACCGAGCAGGTTGACGCGGTCATCAAAAGCACCATGCGGCACGCGGACGTTTTCGCCGTGACAGTCACCGGAACCGACGATAGTGGAAAAGTTTTCGGCTTTGCCAGAGACAGGCAGTGGCGGATCGTTCCCGCAAAGGGCGCGATTCAGGATAAGGGGTTATTGACCCACTCGGAAAAAATCAACATCTACGGCAAACATGTGGGCAGAGTGCATGTCTTCATGTCCCCCAGGTTCCTGGCAAAGTCATTGCATAGTTTCGCCACTATTAACATTCTGGCAATAGTTACCCTCAACGCCTTCCTGATTTTCATTCCCTTTCAGCTCCTCCGCAGAAAAGTGATCAAACCGCTGCAGGCGATTGAATCGTATGCCCTGAAGGTCAGTTCGGGAGAGGCAGACGCTGCCTATGTCCCCGAAGGAGATTTTTTCGGTGAATTGAAAAGTCTCAAACGCTCCATCGTCGGAATGACCCGCTCTCTCGCCGAAGCACGGAAGGCTCAGGTACGCAAGACCGCGGAACAGGCACAGCACGAGAGCGAGAAGACCCTCAAGGCATTCATTGACGTTATGCCGGTGGGTGTCGCATGGACCGACAGCGACGGAGCCATAAAGCATGTCAACAGCTCCTTTACCGAGTGGTTTGGTTACGATACCAATGATATTCCCACGCTCGATGCATGGTTTCTCCGTGCCTATCCCGATCCGGTCAATCGCGAAAAACACCTCTCCCAATGGAAGGCTGCTCTCGATACAGCCCATAGCGAAGGTACGATAATCCAACCGTCAGAGTCGATAATTTCCTGCAAAGACGGCTCTGAGCGACATGTCATTGTCAATACCCATCTTGCCCGGAATCTGCGACTCGACATTTTCACCGACATCACGGAACGCGAATCCCTGCAGAACAGGTTGCTCAATGCCCAACGCCTCGAATCCTTGGGGGTGCTTGCCGGAGGGATTGCCCATGACTTCAACAATATCCTTACCGCCATAATAGGAAACATCTCGATAGCGCGCCTGGTTCTGGACACGCCGGAAAAATCAGCCAAGCTTTTGGAGAATGCCGAAATGGCAACAGTCCGTGCAACCGAGCTTGCCACCCAGCTGCTGACGTTCGCCAAAGGTGGAGCTCCGATAAAGAAAACGGTATCGATCCGGAAAATCGTGAACGAATCGTTGTCCCTGGCTTTACGGGGCACAAACGTCAAGGGGGTCATTGAAATTCCCGATCACCTCGATGACATCGAGGGAGATGAAGGCCAGGTCAGCCAGGTGTTCAACAACATCGTCATCAATGCCGTACAAGCGATGCCGGGAGGCGGGAAGATTACAATCGAAGGTAAGAATCTCACTCTAGAGGAAGAAAACAATCTCCTGTTGCCCCCCGGTTGCTACGTCAGGCTCTCGTTCTCCGATGAAGGGTGTGGAATGCAGGAAGATGTGCGGAAGAAGATATTCGATCCCTACTTCACCACAAAGTCAGGCGGCATGGGCCTTGGACTCGCCTCTGTCCACTCCATCATCAACCGGCATGGAGGACATATCGAAGCTCGCTCCAAGATCGGCAAAGGAACAACCTTTACCCTGTTTTTGCCGTCTACCGGCAAGTCAGCAACCGGCTCGGAGATCTGCGACAGCATCACCCGGAGTGAAGCGCTCCCAGGAGGCTCGGTCCTGGTCATGGACGATGAAGAGATGATCCGTGACCTTGCCGCCGAAATGCTTGGACACCTTGGCTATGAGGTCACGACCTGCGCAACCGGTGAAGATGCGGTACTGAAGTACCGTATCGCCAAGGAAGAAAACAAGCCATTTTCCTTCGTTATTATGGACCTTACGATACCGGGCGGGATGGGCGGCAGGGAAAGCGCGGCAGATATCCTGGCGGTTGACCCTGGTGCACGGTTGATCGCTTCAAGCGGCTACTCCAACGATCCGGTCATAGCCAACTTCTACGACTTCGGCTTCTGTGGGTCAATCGTCAAGCCGTATACTCTGGATGATCTGACGCGGGTATTGCAGTGTGCTGCAGAGCGTGAACAGGTCGTGGTCGGGTGAGGTCTATAATTCTGTCGGTGCATCACAGGTTTGAGCCCGAAATGGAGGCGAAACGAGCCTGGAATAAAATCGACGCGAGGAGCAGCAAATGAAGCGTTCGCTTGCGATGTCGGTACTGTTCATCATACTGACTGCCACGATGGCAGCAGGCCAAACCAAGGTCGTCTATCCCGCGTTTGAGTCGGGTGCCGATTCGCGGTACAATGATCTGGTCGAAATCCTGAAGACGGCCCTCGAAAAGACCGTAGCGGAATATGGGCCGTATACGCTCCAACCAAGCAACTCCCGCATGAACGAGGCTCGATCCCTTGCCGAGCTGCTAAATCCGGCCGGGATGGTCAATGTCGCTTGGTGTGGTACATCGGTACAGAAGGAGAAAGACTACCGTGCCGTGCGAATACCGCTGCGAAAAGGAATTCTCGGCTACCGCGTGGCCTTGATCGCCAGGAAAAGGCAGGCGGATATCGACAAGATCCGAAATCTGGACGATCTGAGAAAAGTACGAGCCGGCCAGGGAATCGGCTGGGGCGATGTCGCCATCTATGAGGCCAATGGCATCAAGGTCCACACGGCGGGCTACGAGAATTTGTTCAAGATGGTCGCCGCAAACCGCATCGATGTATTCCCGCGCGGCATCAACGAGGTTTTCCCCGAGTATGCCGCCCGCCATGATGCCCTCCCCAATCTTGCCGTCGAAAAAAATCTGCTTATTTACTATCCGTGGCCCTACTATTTCTTCTTCAATAAATCCGACAATGCTCTTGCGAAACGCGTCGAGACCGGTTTACGGAAAATGATAAAGGACGGTTCTTTCGACGCGCTTTTCATGAAATACAACAGAGCTTCAATACTAAAGGCTAATCTCAAGAACCGGCGCATCATCAGGATCATGAATCCCACCCTTCCAAAGGAGACACCATTGGACGACGCTTCGCTTTGGTTCGATCCGGCCGCGTGGAAGTGACTAAGGGGAAGCCTTACTGGTACAGCAACGGCTGACACCGGAATAGCGAAAGAAACTGTACCCTTTGGAACCTTTGGGGTCCAGGTTAGACTCTTTGACTTTTATCTGACGAAGGTCAAAAAGTTTAACCCGACCCCTTAAGGCTCCTTTTTTCGTTTTGCCAGCCATGTGCATTATCCGCTGAGGCCACATATTAATTTTTTACAATAATATCTTTTTCGCCTCATCAATATTGAAACCATAGGTTTCCGTAACAAAGTTGAGATCTTTATCACCTCGTCCGCTAAGGTTGATGAGAATACTCCCGTGTTTCATCTCTTTGGCGAGTTTCATGGCATAGGCGACGGCATGTGCACTTTCAAGCGCCGGAATAATACCTTCGACGCGGCTCAACGTATAAAACGCATCAAGAGATTCAATGTCATTGGCAATTTCATAGCTGATGCGTCCATCGTCCTTGAGAAAGCAGTGCTCCGGTCCTACGCCAGGGTAATCGAGTCCGCTGGCGATGGAATATACCGGAGCCGGATCGCCATTCTCGTCCTGGAGCAGGTAGCATTTGAAGCCATGGATGAGTCCCGGCTTTCCGAAGGCTGCAGTGGCCGCGTGGTCGCCAAGAGTAAGCGAGCGGCCACCGGGTTCGACACCGATAAGCTTTACGGGATCGTTGATGAAGCCGGAGAAAATTCCCATGGCATTACTGCCGCCACCCACACAGGCACATACCACATCCGGTAAATTGCCGGTCATTTCCAGGAATTGCTCTCGGGATTCGCTGCCGACAATGGCTTGGAAATCTCGTACCATCATGGGGAAGGGGTGAGGGCCAACTACCGAACCGATGCAGTAGATCGAATTTACCGGATCCTTCAGGTAGGATTGAAATGCCGAATCAACGGCCTCTTTGAGTGTCCTGAGTCCGAAAGAAACAGGAATTAATGTGGCGCCAAGCAGCTTCATGCGGATAACGTTCGGCGCTTCTTTTATGATATCGACTTCGCCCATATGAATTTCGCATTCAAGGCCGAAGTAGGCGGCTGCGGTTGCCAATGCAACGCCGTGTTGTCCTGCGCCGGTTTCTGCAATCAGTTTCTTTTTCCCCATATATTTAGCCAGCAGAGCCTCTCCCATGCAATGGTTGAGTTTGTGTGCGCCGGTATGGTTGAGGTCTTCACGCTTAAGGTAGATCTGGCCCCCTCCGCACATTTCCGATAGTCGGTCTGCGTGGTACACAGGGGTTGGCCGTCCCTGGTAATGTTTCCGGATGGAGCGCAGTTCTTCGATAAACCGATGGGTTTTGCTTATCGTGCGATAAGCATCGGTGATTTTGTCCATTTCCACCTGCAATTCCGGTGGGATATAGGATCCTCCGTATTCGCCGAAGTGTCCGGTAGTGTCAGGATGTTGATGTGGGTAGCCAGAGTAGTCTTTTTTCATGGAATGTTCCTTTCTGTTTATGGTTGTCTGAACTGATTATCTGCCAAGGAGAACCTTTTAGTTGAAAATTTGCTTTTCCTTTGCGTTACATCGATCTTATCAATCGGGCAGGTGGGGATGGCGCTTTGTTTTCAAATCAACAAATCAACAACGCCAGCCCTCGTCCCGCCATTCCCCGTACTACCCTTTACAGTTCCTGCCTGACCATTCAACAAGCTTTGATGGCTTGGTTAACGAGGGGCAATTATCTCATTTTGGCATAATTACACAAGAGGGAAGTTGAAAGGATGCTGTTTCTTGCAGAAGAAAGGGAACAATGGCTGCCACCGGCATGCCAGATTACAGCGCCGCGTACAGCTTCATGATTGCTGTCCCACAGATCGTTATCGTTCAACGGGACCACTGCAGATGTGGCGGTTTGAGGTTTCAGGCAAAGATTTCCGAATCGGAATCGGTGAAGTCTCTTGTGCTGTAATTCACTGAACCTTTGGGAATCTTTGGCGTCTTGACTTTTTGACTTTTATGCGACGAATATCAAAAAGTCAAACTTAACCCCATAAGGCACCATAAGCCATGTGCGAGCGTTACCACGAAATGTTACCTGATAGACTGCACCGGCAAATTCTATACGTACGGGTCTAGCCATAGCTGCACAATACCAAATTAATATGATATTTTCCGATCTGACCCGAAACATTGGGACAAATCACTATATTCCGTGGTGCAATTGAATTTCACCATCAAGGAGGGCATTGCATTTGATCAAGAGTCTTCATCTGTCAACAAGTGACTTCAACGGAGGGGCTGCCCGCGCTGCCTACCGAATTCATCTCGCACTGGTTGCCTCGGGTAGCGCCAATCGTATGCAGGTCCTCCATCGTGGCAACGATGACGATAGCGTGAGCACAAATACGTCCCGACCGTTTACCGCACGTCTTGCTCAAAAAATCCACCGACGCTGGGTCAAGCACGGCAGTCGTGACTGGAAAACCGACAATCCTGTCCTTCACACTTTTGGTCAGATTGGCACCGGGCTTGTGCCTGCGCTTACTGCCAGTGATGCCGACCTGCTGAATCTCCATTGGATCTCGAATATGCTGTCAGTAGCTGACATCGGGAAGCTGAAGAAGCCAATCATTTGGACGCTGCATGATATGTGGGCGTTTTGCGGGGGAGAGCACTATGTGCCTGATGACAAGTCGGCGCGATTCCGGGAGGGTTACCGCACCGATAATCGCCCGCCGGGCGAGAGCGGACCGGACTTGAACCGTCTGACGTGGGAGGCCAAGCGCCGGTCATGGGCACGGCAGCACTTTACCATCGTCTGTCCCAGTAATTGGTTGGCACGATGTGCGCATGAGAGTGTTCTCTTTGCTGAATCGCACGTGCATGTGATCCCTAATTGTCTGGACACGCGCCACACGTGGCAACCGATTCCTCGTACTAAGGCTCGTAAACTTTTGGGATTACCACTTGACAAGAAACTGATTCTGTTTGGTGCCGACGGTGGCGTCTCTGACCCTCGGAAGGGCGGCGATCTACTTCACGAGGGACTTGCCCGGGTGATCTCGACGAAACCGCATCTGTATGAACTCCTGATCTTCGGCCAAAGCAAATCCACGGAGGATAATTCATGGCCCTGTCACGTGCACTGGTTGGGAGCGGTAGACGATGATCACCAGTTGGTTTTGGCGTATTCCGCCGCCGATCTGATGGTGGTTCCATCCCGGCAAGACAACCTGCCCAATACCGCCATAGAAGCCCAAGCCTGCGGCATTCCCGTTGCCGCCTTTACTATAGGAGGGCTGCCGGATATAGTTACCCATCAGGCAACTGGTTGGTTGGCAAGAACTTTTGATGCAACCGACCTGGCCGAAGGAATCATCTGGCTGCTCGAAGATGAAGCGCGCTATGCAGCCCTTGCTGCAGCTGCTCGAAAACAAGCCGTCGAACGCTTTTCCGAAGCTGTTATCGCAGACAAGTATACCAAGTTGTATCACCAGGTACTTGCCCGCTTCAGCTCTCAAATATAACAGCACTCGAGAATTGACAAAAACAACGGTGTCAGGCTGTTACAGGTAACCTTTGGGGTCTGCTTCGAATGGCACTAGTTTAAGCAGTCGCAGCATGAAATCATTGCCGATTTCTTTGAAAGCGTATCGATTCATCAGAGCCATTTTACTGCTGAGCTCAATGAGGCTCCGATACAAGGTTTGCAGGTAAAGAACTGGAAATTTGATTGCTACATTTTACATGGACCGCTACGACTGGTTTGGCCAATATTTCCTGGTTTTTTCTCTTGCCTATATGCTTAAACTAGCGCCATTCGGGTCTGCTTCAAAAACTCAAGCTGGCGTCAATTTCTTTGATAATATCCGGAGACACTTGGAGATACTGGCCATGTGGCCAGGCCATGGGGTCACCCCCAGTAGTTCTTGAGCATGATTCATTGATGGCAAGGCGGGCCAATACAATACCGAGGGAGATTTGGAATTGTTTTATCGAGAGAAATTCGTTCAGAGAGAAGTGGGATCAGGAGGCAGATCCGGGACTGCTCTTCAATGAAGGAAATCCGACGATATCGACGGTCATCGAGGCGACCCTGATATCGGGTTCTTCATCGAAGCATTTCAGAAGCCCGCTGTGAATCTGTCCTTTCACGACTCTGCGGTCTCTAGCTTCAACGATATACCGTAATGTCAACTCGATCCAATTGTCCGTCATGGTAATGTAGCTGGATGGTTCAACAGGCACTTCATGAAGGGAGGGATATTTCTTTACCATCTCCGCAAATTCTGCTCTTGCGCCGGCATGAAATGATGCCGTCAATTCCTGCCCCTTTGCCAGTATGATCTCGACCGCACGCTGCCAATTGCTGTCATAGGTTACAGGGATCATGATCTCGTCCCAGAGGTAACAGGAATGTTGCGTATAGTTGGAAACCGGATCGGAGAAGATCACGCGGTTGGCGAGACTTACGATCCTGCCTGTGTACTGGTCGGCTTTTACCCATTCGCCAATCTCCATGACCGTGGTACGCAGCAAACTGATGTCAAGGACGTCTCCTGCCACATTACCGATCCGTATCCGGTCGCCGATTCTGAATATATTGCTCGTAATTATGTTCATATATCCCGCGAAAGAGCCTATTACCTCTTGCGAAGCGAAGGCGACGCCGGCGCCCATTATCCCGATAATAGTTGCAAAATTACCTCCGAACCCGAAGACGATTGACGCAATGATCAGTGCGGCCGCAATGTAGATGCATTTGCGAACCAGCGCGCTCACGGTTAGCATTTGAGCCTCACCCTTGATACTTTTCTGGAAGAGTCTGGCCGCCAAACGGCTTGCAACGACAGCAAGGCCGATAACGATCACCGAGACAATGAGTTTCTGCAGTATTCCAAGATAGACCGGCGGGATATGATCCATACGAACCTCCTTGCCATCACTATAGCTGAAGAGTTGCAGCCTGCGCCCTGTTACGAAGTGCGCCTAATGGCACTCCTTTACAACAGTATACCAAGGGAAACGAGGGAGACATCTCGCTGTTTTTCAGGAGGGAAAAAGGGCAAGTGTCCCGGTTTCCCCAAGAGTGAACTCGAAAGTCAGAACCTCAAACCCGACCCCATAAGACCCTCTACTCTGTCAACAAAAAGGCCACACCCTCTGGGGATATGGCCTTTGTTTGTCACGCGCTCCGGACCTTCTGCACCAATGGTACCGGTCAGCACTGTCTCTCAGCGGATAAAGTTCGTGAAGCACTTCTGCTCCCGGGCCGGCGGGGCAATGGCCCCCGTACCGTGTTCCACCAATTTCATCAGCCAGGCCATGTTCTTGCCCAGCACACGCATGATCTGCATGCCCTCTTCGTCTTTAAGGGCCTCGCCGGGCACCATGCCGTGGATCACGTTCCAGTAGTTTGAAGTGGGAATCAGCATTTCCGAGTAACAGAGATAATTGTTCAGCTGGTCAAAGGCCGGCAGACCACCGGAGCGCCGCACTGCCACCACCGACGCGCCGACCTTGTGCCGCAGCATGCTGCCGTTGACACCCGCCACGAAGAACGCCCGGTCGAGAAAGGATTTCATGGTCCCGGCCATGGCCGCATAGTGGACCGGCGAACCCAGGACGATGCCATCTGCCTGCTTCATCTCCTGCAGCCAACCGTTCACCCCATCGTCGGCCATGACACACTGCTCGTTCTTGCTGTGGATACAGCCATAGCAGGCGGTACAACCCCTGATGACCTTGTCACCCACCTGGACGATACTGGTTTCGATTCCTTCCTTTCCCAGCTCATCGGCAACGATACGCAACGCGCGCCAGGTATTGCCTTCCTTGTTGGGACTCCCATTAAATGCCACTGCTTTCATATATCTCCCCCCTGTCTGCCACAGATCTGTCATCAAGTACACCAGACAGCATACCGGACAGCCATTGGAACAGCAATCCCCTACTGCTGCTGCAGCGAAAGCCGGAAGGTGGTCCCCTCCTCTTCCGACGTTGTGAAATTCACAATGCCGCCAAGGATGTTTTCACCGAACAATTTCATCGAATAGGTGCCAAGCCCATGGCCAAGCTGTTCTTTTGTCGTAAAGTTACGCTTAAATATCCGCAGGGCATCGTGCGGCGGAATATGTTTTCTGTTCCAGACGCAGAAGGTGATGGCGTTACCGCCCGGCTCGGTGAAAACCCTGACCGTTTCCCCGGGCCCCGCTGCCTCCAGTGCGTTGGTAACCATGTTTACCAGGATACGGTTTACCAGGTTCGGATCGGTCACCAAGGTTGACGGGTCATCCAGTTTCTCTATCTCCAGCGTCACCTCCGCGCAGAGGGGATGCCCGGCAAAGGTATCGGCAACGTCGTCAAGCAGTGCATTCACCGCAACCTCATGATAGAGCGGCTGGTAGGAGGTAGAAAGGGAATCGGTAAGCGTCTGGTGAATGGCAAACTCCTGCGCCATGCGATTGATGAGCTTTTGCAGAACGCGGAAGCGTTCGGCATCCCAGACATTTTTCATTTGAAACAGCTCGCTTTTTCCGTAGAGGGCGGTAAGCAGGTTATTGATATCGTGCAGAAAGGTACTGTCAAGGTTGGCTCGCTGCTGCTGTACGCTGATATCCTGGAGAAAAAACAGCAGGAATGTAGTGCCGTCAATTTTCACCGGACAGCAGCGAACCTGGAAGAGCAGATCCACTTCCTTGTTATCCTTCTCAACGGTAAGAGAACAGATATTTTCCTGGGGCTGGTCGCTGTCAAGCGCCGACATTATGGATATTACAGCGCCACAGGTAGTACAATAGGGAGAAGTTCCGCAACCGCCAGGCATCTCACAGGCGTGAACACAGTGGACATACTCACCGGGGCGGAGACCCAGCACTTCCGACGCATTCTCAATGCCCATAAATTTAAGAAACGATTCATTGAGCGCCAGAATCTGACGATCTTCGTTGAGCACGGCAAACAGGCCATTGGCAATATTCATCAAGCCATCTATCAGCTGATTGCCGGAAATAGCTGTGACCTCCTCCAGCAGTTCAGCGCCAGTCGCGCGGTCGGGAGGCGCACAATGGGTGGGCAGGTAAAGCGTCTTTGCCATTTTGGCGGCATGTGCCGCTGTAATAGTTTTTGAGCGTTTTTTCATCAGGTCACTCCCTCATATATGACGCTGAACCAGCGGTGTGAACCAGCGGTGTCAAAGCTACATGCATGTATGGGGTCCATGTATGCGGTCAAGTCTTGAAATATTAGCTTTTCACGCAGCTAAAGATTGATTACCTTACTAACTGTCGTGTAGTGAATGCCAAGGGCCTGTGAGATCTCCTTCAGTGTGTAACCATGTTTTCCGTGGGCCAGACGGATCAGCCTGTTTCTTTCAACTTTTGGGAGAGTAATGCCGGGAGTGAAAAGCTCAGCGAGTTGCGGGCGGCCAACATGCCGCTGTATTCTCGGAATCTCCGCCATGTCGTCTTTTTCTCCGAGAAATCCTCTCGCCTGATGGACGAATGCTTCCGTGCCGAGAAGAATCTGACCGACTAGCTTCCCCCACGGGTAGTCATTGTTACTCATTCCTTCTTTTACAAAGTTCCCGTATCTTCGACTGGACTCGGCATGAGAGGTAGAGAAGTTTCCCAAGAGCCACTCGGTTGCAAGAAAAGCCGGTCTTGCCGCCTTGCCAATCGTTGACAGATAACTGCTCCAGCGGTAGTCTGCCGGCTGCGCTGCCATGCCGGCACGCACCGGGTTAAGGACGATATAACGGCACAACTCCAGGAGATGGCTCTCCTTTTCCACAAGAATAGCCTTGAACCGACCCTTGAAAAGATGACCGTCTCTTCGGTGTGCACGGTTGAATGCCTGGGTATAGACGCCGTTTAACTGGCGCATCCCAGCAGAAAGGTTTCCTTCCGGAGTTTCAATCAGAAGATGATAGTGGTTATCCATAAGACAGTACGCATGGCAAAGCCAATTAAACCGCTTCACCACCTGCCCGAGGATTTTGAGGAACAGTTCGCGATCATCATCGTCTTTAAATACATTTGCGTGCGCGTTGCCACGTGAGGTTACGTGATAGACTGCACCGGGGAATTCTATTCGTAAAGGTCTCGCCATAATTGCACAATACCGGGTAAATATTACATGTCAAGACTTGACCCCCCAATTTGATTGCTTGATGTGGCTTGGATTTTTGCAGGAGATTATTGTGGATACAACTGCAGGCGTTATTTGAACTCGTCGAATGCGGATGGCAGTTGGGGACGAGAGAAAATATGGTACGTAGTTGAATTTTCGAGCAGGTTTCTATCCGTAATTTGATCATGACTATCAATCGTGAAGGAGAACAGTTGTTCACTTTTTTGCAAAGTGAAGACATTGAACACCATGTCCCGATAGAAGCATTTTTTTAGGGCATCAATCTGAGTACACTCCAGGCGGTCAACTGCATCGACGAGATCTTGGTAGTTTTTTGCATCTTGAACTTTCTTGATGTCAACGCTGTGAGCTGCGCATCCAGCCAAGTGGACCGCAAAGATCAGGATAATCAGCCAATTGAAAAAAATTGTAGGGATTTTGATGGCCATGTCAGATTGAAAGGACTTGTTTGATTGGCTGGTGCCACTTAGTTTCCATCCGGAAACGGTCCTTTTTCGCCCTGACAGCGTCAATCAGCGGTCTTGTTTGTGCGACGTACAGTAGTACGTCTCCGCACAATCCCTTGCTTTCCTTGTCAGGACAAAAGAATCCTCGTTTCCAAATTGGAAGCCGCTAGCTTCACATCCGGAGTTTCCGGATGGAAACTACCTATCCATTATCTGCAGGAGAGAGAAGGGATGTTTATCATCCCTTCTCTCGGCCAACAGGCTATTTGAATTTTTCAAGAACCTGATCGGTGCTGGAAGTCTGCATCTGAGAAACGTGTTGAGAGAGGGCTTTAGTGACAGACACCGTCTTTTCGCCGTTAGGTCCAGTGGTTTCGGTTACGGACATAGTGGCGATTGTCGGCGCACACCCGGCCGCAACCATCAAGCTTCCCCCGCAAATTGCAAGAACAATCATTTTCCTCATCGTCATCCTCCTTATTTAGGTTTTGATTGGTTTACTGTGGATAATTTCACAGAAAAGCTCTGAACGTTTTTGCTGTGAGTTATTAGTCAGGCTCCAATCAAAGCATGACACCGTTACCATGCATCATCAGATGGAAAAGGCTCCTTCGTACTCGGAACCGTCAGTAGGTTACTGTTTCGAGAAGACGGCTGTAAGCGCATTGAGATCTTACCAAAGTGTGATTGGATAATTTTCCGTCTCTGCTTATGGTAAGGTCGACAGGGGAACCGATATTGCCATGTGTTGCGGCAAAATCAGTGTCTCGAATCGGCTTACTGCCATTTATCGCAACAATTATGTCGTTTTTTATTATGCCGGCTTTTGCTGCAGGTGAGTTGTCGTACACCTTTATGACCCTGAGTCCATTACCTTCGATACTGCTCGTTGAGATTCCAACTGTTCCAATGGCCTCAATTTCCTTGAAGCCGAGTGCTTTAATTTCGTCTACGCAGGCGTTGAACCTGCTGTTTGCCATTAATACACCCCCTAAACCTTGACCTTGGCTGGTGCTGGCACAATTCTTAATCTCACCTTTTGGGCCCATGAAAGTCTGTGAATTAGAAGCACATCCGCTTAAAGCAAGAGAAGCCACACCTAAAACTACCAATAACATTTTGTCGACAAAAGCCATAGTAATGCCTCCTTTGCAAGATATTTTACATTCTTGTTTCCCCGCTATAAAATTTAGCGAGAACGCTTGCTTCCTTAAGCGGCACCTGATGGCGACAAAGAGGAGATGGCTGTTTATGAGGAGCCCAGGAAAAAGCAACTGTTATTAAATAATGCAAATGGCTACATTTTTATCATTTAAACTTAATTGCTGCAATAACTTTTTTCTGCCTACTTAACTATTTGTCAATGAGTCTTCGCTAAAAATGCCCTAAGACTTTCCCTGGATGGTTGATGGAGCCAACTGAACATCCAAAGTGTGACCCCTGTATCGGGACAGCTGTCGCCTCAGATGCGAATTCCGGGGACCAGCAACCCCTACTGCTGCAGCCGTGAAAGCCGGAAAGTGGTACACGCCTCTTTCGACGTTGTGAAATTCACAATACCGCCAAGGATGTTTTCGCCGCACAATAGCGGGTAAATGTGACATTTCAAGACTTGGCCCCCTACACCGCTAACATAAAAACATGGTCCCCGTAGTCCCATGCTTAGTTATGACTTATGACAGCGTAAAAAAAGCCCCGATTCGTTTGAACCGGGGCTTTACTGAAAATCAGCATATAGGGTCTTACTTTTTGCCCTTACGTCTATAGACCATCATGCCAACAAGGCCAGCGCCGAGCAGAAGAAAGGTTGTGGGCTCCGGGACTGGGGCCGGGTCAGAAGCCGTGACAGATATGTTGTCCACCCGCCAGGTTCCAGTCCCTGGATCTGTCGCCATATAAAATGCTACGTTTGTAATATCGCTGGCAACAGAAAATGTTCCGTAATTAGTGATCCACGAAGTCGTGCTTGTAATATAATTGAGTGCGCCTCCATCGATTGACCAAGCAAATTCATTGCCCGTAACATAATCCGCATATGTGTCAAATGACAGATCATATTGCATGCCAGCCGTGGTCACGATGTTTTGGCTTAGAACAGCCCAACCGCTATTATCAAACTCTCGGAAGAATCCTTCACCTGCCTGTGAGTATTCGCCACCAGTGAGTGTCCACCCTGTGATATCGAGCGTTGAAAAATCTCCATTGTTAATTAAATTCGCATTGGCCGTGCCGACAGAAAATAAGACCAGAAAAATAACAAATAGCTTCTTCATTACACTCCTCCCGTTTGCATTAGTAGCTTCTAGGTCAAAAAGTCAGTATGGCTAGACACTTATGCATAATTCGTTCCGGAATTGCAAGTTATTGTTTTTGTGGGTATTTTTTATGGTGGTGCCGTGGCAGCCCTTGATGTGTAAATTTTTTCGACAATGGCATTGCGAATTTCATAAAACTACCGCATCTTGCGCAGAATCTGAATTAACGTTTACTATAAAATAAGAGCATTGTCCTCCATTGCAGGGTAAGATTATTTTTGCGAGAAACGATCAAACCAACAAAAGGAAGCCAATGCTTATCAAGACTTTACTAAATCGCCTTGAACGTTTCAAGTCATTCGTGTTTAGCTCAGTTACATTTCAGGTGGTTAACGGCTCAGAGCCCTGGCGATTGAGATCATGGCTCGCGCCAATTCAAAGCCTGAATGTTCCGAGTGTGGCAAGCGCGGCAAAAAGCGAGATACGCAACCAGCTCGATTGTTTGAATATGTCCCAACCGAGGAATACGAGGAATAGAGGGACACCAGAGGAATAGAGGGACACCATACTAATTCATAATTGAAGCAGAGGAAATGCATATGGTGTCCCTCAATTTCCAATTTCTTCTTTGAGGTACGCGTCGGGAATCTTTACAGAATCTTTACATTGACCTAAGGCTGAGATGTCCCATGGCGAAAACCTACTGAAAATGAATAGTTAAGCGTTTGGAGTCTGCCAGGGATTCCCGTGTGGGGTTGAGCGAGGTTGAGCGGGTTGAGCGGGACGCCCACGGGTTGAGCGGGACGCCCATGAATTTGTGCGTTTCTCACTTCTGCAAGGTTAGAAACGCACAAATTCATGGGCTCCCTAGTACAACTAAAGAAAGCATGGTTCGAGCAGTAATTACCAAGCCAGTAGGGGATTTCCGGGTTGAGTAGAGGGCATTTGGGTAAGGTTAGACTTATTGACTTTTATGTGAGGTAAATTCAAATAGCAAGTGCACCCATTACCGAAATGTGGCAATTCAAGACTTGACCCCCAACTCCTTCCGGCAACAGTTTTTGTGTGGCACTCAAGGCAAACGGCACGCTCTGGCTATGGGGTTATATATCATCCCTAGGTGCCACAAACAGCATGACTCCCATTCAATACGGTTCGGACAGTGATTGGGTGAAAGTGGCCGCTGGACAGCATGTCATGGCGATAAAGTCGAACGGGGCCTTGTGGGGCTGGGGAAATAATGGCAACGGCCAGGTAGGGAATGGAACTACGGTTGGTCCAGTGACGGATCCCTTCCAGATCCAGCCGGGACAAACCTGGCAAAGCGTCTCCGTCAATTTTTATAGCACCCATGCGTTACGATCGGATCAAACATTATGGTCCTGGGGGTTTCAGGGCTCGGGTTCGCTTGGCCAGGGGACGGATGGCGGTGGGAGCGGCAATGTCACGACTCCCGGCCAGATCGGCGTGGATACCAACTGGGCATGTGTTGTGTCCGGGGAGTCCAACACCATGGCGATCAAAACTGACGGAACTCTTTGGGGGTGGGGCTCGAATATTAGTTCTGCACTTGGTGACGGTACGGATCTCAAGAGGGTATCCCCTGTTCCTATCGGCGGTGATACTGATTGGCAGAGTGTGGCGGTCGGCGATTATTTCGGCATCGGCTTGAAAACAAACGGGGACTTTTGGGGTTGGGGGGATAATTCCAGTGGTCAACTGGGAGACACCCTGCAAACCGTCAGCACGACGCCAAGACTCATTAATCCTTGATACGGCAGCACCGTTATACTGCTGATCAAAAAACTCGATTACTCATACCCACTTTGGATCTATGACATGTCAAGGGATGATGTTGGTTACAACCAGAAAATAACGAAAGAGCTTATGGGGGAGTTTGAATAGCAGATCAACCAATAGCGGAAACTTTGGCCGCCTTGCGGCTCCCTCCGTTTCCGCTATTGGTAAGATTTTCAGTGAGGCAACGAGGCGGGAATTATAATTGTCGCTGACCGGGAAATATAGTTGACGTTCATCAGGCAAGCATTAGGTGATGGAAACGAATCTCCGCCAAGTCGCCTTTGTCGCCAAGTAATACTCTCGCCTTCTGGACAAATACCTCCGTCCCGCTAGTCTTCCTAAGTCAATAGAATACCTGGCTAGCAATGCACGCCGCATAGCGGCGTCTTTTCATATGCACTCCGAGGTTAAGTATTGCACACTCCGGGGTCGCTGATTTCAAATAGCAAGTGCCCCCCTTATCAAAAATGTGATAATTCAAGACTTGACCCCAAACAGCGAGAATTAAGTAAAGTTGTATTTTCTACCATTTCATCCATCAGCAAAATGTTCCTTTAAAAAAGATCGATCTGGGGAAAATATTTCTCATTACTCTCTTACACTTATTCCCTACCACTGAATTCGGAATCTCAAGCATAAACACCGAAACGGCAACCCCCTTGTGGCCTTTTAAAACACAGCAGACCAAAACGTCTACCCACCCCGCCGATTATCCTCAAACATCTCCACCGGCATCGGATATCGCAACCGCCAAACCATCTTGATCGGCCGCTCACTCTCGTAACTCACCCGTTCCACCGGCCCCAGATAGGTAAACGGTACCGTGACCCCGTTACGCTTCTTCTGGTCGCGGGCAAAGACCAGGATCGTGTAATCCCACTGCCGATGGTGAATCAGATTCTGCCCATCAGAGTGATGCTGAGCGGTATTCGCCTGTGACTCCCAATGCAAGAGTTCCCGACTGATAGGATAATCCGCATACATGGTGCTCGGTGAAAATTCTTTTTCGGTCTTCTGAAAGGTAACCAACAGCACATAGGCCTTCACTTCAGGAAAATGAAACACACCCACCCCGGTCTGTCCGGACGTCTCTAGAGTTGCTTTACCAAAGACCGCCTGAATTTCCTTGCCCCCGTAACGGGAATGAAGTTCTAGCGGACAAGCAAAAGGAAGTTCAGGAATCTGCCCACTAACTTCTGTA
>RPRC01000106.1 GCA_003857395.1 Geobacter sp.
AACTGCCCACTTCTTCCAGAAGACGTGAAAAAGGAAGTTCCTCAATATCGATTCCAGAACGCTCCAAACCAGCCAACAAAACAGTTTTGGCGTCCACTTCCAGGTCTTTTCGTTTCAGGGTTATACGTACAAGCTCATCGAGCCAACTGTTATCTTCAAAAAAATAGAGAAGATAGAGATAGCGGGCGATAACGGAACTGTTCGTCACTTTCCTCAAGCGGCGAAGCAGCGGAGGAAGGGCGGGCTCGCCGGCATTTTGCACCGCGATGGCAATCGTTTCCATCTCATCAAGGGAGATGTCTTCCCTTTCCAAGGTATTGAAAAGCCTTACCAGGTCGCTTCGTTGTGGAAGACTAGTATCAATTCGAGCGAAACTCGCCATGAAGGTTCCTCCGGATAAGAGCTGACTCAGCTATTCGCTGACATCCGTATCCGGTTCCGTATTTTCAGCCTCATCCTCGTCCAGGAAATCAGGCTCATCGCCCTCTTCTTTTTCGGCAAGCCGTGCCACGGCGACGATCCTTTCCGTTTCCTCGGTGACCATGAGCCGAACCCCTTGGGTATTACGGCCAATCACCGAAAAGCCTGCCACTGGCATACGGATGATCTTTCCCTGGTCGGTAATCAGCATCAGGTCATTTTCGTCCGTTACTTGCTTGATGTCAACCACACAGCCGTTCCGCTCAGTGGTCTTGATGGTGATGATACCTTTGCCCCCGCGGCTTTGCAAGCGGTATTCGTCCAGCGGCGTCTGCTTGCCGAAGCCGTTTTCGGTTACGGTGAAGATCGTGGAAGAAACGGTATTCGGATTGATAATCTCCATGCCTATCACCACGTCATCACCCACCAGGGTCATACCCCGCACGCCACGGGAGACACGCCCCATTGGTCGGGCGTCCTGCTCATGGAAGCGGATCGATTTGCCGTGGTGGGAAGCGAGAAGCACGTCCTGGCGCCCGTCGGTGATGGCAACCCCTATCAGCCTGTCATCCTCGTCCAGGTTTACGGCAATAATTCCACCGGTCCTGATGTTGGCGTAGGCCTTGATCGGGCTCTTCTTTACCACCCCGTGGCGGGTCGCCATGATCAGGTTGCGGTCGTCGTCAAAACACTTCAGCGAGAGGATGGCGGCGATCTTCTCTCCGGCCTGGAGATTCAGCAGGTTGACGATGGCCTTGCCGCGGGTTGCCCTGCCCCCTTCAGGGATTTCGTACACCTTAAGAACATAGACGCGTCCCGTATCGGTGAAGAACATCATGAAGTCCTTGCTGGAGGCGACGAACAGGTGCTCGACAAAATCCTCTTCCTTGGTCTTCATGCCCGATTTACCCTTGCCGCCCCGGCGCTGGGCCCGGTACATGGAGACCGCGGTCCGCTTGATGTAGCCGGTATGTGAGACCGTGACCACCACGTCCTCTTCGACAATGGTATCTTCCAGAGAAATATCTGCCGTCTGGTCGATGATCTCGGTGCGCCGTTCGTCGCCGAATTTCTCCTTCAGCTCGGTCAGTTCGCCGACGATGATCTTCAGGATCTCCGCCTCCGAAGCGAGGATTTCCTTTAAACGGGCGATTAACCTCAGCAGTTCTGCGTACTCCTGGAGGATTTTTTCCCGTTCCAGACCGGTCAGCCGCTGTAAGCGCATTTCCAGAATTGCCTGGGCCTGTTTGTCTGAAAGGCTCATGCTTGTGTTGAATAGCGAGTCAGGAATAGCGAGCTTGCGCAGGTAGTCCGGATCAGAGAAGTTTCCGGCCATCAGGCCGGCCTTTGCTTCCTCGGGATTTTTAGAGGCACGTATCAGTTCAATCACTGCATCGAGCCAGTCAAGGGCAATCTTGAGGCCTTCCAGAATATGGGCGCGGGCCTCGGCTTTTTTCAGTTCGAAGATGGTGCGGCGAGTTACGATCTCCCGCCGGTGATCGATGAAGTGCAGCATGGCATCCCGCAGGGTCAGGACCTTCGGCCTGCCGCCGGCAATGGCGAGCATGTTGATGCCGAAAGAACACTGCATCTGGGTTTGCTTGTAGAGATGATTGAGGATTACCTGGGGGTTCTCGTCACGTTTCAGGTCAATGACAATTCTCATCCCGTCACGGTCCGACTCGTCCCTGAGGTCAGCAATCCCCTCCAGCTTCTTCTCCCGCACCAGCTCGGCAATCTTGATCACCAGATTAGCCTTGTTCACCTGATAGGGAATCTCGGTAACAATGATCGACTGCCGCTCGGTCTTTTTCTGGGTTTCAATAAATGCCCGTGCCCGCATCTGTACGATGCCGCGGCCGGTCTTGTAACCCGAAATAATGCCTTCGCGACCATAAATGAAACCACCGGTGGGGAAGTCAGGACCGGGAATTATCTGGATCAAATCTTCGAAAGAGAGCTGAGGATCGCCGATGAGGGCGATGATCCCGTCGATTACCTCCGAAAGATTGTGGGGGGGAATATTGGTGGCCATGCCGACCGCGATTCCGGAGGAACCGTTCACCAGCAGGTTCGGGAACTTGGCCGGGAGCACCAGCGGCTCATGGAGGGAACCATCATAGTTGGCTCCCGTTTCCACCGTCTCTTTATCCAGATCTTCCAGAAGTTCGTGGGCAAGCCTGGACATGCGGATCTCGGTGTAACGCATGGCCGCAGGAGAATCACCGTCCACGGAGCCGAAATTTCCCTGGCCATCCACCAGCGGATAGCGGAGAGAAAAACTCTGGGCCATGCGGACGATGGTGTCATAGGCAGCCGTGTCACCGTGAGGATGATACTTACCGATCACGTCACCGACAACACGGGCCGATTTCTTGTACGGTTTGTTCCAGTCGTTGCTCATGTCATACATGGCATACAGGCAGCGCCGGTGCACCGGCTTCAAACCATCCCGCACGTCGGGGAGGGCTCGGCCGATGATGACACTCATGGCATAGTCCATGTATGAGCGCTTCATTTCGTCTTCGATGTTGACAGAGGTCTTGTTGATTGTTTCGAGCATTGCTACCTCATGAATCAAGGCTACAGGGGGGGAACTGAAATTCGGGGGTCTGAATCATTCCCCCTTTTCACCTGCCCCGGACCCTGTGCCGGTTTTTATTAAATATCCAGATTTGAAACGTTCAAGGCGTTCTTTTCGATGAACTCCCGCCGCGGCTCCACCTGGTCTCCCATCAAGACGGTAAAGACGCTGTCCGCCTCCACGGCGTCCTCGATCTTCACCTGGAGCAGGGTGCGGTTGGTCGGTTCCATGGTAGTCTCCCAAAGCTGGTCCGGATTCATCTCGCCGAGACCTTTGTAGCGCTGGATATTGAGACCCTTCTTGGCGCTCTCCATGAAAAAGGTGAGCAGCTCCAGACCGATAGTGGTGGAAAAAAGTTCCTTTCCCTCACTGGAAACCACGGCCCGGCCTTTGGCAAATATATTCCGGACCCGGCGGAAACTGTCGGCCAGAAGCCGATACTCGTATGAGTCAATGAGATCTACCGTATGATTGTCCAGGGCGATGCGCAGATTACCCAGTCTGACGATGATGCGACCGTCATGCATGACCGTAGCTTCCGCGCCTTCATAGACGCTGGCAATGTTATCCATCCGGGGAGCAAGTTTTTCCAGGTCCTCTATTCCTCCCCTGATACCGAGACGAAGCAGCACCCGTACCAGTTCTTCATTGATGCCCTTCCTGACAAACTTGTCGAGCAGACCCCGGTATTCCACCAACTGCTTGACCAGAGGGATGATCTGTTTCCCGACGTAGGTCTTGCTGCCGCTTTCCAGAAAAAGGGTCATCTCATCGGTCCCCTCCTCGAGGAGATAGTTCTGCATCGCCGCCTCATTGCGCAGATACAGCTCCTTCTTGCCCCGTTTCACCTTGTACAGGGGCGGCTGGGCAATGTAGAGGTGACCGCGCTCCACGATCTGCGGCATCTGGCGAAAGAAAAAGGTCAGCAACAAGGTAAGGATATGGGAACCGTCCACGTCGGCATCGGTCATGATGATGATCCGGTGGTAACGCAGCTTTGCCACGTCGAAGTCTTCTTTGCCGATACCGGTGCCGAGCGCCGTAATCAGGGTGCCGATTTCCTGGGAGGAAAGCATTTTGTCGAAACGGGCCTTTTCTACGTTCAGGATCTTGCCCTTGAGCGGCAGGATCGCCTGGAATTTACGGTCACGTCCCTGCTTGGCAGAACCGCCGGCGGAATCGCCCTCCACCAGGTAAATTTCGCACAGGGCCGGATCACGTTCCTGACAATCTGCGAGTTTTCCGGGCAGGTTTGAGATGTCGAGAGCCCCTTTACGCCGGGTAAGTTCCCGTGCCCTGCGGGCCGCTTCCCGTGCTCGGGCCGCATCAATCGATTTCTCGAGAATCTTCCTGGCGATGGCAGGATTCTCCTCCAAGAAAACCGCAAGCTTTTCGTTCATCATCGATTCGACGATGCCCTTTACCTCCGAATTTCCCAGTTTGGTCTTGGTCTGCCCTTCAAACTGGGGTTGGGGTATCTTTACCGAAATCACTGCCGTGAGTCCTTCCCGCAAGTCCTCGCCGGAGATGGAGACCTTGACGTTCTTGAGCAGATTGTTGGTTGCGGCGTAGCTGTTCATGGTCCGGGTCAGTGCGGCACGGAAGCCGACCAGGTGAGTACCGCCTTCGTGGGTATTTATGTTGTTGGCGAAAGTGAATATCTTCTCATCATAGGAATCGTTATAGTGCATGGCTATTTCTATATCGATCCCGGATTTTTCTCCCTTGAAAAAGATCGGTTTCGGGTGGAGGCAATTCTTGTTTCGATTCAAGTACTCGACGAAGGAAACAATTCCTCCTTCGTAGTGGAAATCATGCTGTTTTCCATCTTCCCGCTCATCGACGATGGTGATCCGTACCCCGGCATTGAGGAAGGCAAGCTCCCTGAGCCGCTGGGAAAGAATATCGAAGGAAAATTCCGTAGTTTCGAAGATGGTGTCGTCGGGAAGAAAGGTGATCTTGGTGCCCCGTTTCTTGGTATCACCAACGATGGTCAAGGGTGCCAGGGGTACTCCCTTACGGTAGGATTGTTGAAACAACTTTCCGTCCCTCCTGATCTCCAGATCCAACTGATTCGAGAGGGCATTAACCACCGAAACTCCCACACCATGGAGACCACCGGAGACCTTGTAGGAAGTGTTGTCGAACTTGCCGCCGGCATGGAGAACGGTGAGTACCACCTCGGCGGCTGATCTCCCTTCGGTGCGATGAATATCGGTCGGGATGCCCCGGCCGTTGTCTACCACCGTAATGGAATTGTCCAGGTGAATAATGACATTCACTTCATTGCAGTGTCCTGCCAGAGCTTCGTCAATGGAATTGTCGACGATCTCGTAAACCAGATGATGCAGACCGGAAGAAGACGTTGAGCCGATATACATGGCGGGACGTTTCCGAACCGCTGAGAGTCCTTCCAGAACCGTGATCTTGTCAGCTCCGTAATCGTTAATGACAGTATCAGACATTCGTTACCTCAGATAATACCTTTCCTTCATGTACCGGAAAGGTGGAATAGTTGCGTATCCCAGCGAGATTGATCATATCAAGACTCGTGGTAGTTATGAAAACCTGCATTTCTTTTTCCTTCAAAAAATCCATCAGATTGCCGCTGCGACTTCGGTCAAGTTCGGATGTCATGTCATCCAACAGCAGAACCGGAGGATTACCCCATCTTTTTCTCAGATATTCAATCTCTGCCATCTTGAGCGCCAAAATGAAGCTTCGTTGTTCTCCCTGTGAACCATGATGATTGAGAGGTTTGTTGTTTAACGTGCACTCAAGGTCATCCCGATGGGGCCCAAAAAGGGTTGTTCCCCGCCGTAACTCCTCGGTGGTACTCCTTTCCAAGGCATGACAGAGAGCGTCGCAGAGAGAACTTCGAGAACGGTTTTTTTCGCTAAGACGTGAATGATACCGCAGGAAGGCACTTTCTTCCAAGCCAGCTATAGTACGGTAGTATTCTCTGAATAATTCTTGAATCTCTTCGATGAAAGATTCTCTTTTTTCCATCAAGCGAGCACCGGCATCGGCTAACCTTTCCGTCCAGACGGAAAGACCGTCGGTTTCCCCCCTTTTCAGGAGAGCATTCCGGTTTTTTAAAATCTTGAAATATTCGTGGTGAATCGAAAGATAACCAGTATCCCCACTGAAAATAGCTCTGTCGAGATACCTCCTGCGCATTTCCGGAAGTCCCCGAACCATGGCAATATCTTCAGGGGAAAAAACCACGGTATTGATGGTACCAAAGAAATCCGCTGGACGAACAACAGGTTTTTGATCGACAAAAGCTTTTTTTCCGGAAGCCCTGATGGATAGGGTAATCTCCCGAACAACACCGTCTTTCACTCCCCATCCCTTCACCAGAGAGTACGGAAAATTGTAGGTGATGAGGTCAGCGTTTTTTACCATTCGGAACGACTTCATCGTTCCGAGCAGAAAGATCGATTCCAGAATATTTGTCTTGCCCTGGGCGTTGTTGCCAACGATGATATTGAATCTTTCGTTGGGGAAAAGATCGGCACTTATGATGTTTCTGAATGAATGGATCTGAATTCTTTGTATTTTCATAAATGCGCCACGGCAGAAAAAAGGCCTTTCAGAAAACGAGAATCTTTTCTGCGGTTTTGCATGCTAAAAACTATCCGGATCTAGACCCGCATTGGCATGATTACGGTTAGAAAATCTTCTGCCTGATACGGCTTTAAAACAGCCGGTGAAAGTTCATCCTTCAATGCGAGATTTATGAATTCCTGTCCCATAACAGAAAGGGAATCGAGGAGATAACGGGCATTAAAACGAATGGAAAGATCAGGTCCTGTGTAGCTTACTTCCAGTGTTTCACGTGCATCACCCAGTTCGGGGTTACTTGCTGAAATTTCCATGCTTCCCTCTTTCAACTCCATCATGATTCCCTTGAACTTTTCGCTGGAGAGGATTGCCATCCTACGCAGGGAGTGGATGAAATCTTCACGCTTGATGGTTGCCAGCTTATCGTTATCGGAAGGCATGACGCGTGAGTAGTCGGGGAAGTAGCCATCCACCAGTCTCATAACCACAACCGTATCGTTTTTTTTCACAACGGCACTGTTATCCAGGAAGGAAAGCATAATTTCGCTGTCATCGTCATCGGTCATTTTTTTCAGTTCGAAAATGCCTTTTTTGGGAAAAATAACCCCGTTTTTAAGGTCTGTTGATGTTACTGAGGGAATCTCTTTTTCTGCCATTGCAAGTCGGTGTCCGTCCGTAGCGACCATGCGCAGGAGGGTTCTTCCCTCTTCTTCCAGCGCCTTGATGAAAATACCGTTCAGATTGTACTTGGTTTCATCGTGGCAGATGGCGAATGCCGTCATTTCTACCAGTTCACGTATGAGGGAACCTTTGATGGTGAGAAAGGTACTTTCGTTAACCGCGGGAAAAAAGGGAAATTCTTCTGAAGAGAGCCCCACCAGATTGAAGTGTGCTTTTCCGCAACGAAGATCTACCCAATCATTTTCCCGTGTGGAAAAATGTATCTCTTCTTCTGGCAGCTCTTTGATTATCTCATAAAGTTTCTTTGCGGAAACGGTTATCTTTCCGGTTTTAATCACGGTTGCCGGATAGGAACTTTTCATTCCTACTTCCAGGTCGGTTGCGATGATTTCGATTTTCTCCGGTTGGGCACTGATAAGGACATTGGAGAGTATAGGCATGGTTTTTCGGTTTTCAACGATTCCTTGAACACGTTGCAACGCTTTCAGAAAGGATTCCTTTGCAATGGCGAATTCCATTATACCTCCAGTATGAACAGCCTTTACGACTTATAGTTTTTAAAAGAAGTTCAGTAGTAGACAGTAGAGCCTGTGGACATGTTGATAAGAGACGTGAAGCGTTTCAATTCGCCGTTTTTCGGATGTTGAAAAAACGTATGGCAAATGTGCGTTCAGATGAGCTTATCAACAGGGCTTTCTTTTTTCCACAGGGATGACCAAGTTACGAACAACTTTCCCCTATTATTCCAACAGCCCCCGCTTAAGGGTTTCAATGGTATTTTTCAACTCGATATCCGAAATAACCAGTCTCGCAATTTTCTTGAAAGAGTGGATGATGGTCGAGTGATCTTTACCGCCGAATTTTTCTCCAATTTCCGGATATGACGATTTTGTTAGCTCTCTGCAAAGGTAAATAGCTATTTGTCTTGGGATTACAAGTGTTTTTAAACGTTTATCAGATTTCATGTCTGATATTTTGATAGAAAAATACTCAGCAACAAATTTCTGGATCATTTCTACCGAGATATCCCGGTTTTTTTCCACGATGATGTCTTTAAGAACCTCTTTAGCCATGGTAAGGGTTATTTCACTTCCCGTAAGACTTGCAAAAGCACCGAGGCGAATCAGCATTCCTTCCAATTCACGCACGTTGCTTGTTGAACTCGAGGCAAGAAACAGGGCCACATCGTCAGGAAGACAGATGTCGTCGGTTTCCGATTTTCTTTTAAGAATGGCAACTTTTGTTTCAATGTCCGGTGGTTGAATATCGGCTATCAGGCCCCACTCGAAACGCGAACGGAGTCTCTGTTCCAGACCGGCCATATCCTTGGGAAATTTGTCGGAAGATACAACAATCTGCTTATGGGATTCATGGAGTGAGTTAAACGTATGAAAAAACTCTTCCTGGGTAGCTTCCTTACCGGCCATAAACTGAATATCGTCAATGAGGAGAATATCCATGCTCCTGAATTTGTTTCTGAATTCTTCCATTTTCTTGTAGCGGATACAGTTGATCATCTCATTCATGAATTTTTCTGACGTATAGAGACATATACGCGCCGAATTGTTCACACTGAGAATATGATTGCCGATGGCAGTCAACAGATGGGTCTTGCCGAGGCCAACGCCCCCGTAGATAAAGAGAGGGTTGTAATTAGTCCCGGGCTTATTTGCTACGGCTTGAGCTGCTGCATAGGCAAACTGGTTTCCAGCACCGCAGACAAAGGTATCAAAGGTATATTTGGGATTGAGTTTCGAGAAAAATTCCTGGGTACCCCTGGTGTCCGCAGGAAGTGAAATTTCTTTTTCTTCTGGAATGTTTGCTGTTCCTGAAGGAATACTCTCATGTCGAGTTTTAGAAGAAAGACGTAGTTCAACAACAATTTTTGTTCCACTGATGGCAGATACTGCCTCTTCTATCATGGAGAGATAGTTTTCCTTTACCATTTCGCGGAAGAAATTATTGGGGGATTCCAGATATAATATATTCCCCTGTACATCTAGAAATCGTAGTGGCTGGATCCACGTGGTGAAGGTATGGGAGGTAAGGACCTTCTCCATATTGGAAAGTACTTCGTGCCAGACCTTTTCCATAGAAATATACTCGCATGAAGGGGTTTTTAAACAGGTTTATCAACACATGTTGATAAAACAAAAATACTAATTATATCGGTAGGTTTTAACTAATTATGGTTTCAGGAAAGGTGATGTAATTACCTTTTTACGGGAGTTTTGAACATTACCAGAGAAGGCCTTTATTTGCAAGGCTATTTTTTTGGGTAAAAGTAAAAATAGTCTTGACAAACCGTAGTATTTGCAGTAGAAAATTATATTTTGCCTAACTGTGAGATTATCCCTTACGAAGGAGTTGAAGTATATGAAAAGAACATTTCAGCCAAGTAATACGTCCCGCAAAAGGACCCATGGTTTCAGGGTCCGGATGTCCACTAAGAACGGCAGGCTTGTCATCAAGAGGCGTCGTGCCAAAGGGCGGAAAAACCTTTCCGTCCAGATTGCGAGCAAGTAAAGTTCGTGGGTGATTCCCTTAGCAGGGATGAGAAAATCCTGAAGCGGGCAGAGTATCTTCGTCTGTCCGCTTCAGGAAAGAAGTTGCATACGCGCCACTTCATCATTCTCTGGTCAGAAAATGGTACAGAACGGGCCAGGCTTGGAATAACAGCAAGTCGCAAGCTGGGAAATGCTGTAGCACGGAACCGGGTAAAGAGAAGGGTTCGTGAATACTTCAGGCTCTGTAAAGATCAGTTTATTGCTGCCGATTTCAACTTCATAGCGAAAAAGGGTGCCGATAAACTAAGCTGTCAGGAAGTATGCCGAGAGCTACAAAAGGCGGTGCTCAGCATCCGGAACTTGAAATGCTCAAACGGTTGCTCATAACATTCATTGTTTTTTATCAGAAATTTGTCTCTCCCTATCTGGTGAACACCTGCCGTTTTTATCCCACCTGTTCGCAGTATTCTAAGCACTCACTGGAAAAACACGGCCTTCTTAAGGGTGTCGTCCTCACCTGCGTGAGGCTTCTGAAATGTCACCCTTTTCATCCGGGAGGATATGATCCGGTACCATAGTCTGCAGGAGTTTTCATGGAAAAACGCGCTATAATTGCAGTTGTACTCTCGCTGGCTTTTTATTACGGTTATACTCTCTTGTTTCCGCCACCGGTAAAGAATGTGGTTCCAAACCCCGTTCCGGTTCAGGTTGCGGCCTCATCTTCTCAGATTGCTCAGAGCATTCCACGTCCTGTTGTGCAATTGCCGGCACAGAATGCTGTTGCGGTAAAAGATCTTCGGGTCGAAACGGATATGTTTACGGCTGTTTTCAGCAATCAGGGTGGAACACTCAAAAACCTGACGTTGAAAAAATATCGCGAAACTTCCGCTCCTGATGGTGAAGCGGTTTCCCTTGTTTCCGCTTCCAGTACGGAGGGGTTTTCCCTCAGTACCGAATCTGCAGCTCTTGGCCTGATGCCGACAGCACTGTATATGTCCAATGTCGAGTCCTTAAAGGTATCCGGATCGGATACAAAGAAACTCGAGTTTTCCTTGGTGTCCCCCCAGGGAATTTCCGTTACTAAGAACTATACTTTTTCCGGCAACGGCTATGAGATAACTTTGGATACCCAGGTTACCAATAGTGGTGTGAACAAAGTGTCTGGAAGCCTGAATCTTCTCCTTCCCTATCCTTCCCAGCCCAAGACCGGTGTTAGTCGTTTTGAAACCCGTGATGCGGTAACACTCAATGACGGCTCTTTTTCCAAGGAAGCGATCAAGGATATTGAAAAAGATCCGCTTCGCTACGCTACCAAGGTTGATTGGACAGGTTATGCGGACAAGTATTTTCTCAGCGCGGTTCTTTCCGAGAAAGGCAGCATTGCTTCTGTCCTGATTAAAAAGGGCGCTGGTACTTACCTTGACACTACGGTGACGTCCCCCTTGTTTGAGCTGCAGCCAGGCCAGTCTCATCAGGTTGAGTACCGGCTCTTTTTTGGTCCCAAGGGGCTGGATATTTTGAAGGCACAAGGCCAGGGTCTGGAAAAGGCACTGGATCTGGGCTGGTTTGCACCCATTGCCAAACCGCTTCTCTCTATCCTGGAGTATTTCTACAAGTACACCCACAACTACGGCATAGCAATCATCATCATAACCCTGATCATAAAAATTCTCTTTTTCCCCCTTACACACAAGAGCTACAAGTCCATGAAGGATATGCAGAAGCTGCAGCCAAAAATGGCCGAGTTGAAAGAGAAGCACAAGGATGATAAAGAGACCTTGAATCGATCGATTATGGAGTTGTATCGTACCCATAAGGTCAACCCACTTGGCGGCTGTCTACCGATGATTGTGCAGATTCCGGTATTTTTTGCTCTTTACAAGGCGCTGATGTTTTCCATTGAGCTCCGTCATGCTCCTTTCATGCTCTGGATTACTGATCTGTCGGCCAAAGACCCCTATTATATAACTCCCGTCATCATGGGCGCCACGATGTTTATCCAGCAGAAGATGACGCCGACGAGCATGGATCCTATGCAGGCGAAGATGATGCTCGCTTTACCGATTGTTTTTACCTTCATGTTTTTAAATTTCCCTTCCGGTCTGGTTCTTTACTGGTTAGTGAACAACGTTCTCACCATTGCACAGCAGGCATATATCAACAGGACGCTCAAGGATGCGTGACCAAGGGTAGGGGATGAACTGATGTATAGCAAGGATACAATTGCGGCCATTAGCACCCCCCTCGGCGAGGGGGGTATCGGAATCGTCCGAATAAGTGGCGGTGGCGCAGAAACAATTGCTCGAAAAATATTCTCCCGAATACCAAGCGGTGGCTTACAGAGCCACCGCTTTTATTATGGGGAGCTGATCGATCCGGATACGGAAGATATTGTAGACGAGATCATGCTTGTTCTTATGCAGTCACCCCGATCCTACACCTGTGAGGATGTGGTTGAAATACACTGTCATGGCGGTTATCTTATTGTGCAAAGGGTGCTTCAGCTGGTGCTCCGTACCGGGGCCCGCCTCGCTGAGCCGGGAGAATTTACAAAACGGGCGTTTCTCAATGGCAGAATCGACCTGCTGCAGGCCGAGGCCGTGATAGAGCTTATCCGGGGTAAAACGGAAGCAGCCCTCGCTTTAGCCCAGCACCAACGCGAAGGTCTTCTTTCGAAAAGGATTGCAGCCGTTAAAGAAGGAATTGTCACTTCGTTGGCTTTTATCGAGGCTTATCTTGATTTTCCTGAGGAAGATATCGATATTCCAGGGCTCCGGGAAATTGAGCTGGCGGTTCGGACTTCGCTGGAACTCATCGAGGAGCTGTTGAATGGCTTTCAGCAAGGGAAGGTTCTCCGTGAGGGCGTCTCGGTGCTTATTGTCGGGAAACCGAATGTAGGTAAGTCGAGTCTTCTGAATACCTTGCTGAAGGAAAAGAGGGCAATTGTAACCTCCATTCCCGGAACTACCCGTGATATCATCGAGGAAGTGGTCAATATCAAGGGCCTGCCGGTAAACCTTTTGGATACGGCTGGAATCCGTGATACCGGGGATGAAATCGAACAGCAAGGCATGAAGCTTGCCATGGAAAGGATCCCGCTTGCTGATCTTATTCTGTTCGTAATAGATTCTTCAAAGCCTTTTGAAAATGAGGACAAACTAATAGTAGACGCGATCTTGGGTCGTCAGGTATTGATTGTATCTAATAAATCAGATCTTCCTCAAATCATTCGATTGCCTGGGCAGCTCGAATCTGCGCCGCTGGTCAGCATATCTGCGCGTGACGGTGGGGGTATTGAGGAGCTGCGTGAGGCGATCTTTTCTCAATTCATCCAGGGGAAATCTTTGGATGGACGTGATTTTACTGCCCTCTCTCAGGTACGTCACCGTGATGCTTTGAATCGGGCGCACAATAGTCTGCTTTCTTTTCTGGACAGTTTTGTGGCTGGGATGCCCCTGGAAATTGTTTCCCTTGAATTGCGCGATGCACTGGCTGCTCTTGGTGAGGTCACCGGAGAAACAACACCGGACGACATACTTGATCAGATATTTACCAGGTTCTGCATTGGGAAATAGGAAATGTTCCACGTGAAACATCTCCCCTCAGCGCCCTGTTTAAAAGGGTTTGTGAGCCAACAAAAAACAACCGATACGAAATCAGGCTTGTGAAGGCTTCAAAATGCAGTGTTTGCGTGGTCGTATGATCTCGTTTCACACGATACACGTCTCACTAGCTTTGTAAGGAAATACCATGCTTGTTTACGAAAAGCACTATGACATTATTGTGGTTGGCGCTGGTCATGCTGGCTGCGAAGCAGCTTTAGCTGGGGCTCGAATGGGGCGATCCACGCTTCTGTTCTCCATAAATCTCGATGCTATCGCACTCATGTCGTGCAATCCGTCAATTGGAGGCCTGGCAAAGGGTCACCTGGTGCGGGAGATCGATGCTCTGGGTGGCGAAATGGGTAAAGTCATCGATGCGACGGGAATTCAATTCCGTACCCTGAACACCAGAAAAGGTCCCGCGGTGAGAGCTTCCCGCGCCCAGGCAGACAAGCAGTTCTATCGAATGAGAATGAAGTACGTGCTGGAGTATACGGAAAATCTTTCGTTGAAACAGGGCGAGGTAACGGCATTGTATGTGGAAGATGGCGTTGTGCTTGGAGTGGATACGCAAGTGGGGATTCGTTACCTGGCAAAAACAGTTATCCTCACAACAGGCACATTTCTTCGCGGGCTCATCCATGTGGGACTTACCAGTTATGCTGGAGGAAGGGCAGGGGACTTGCCCGCAATTGGACTTTCGGACTCGTTGGGTAAGCTGGGATTTGAAATAGGAAGACTGAAAACGGGAACACCGGCTCGACTCGATGCTAAGACCATAAACTTCAGCGTGTTGGAGCCTCAGTTCGGAGATGAGCCGCCGATTCCCTTTTCATTCTCAACCGAGCGAATCGATCGTCCGCAAATGCCCTGCCATATTGTCTATACCAACGAGCGGACACACGAGATAATCAGGGCAAACCTTGATCGGTCGCCCCTCTATGGAGGATTGATAGAAGGGATTGGCCCGCGCTATTGTCCGTCAATCGAAGATAAGGTGGTGCGTTTCCCGGAAAAAAACCGTCATCAGAGTTTCCTTGAGCCGGAAGGGAGAGATACCGTTGAAGTTTACCCGAGCGGCCTTTCCACCTCATTGCCGATTGATGTTCAGATTGCACTATACCGGTCCATCGAGGGTCTGGAGTCAGTTGAAATCATGCGTCCTGCTTATGCCATAGAATACGACTATGTGGATCCGATCCAGGTTCACGCCTCGCTTGAAACAAAACGTGTGCGAAACCTTTATCATGCCGGACAGATAAATGGTACCTCGGGATACGAAGAAGCGGCGGCACAGGGGCTCATGGCGGGAATCAATGCGGCATTGCGGGTAACGGGCGAAGATCCGTTGGTGCTAGGCAGGGGAGAGGCGTATATCGGTGTCCTCATAGATGACCTCGTTACTATGGGAACCAAAGAGCCATACCGAATGTTCACCTCCCGTGCAGAATACCGTCTCCTGCTTCGAGAGGACAATGCTGATCAACGCTTACGAGAAAAGGGCTATGCTGTGGGTCTGGTGCGGGATGATGAGTATCGTTCCTTTCTGCGTAAAAGGGAAATGATTGCGGAAGAGTTGCTCCGACTGCGTGAAAAACGCATTATTCCTTCAGAAATTGACGATGCATTTCTGGAGGAGCATAACCTTCAGGATCTGCAAAACGCCGTAACCTACGAGCAGCTGTTGCGGAGGCCGGAGATTACCTACCGTGAACTACTGCACATTGACGAGCAGTGTGCATTGATCGAACCTGTCGTCAAAGAGCAAGTGGAGATTCAGATTAAATACCAGGGATACATTGATCGCCAGCTGCAGCAAATTGAACGAGGAGACAAACTGGAAACTACCAGAATTCCGGTTGATATCGATTATACCGCCATTTCTGGTTTCTCCACCGAAGCGCGGGAAAAACTGATACGGTATCGACCGGATACCCTGGGGCAGGCCTCACGGATCAGTGGTATAACACCAGCTGCCATCTCCATATTAGCCATTGCGCTGAAATCGGGCAAAGGGAAATGAACAAAGAAGCCTTGGAACTCTTGCGTCAATGCGCGGAAGAATTTGAAATTGAGCTGACAGCGAGTCAACTTGATCTCTTTGACCTCTTTGCTGAAGAGTTGAAAAAGTGGAACCGGAAGATAAACCTCACCGCAATCAAGAATGATCATGAAATCGTGATCAAGCATTTTGCTGACTCACTGTCCCTACTCGGTTGTTGTACCAAGACCGGGACGCTCCTCGACATCGGCTCGGGTGGTGGCTTCCGGCAATTCCTCTCAAAATAATGCTCCCGCATCTCTCTGTGTTTTCCGTGGACTCGGTGGAGAAAAAAATCCTGTTTCAACGTCATGCAGCCAGAGTTCTTCAGCTACAGGATTTTTCGGCGATCCATGCACGTGCCGAAGCGCTGCTGAAAAGTCATGCCTCACAGTTTGACACGATTGTCTCACGGGCGTTTTCAGACTTGCCATTTTTTGTGACGCTTGCTTTGCCGCTTTTGAAAGTTTCAGGGCAGATCATCGCGATGAAGGGCAGGGAAGGGAGGGAAGAAGTCGTCGCTGCGGAGAAGCAGCTTGCCGACCTTGGCGTTAAGGTCGTCGAGTGCTTCAAACTGAAGCTGCCTGTTAGTGGTGCAGAACGCTTTCTGGTGGTCATGGAGAAAAATCACCAGTAGAGTGGCTGGAGACATATTCAATAAAAACTATCTTGAAAAAAACACACCAAAAAAAGTGTTTCTGCTTTCTTGGGTGCAAAGAAAAGGTATAACCCCACCTTGTCACAAAAAACCCCTTAGAATCGAAATATGAAAGCCTACTTTTTGGGCACTTTCTGAAAAAACGTTCGTCATTTATCTAGTCCGCATATTTATTCAGCAACGGTCTGTTCCCATCTGAACAAAGCAGGGATTTCCCCACCAAAATAACATTCAGAACAAATATACATTTTAGCCCAGGCGCAGATAAAGTGAGCAGAAAAAATGGAACTGCGAATATCTGTGATGCGATGATTCTGTTTGAGAATTCGAAATAAGTTCAATCTGTATTCCAGAGCCCGAGAATTGGTAATTCTCGCAGAGGCTTGTAGCAAAAGATATCTCCTGTTAGCAGGCGAAAAGGTGATGCTTGTAGCAATAGCTAGTTTCAATGCGGAAAGTCTCGACAGAGGCTGGGCTGGAACTTCCTCGAAGCCTCTCGTAATCGGTCGCCAGTCGAGGCACAGAACTGGCTACCTGCCGGCATCAGGCGCTTTCATTGCTGTCGCTATCTTGCCATAAAACCGTACGAGAGACTCCGAGAAAGCCCCAGCCCAACGGAGGATAGCGCTAATTGGGTGTTTCCGGATGAATCAAGCTAGTTAAAACAGTGCAGGCGTAAGAACAACAGTAAAAATGAATAGCTGAAAAATACTGCTATAATCATTGACATCATTAGTCACGTACAGCATATTCGCGTAGATGCAACAGATACCTGAAACTTCGCCAGGAGCCTGTCGGACTTAGGGTAAATCTGCTACAAATCCGTCTAAATGGTCTATATTTCGCCGTTTTGGGTAATAGATAACTATTACCCTGCAAAATCAACAAAATCAGTCTTCGCCCAGCCGAATTTTCGCTTCAATTTCCTAAGTCCGACAGACTCCTAACTGAAAGAAAGGAATGAGACATGAACATGCCGGTTACAACAACATTTACCATCGAAGGCTATCGAATCAAAGAGTACAAGGGTATTGCGCGGGGAATCATTGTACGATCACCAACAATCGCTCAAGGAATCATCGGAGGGCTGAAAAACATTATCGGCGGACGGATCGGCGCGTATACCGAAATGTGCGAACAAGCACGTCTGCAGGCATTTGAATCACTGGTTCAGCAAGCACGGGAGATGGGGGCAAATGCCATTGTGGGGTTACGGTATGATGCTTCAGAGGTCGTAAGCAAAGGCTCCGCAACAGAGGTACTGTGCTATGGTACCGCGGTTGTAATTGCCGCAGAGTAGTGCTGTGTAACAGTAGCTTGAAAACTCGCGGGAGCGTTACTATTTGAGAACAGAAAGTTGGAGCATTGCGGTCAAAGGAATGTTGCAGCCTACCAAAAAAATCGAACGGTGACGTAGAGGAGAGTTAAAAATGACCCGTCTGGAGACAGTTCTGGCATACCACGAGGCGACAAAGCATCGTTTTGAAGGCTATGCACGCGGCCCGGGTAGAATGGATTGGTCAACACAGCCCGACCTCTTTCGCCGCTATGAAGGTGCCCCACTGATTCAACTGGAAATAGCTGAGCCAGGGGAGGAACCTCATTATGCTTCAGTCTTTTCAGATGAAGGCCGAATACCAGCCTCTTCCCTGAATTATCAGAATGTGTCGCGTCTCCTTTACGACAGCATGGCCCTTTCGGCCTGGAAGTCTGTTGATGATGTGAGCTGGCCGTTGCGAGTAAATCCTTCGAGTGGCAATCTTCATCCGACAGAATGTTACCTTCTCTGTGGTGCAATCCCCGAACTGTGTGCAACTCCGAAGATATGTCACTACGCTCCGAAGGAACATGCTCTGGAGGTCCGGTCAGAAATTCGCCCGGGTGTATGGGAAAAGCTCACTGCTGGGCTGCCCCAGGGGACGGTACTGATGGGGCTCACCTCGATTCATTGGCGAGAGTCGTGGAAATACGGTGAAAGAGCCTACCGCTATTGCCAGCTGGATGTGGGCCATGCCCTTGCCGCGATAACACTCTCCGCTGCGGCACTTGGCTGGGAAATGAAGCTCCTGGAAGATATTGGCAGCGATTGGCTTGGACAACTCCTTGGGATTACGGGACAGAAAGGAGACGATGCAGAAGAGCCGGACTGCCTGCTGGCGATTTTTCCCCATGGGGGGATTGCGGGTCGTGATTCTCTGGATCTTGCTGTGATGCCTGACATTGGTTTGCTGCACTGGCAGGGAATTCCCAACAGCTTGAGTCCATCCTACCGAAAGTGGGAGAGGATCGCTGAGGTTGCCCAAGCCTCACGCAAACCGCCCCTGCAGCCGGACTATCCTCACTACCCTGCGCCTGAAACCACGCTCAGCCTCCCTCTTTTCAACGGTTCCTTCCGTCGAATCATTCGCCAACGGCGGAGCGCGATGGCCATGGATGGTGTAAGTTCAATGCCGAGCCCCTCGTTCTATGCTCTTTTGGAGAGAACCGTTTCCCGGGAGAAGGTTCCTCCGTTCAACCTGCTTCCCTGGCCTGCCTATGTTGATCTTGTCCTGTTCGTGCACCGGGTTGACGGTCTGCTCCCGGGCCTCTACCTCCTGCTCCGCAACCGGCAGCACCTGCATGAATTACGTGGGCTGTTCGATGTGGAATTCCTCTGGGAAAAGCCCGCTTCCTGTCCTGATGGGCTGGACCTTTACCTCCTCGCCGCTGGTGACGTGAGGAACGTCTCAATGGAGATTTCCTGCGTTCAGGATATTGCCTCCGAGGGATGCTTCAGTCTCGGTATGCTGGCCGAGTTCTCCCATCCTCTGGAAAAAATCGGCCCCTGGTTCTATCCTCGCCTGTTCTGGGAGTGCGGCATGATCGGGCAGGTGCTTTACCTGGAGGCGGAAGCTGCGGGATTGCGGGGCACGGGGATTGGCTGTTTTTTTGACGATCCGCTGCACGAACTGCTCGGTCTCACAGGCATTCTCTACCAGGATCTCTATCATTTCACGGTGGGCGGACCCGTGGAGGACCGGCGTCTCGCAACCATGCCCGCGTATTCCCGTGAAGGCAAATAAGTTTTATAATCCAGTATGTTACAGTGCAAAGGAGTTAGTTTTCCCACACGCAAAATGCCAGGTCTGGTAAAAAGGAGCGACTGATGGATGAATTCCTGGAAGCGGCAATCGAAGAAGCCAGGAAAGGACTGGCGGAGGGGGGTATTCCGATCGGTTCGGTACTGGTGCTTGAAGGCCGGATTGTAGGCCGGGGTCACAATCAACGTGTCCAAAAGGGGAGTGCCATACTGCATGCCGAGATGGATTGCTTGGAAAATGCCGGTCGCCTTACGGTATCCGAGTACCGTCGGGCAATCTTGTATTCTACACTATCGCCCTGTGACATGTGTAGTGGTGTGGTCCTCCTCTACGGGATTCCAAAGGTGATCATCGGCGAGAACCGTAGTTTTCAAGGACCAGAAGAGTACCTGCGGTCACGGGGAGTAGAGCTTGTAATCGTTGACAACACTGCCTGCAGGAAGCTCATGGAGGATTTCATCAGCACGTCTCCGGCGCTCTGGAATGAGGATATCGGCGAATAGCGCCGTCGCAGCAGACTATACATGGTATGGCCATGAGGTCTTTTCCTGTGAACAGCGGATATTCGCTTTCTTTTGACTTAGGGGATTTGGTATGTTACGGAATGACAGGGTTGCATAGACAGCCATCCAGACGCTGATGCCGATTCAGTTACACGCATGATCAACCGGGAAGGGAGAACAATGGAATTCCGAATCTATTACGAAGACACGGATGCAGGAGGGGTGGTCTACCACGCAAACTATCTCGGCTTCTTCGAGCGGGGACGCACGGAGTATTTCAGGGAAAGGGGGCTGTACGTGGCAGAACTTGCCCGGAAAGGGCATATCTTCCCTGTGGTTCGGTTGGAGATTGACTACCGTTCTCCGGCAGTACTCGATGACCTGATTCGTGTCGAGACCGAAGTTCTGGAGATCGGAAAAACCTCCTTTACTCTTGGGCAGCAGGTTGTTCGCGCAATTGATGGTAAACTGCTTGCTTGCGGTAAGGTAACACTGGTGTGTGTCAGTCCTGCCATGAAAGCAAAAAGGCTCCCGGAAGAGCTGCTGCAGGTTCTGGAAATATAAGGCACTCTTACGTACAGAGCTGAATTTATTGAGGCTGTAAGATATCAGGAGGCGAGAAAGGGGGATTCGCTTGGATCTGAATCATGCAGAACTACAGGCTGCCTGTTATGTGGCTGCACAGAAAACGATGCTGGATGCACGCCCAATGGATGTTCAACGAATTAAAAAACTCGCCGATACTTTTTATGCCTTGTGTCTTGAACATATCAGCCGGTCGAAAAAACAGGGCTGGGACCCGAATATCCTGGTACGGGCCGTGAAATACCTGGCAGATACCCATGCAATTCAGCCGATGCATGATAGTACCGAGTGGTTTTTCTTCATGCTGCGGGCACTCCTTGAACTGGCGTGCCCGCAACGGGTGAAAAATAGCGAAGCTCTTGATTTTTTGACGGATATCGAAAAAGGCATAACAGAAGTGAGATGTTCTGGTAAGGACGCGTAACGCGGAGAGAAAAAGCACCGGGGGAATTGCGTCGACTGGAAACCGGCGGAGTTTCCCCGGGGCTCTGAATGTGCAGCAGTACCGGATATGCTGATGCGTCAGTGGTGAAAGCGTCCGCTGCGGCCCTTATGGGTGGGTGTTGGCGTGCGGTGGCACTCAAAACACTTTTCGTCGGCAACCTTGCGGACTTCAAGGTCGGAAGAGGGCTTTTCAACATGGGGAAGGTTGTACTTTTCGCTCTGAAAATATTTCCGGCCTTTTTCGTCGCTCAGCATGGGAGCTTGATAGGCCACATGCCAATTGTTATTGATCGGCAGGGAATGGCACTGATCACAGCCACCCGGCGGGGGAATTGCCTTCCAGGACGTAAACATGGTGCATCCGGCACCGAGAGCGAGAGCGGAGGTGCAGACAAGTACAAAGAGTTTTTTCATGAGCTTTACTCCAAGGTGAGATGGCAACACTACTACATGGCCGAATAATGCTGAAAGCATAGCATAAAGAATGACAAAACAAAATCAAACATGATGGAAAATGGGAAAAGACCTCCCGGTTCCATCGTTCATACAATATATGCTTTTCCTGCCGCTCAATCGAAAGGAAAATTTGAGGGAGAAGATCCGGAATGGAAATACGAGACAGGAAAACTCTGTATCAGGGACTGGTGGTGGATCTCGAGCAGATGGAAGTAAAGATCGGCGACAAGGGCTGGCATGTCTTTCAGATTGTTCGGCACCCAGGAGGGGTGGGGGTGCTGCCTCTTCACGACGACGGAATGGTTACTCTGATTCGGCAACTCCGCCCGGCTGTGAATCAATGGATGCTCGAGATTCCGGCTGGCCGGCTCGATCCGGGTGAAGATCCAGCCGCCTGTGGTGGGAGGGAACTTCTCGAAGAGACCGGACTTGTGGCAAAAAAACTTGAATCACTTGGTCTCATGTATTCATCTCCCGGGGTCTTTGATGAGGCCATTCATCTCTTTCTTGCGACCGGCTTGGTGCAAAAGGAGGCGGAACCCGAGCATTACGAGGATATTGAAACGGTGCGGATGCCGCTCAAAGATGCTCTCCGGATGGCTGCCAGGGGAGAGATACCAGATGGTAAAACCTCATTGGCGCTTTTTCGTGCTGCTCATCGCTAACATATCGTACGCTCGTTTGCAGAATAAAGTTCAGCTGAAAGTAATCTCCGGCACGGACTGGCGACGCTGCAGGTACTGTCTCTGGCGAGTCATCTTCCCCCTCGGGGAATTTAGAACTTCATAAAATTTTCGCTATTTGCTACTATACCGTAAAATAATTGTCTTACCCTCGAAGATTCATCTAACTGCTTGAGATCCTTTCTTTCCCGAACATGGCGGAATTATGCATGAATTATCCCTAACCCAGGGCGTGATTGAAATTTGTCAGAACAGCTCCGGGGGGCGGCGCGTTACGGCTGTTGTCCTGGAGGTCGGCGAGTTGAGCAGTGTTGTCCCGGAAGCGCTGGAGTTCTGCTTCGAAGCCTGCTCCAAGGGAACCCTTCTCGAGGGAGCGAGTTTGATAATCGAACGAATACCCGCCAGAGGGAAGTGCCACGATTGTTCAAAAGAGTTCCACCTGCGATCCTACTATAACAGCTGTCCTTCCTGTGGCGGCCACCAGGTAACCATCATATCCGGTGAAGAGCTGCGGGTGAAAGAAATGGAGGTTGACTGAATCCATGTGTACAGTATGCGGTTGTTCCCCTGAAGACCATCACCACGATCATAAGCACGACGACCACCACGATCACGATCATCATGATCATGGCCACTCCCACAGCCATGGCGACACGGAAACTGCCAGGAAAATTGCCGTTGAAACCGATATCCTGTCGAAGAATAACCGTCTGGCACGGGAAAACAGAAATCTCTTTTTTCGTAAAGGGATATTTGTGCTGAATCTGGTCAGCTCTCCCGGCTCCGGCAAAACAAGCATCCTTGAGCGTACTCTGCATGACCTGCGGCAGAAATTCCGCTTTGCCGTCGTCGAGGGCGATCAGCAAACGGACAACGACGCGGTGCGGATTGCGGCAACCGGGGTTCCGGTGCGGCAGGTCAATACCGGTGCCGGCTGCCACCTGGATGCCCATATGGTCGGACATGCAATTGAGAATTTTGACCTGGAGAACCTGGATGTTCTCCTGATCGAGAATGTGGGCAACCTGGTCTGTCCGGCTTCTTTCGATCTGGGAGAAAATCACAAGGTTGTTGTTTTGAGTGTAACGGAGGGCGAGGACAAGCCTCTCAAATATCCAGCCATGTTTCACAACTCCGACGTCATGCTTCTCAACAAAGTAGATCTTTTGCCCCATGTGGATTTTGATGCCGAAAAATGCAAGGAGATGGCTCGTCAAGTGAATCCCGATATCCTCATTTTTGACGTGTCCAGCAAGACCGGAGAAGGAATGACTGACTGGTACGAATGGCTGGCCGCCGGGATCCGGCAGAGCTAAACAGGACTTTTCATTTTCGCAGGTAATTCGGCATGGCCGAAACATTTCCAGCTCCCAGGGGGGCTTTTTCTGCAATCAGTTTGATACGCAACCGGAGTCAGACCACGAGCAAAAGAATTTCGGCGACAATTCAGGGCATTGTCCAGGGAGTCGGCTTCCGGCCCTTTGTCTATCGTCTGGCGGTGACTGCCGGGCTGAGCGGCTGGGTGCGAAATACGCCCTCGGGAGTTTTTCTCGAGGTCCAGGGGCCTGAAGAGCTTCTAAATACATTCCTGGACGAGCTGCGTGAGAAGACACCCCCTCTGGCGGTGATTACCTCCATCGTAACAGCAGAGATTCCCACGACGAGTGAGTCTGTCTTTATCATCCTGAAGAGTGGCGGCGGGGAAAACAGTATCCAGATCGCCCCTGACGGTGATGTCTGTCCTGATTGCCTGCGGGAGCTTTTTGACTCGGCTGATCGTCGTTTCCGCTATCCATTCATCAACTGCACTAACTGCGGACCTCGTTATACCATTATTACCGGGGTCCCGTATGACCGGCCATTTACCACCATGGCCTCCTTTCCCCTCTGTCCCCTGTGCCGGGCCGAGTATGAGGATCCAGCTGACCGACGTTTCCATGCCCAGCCGGTTGCCTGTCCGGTCTGCGGGCCACGCCTGGAGCTTCTGGACGCAAAAGGGGGGGCAGTTTCCGGGGATCCCCTGGAGACAGCCATTTCTTTACTGAGAGAAGGAAAGATCCTGGCGATCAAGGGCCTTGGCGGATATCATCTTGCGGTTGATGCCTGCAATTCGGACGCGGTGCGGGAACTTCGGGCCCGGAAGAAACGTGACGAAAAGCCCTTTGCTATTATGTCGTCCAACATGACGGATGTGGCCATATATGCCCATTTTGACCGGACCGAGCAGCGGCTTCTGGAAAGTTTTGAGAAACCGATTGTTCTGCTTCGCAAACGAAAAGGGAATCCCATTGACCCCCTGGTAGCTCCCGCAAACGGCTATTTCGGCGTTATGCTTCCCTCGACACCTCTCCATCACCTGCTGCTGCGTGGAACTTTTCGTGCCCTGGTGATGACAAGCGGCAACCTCTCCGACGAGCCTATTGCCTATCGGGATGAGGATGCCCGCGAGCGCCTGCAGGGGATCGCCGATTTCTATCTCGTGCATGACCGGAGGATCCATATCCGTACCGATGATTCGGTTATCAGGGTTTTTCAGGGGAACCCGATCTTTCTCCGCCGTTCGAGGGGGTACGTGCCGCGGGCGATTGCCCTGCCGTCCTCCCAAAGGAGCGTCCTGGCGGTGGGCGCCGAGCTGAAGGGTACCGTCTGTCTTACCCGGGATGAGAGGGCATTTCTCAGCCAGCATATCGGTGACCTGCAAAACGACGCGGTCCTCCGTTCTCTGGCAGAGACAGTGGACCATCTGGAACAGCTACTCTCCATTCGTCCCGAGGTCGTGGCTCACGATATGCATCCCGACTACCTTTCAACGGTGTATGCCCAAAGTCTCTCAGATATTCCCCGGATCCCGGTTCAACATCATCATGCCCACCTCGCTTCCTGCATGGCTGAGAATCGCCTGGAAGGGGAGGTTATCGGGGTAATCTTCGATGGGACCGGGTACGGAACCGATGGTACAATCTGGGGAGGAGAATTCCTCGTCGGCGGCTACCGCTCTTTCCGTCGTTGGGGGCATTTCCGGCAGGTTCCGATGCCGGGGGGAGATGCGGCTGTCCGGGAACCATTCAGGATGGCCTTTGCCTATCTTCATGCAGCATTCGGGGCAGGGCTCTATGATCTGCCGTTACCGTTTCTTGCCGAGATCCCCGCGGAACACCGAAAACTGTTCCTTTCCATGGTGGAAAGGCGGATCAACTCGCCCTTTACCTCCAGCTGTGGTCGGCTCTTTGATGCGGTTGCTTGCCTGGTCGGCCTGCGGAACAGGGTTTCCTACGAAGGGCAGGCAGCTATTGAGCTTGAGGCCCTGGCCGAGGAGTGCGAGACTAGCAACGTCTATCCCTTTGCTCTCCATGAAGACGGGGATGTCACGACGGTCGATTTCTGCCCGATGTTTCGGACCCTGGCCGAGGATTGTGCCGCGGGCCGGGAGCGTGCGGCAATGGCCCGCAGTTTTCACAACACGCTTGCCACAGCAACCGCGGCGGTCTGCGATAGTATCCGAAAGAAAAACGGCCTGGATCGGGTGGTCCTGTCGGGCGGTGTCTTCCAGAACAAACTGTTGACAGAGGGAATCTTCTCTCTGCTCACGGAACAGGGTTTTCAGGTTTTCCTCCAGCGGCTTGCGCCTCCCAATGATGGGGGGCTGGCCCTGGGACAGGCGATAATAGCAGGAAGGAGTGTTTACAATGTGCCTTGCGGTACCGATGCAGATAACAAGTAGAGACGGTGAGTCGATCATCGCGGAGATCGACGGTGTTAGCCGGGAAGCGAGCTTGATGATGCTGGGTGAGGAGGTGCAGGTGGGCGATTATGTGCTGATCCATGCCGGATTTGCCATCAGCCGCCTTGATGAGGAAGAAGCCCTGGAGACCCTGGCCCTGATGCGTGAGTGCCTCGAATTATCACAGAGTCCTACATGAACGGTGCCTTTCTTGAAGAATTTCGCAACCGGGAACTCGTTCAGGGCCTGGCGAAGCAGATTGTCCGCCTGGCCGAAGGGCGCGAAACTCCGCTGACCTTCATGGAGGTCTGCGGCACCCATACCATGTCCATCTATCAGTATGGGATCAGGAGTCTGCTGCCCGACGGAGTGCGGCTCATCTCCGGTCCCGGCTGCCCGGTCTGTGTCACCCCGGTAGGATACGTGGACAAGGCAGTTGCCTACGCCCGGCAGCCGAATACCATCATCGCCACCTTCGGCGACATGCTTCGGGTTCCCGGCTCATCTTCGAGCCTGATGCAGGAGCGGGCCAGGGGCGCAGACATCCGGATCGTCTACTCGCCCCTGGATGCCTTGGCCTTGGCCGGGAAGGATCCGGAAAAGCGCGTCATATTCCTTGGCGTTGGTTTCGAGACAACGGCACCGACCATTGCCGGCACCATCCTCTCGGCCGCCTCGCGCGGTAGAGACAACTTTTTCGTTCTGGCTGCCCACAAGACGATCCCCATTCCCATGAGTATCCTCTCGGACGATCCCGAGCTTGCCATCGACGGTTATCTCTGCCCGGCCCATGTGAGTACCATCATCGGCGCGGAGGCCTACCGCTTTCTGGCCGAGGAGCACAAGGTGCCGTGCGTGGTGACCGGCTTCGAACCGGCCGACATCCTTCAAGGGGTGGAAATGCTGGTCAGGCAGGTTGTCGAAGGCCGGAGCACGGTGGAGAACCAGTACCGCCGCTTTGTCCTGCCGGAAGGAAATACGAAGGCCAAGGAACTTCTCTCCCGGGTGTTTGTTCCTTCCGATGCGGCCTGGCGAGGCTTGGGTGTGATCCCCGGAAGTGGTCTCGCTATTGCGCCGGAATTTGCCCGCTTTGATGCGGAAAAAGTGCTGCCGGTAACGGTGGAGGAGCCCCGGGAGCCGGAAGGCTGCTGCTGCGGCGAGGTGCTGAAAGGCAAAATCGCGCCGATTAACTGTCCCCTTTTCGGGACCGCCTGCACTCCGGAGCAACCGGTCGGGGCCTGCATGGTTTCCTCGGAGGGGAGCTGCGCCGCGGCGTATAAGTATGGCCAATAGGGTACGTGTGTAGAAAAATAATGTAGGGGCGAACCTTGTGTTCGCCCTTCTGTCGGGCGAACACAAGGTTCGCCCCTACATTATTTTTCCTTTTCCTTTCCAATCTTACAAAGGAGCACCCAGTGGATAAAGACCTGATACTGCTCGGACACGGCAGCGGCGGCAGACTTTCCCATCAGCTGCTGGATGAGCTTATCATTCCCACCCTGTCGGGAATTCCGACCGCGGGACAGAATGATGCGGCGATCCTGTATCATGATGGGCGACGGCTTGCCTTTACCACCGACTCGTATGTGGTAGATCCGATTTTTTTCCCCGGCGGCAACATCGGCCACCTGGCAATCAATGGCACGGTAAACGACCTGGCCATGGTCGGGGCGCAGCCGATCGCCATCAGTGTCGGACTCATTATGGAGGAGGGCTTCAGCCGCAGCGAGCTTGCCGAAATCCTCCGCTCCATGCGGGAGGCCGCTGACCAGGCGGGGGTGGTGATTGCCGCCGGCGACACCAAGGTCGTGCCCCGTGGCAAAGCAGACCGGATATTCATCAATACCTCCGGTATCGGTTTTTTCCGTCATGAGCTGGAGATCGGGGGGGCCAATGCCCGGATGGGGGACAAGATCCTGATCAACGGAACCATCGGTGATCACGGGGTTGCCGTCATGTCAAAACGGGAAGGTCTGGAACTGGGCACCGACATCCTGAGTGATTGCGCTCCCTTGAATGGTCTTGTGGAGAGCCTTCTTGAGGAAGGTTCGGCGATTCATGTTCTGCGCGACCCGACCCGTGGTGGTGTTGCGACCACCCTCAAGGAGATAGCCATCCAGTCAAATGTCTCCATAACCCTTGATGAAGCATCCCTTCCCCTGAAGGGAGCGGTCCGAGGGGTTTGCGCGGTGCTTGGTCTCGATCCGCTGTACGTGGCGAATGAAGGGAAGGTGCTCGCGCTTGTTGCGCCGGAGCTGGCAGAGAGGGTTCTTAAAAGGATGAAAGATCACCCCCTTGGTCGAGATGCTGCTATTATCGGCGAAGTTACCGAGGGTGTTGGCGGCAAGGTTCGAATGGTAACCCTTGTCGGGGGAACGCGGGCCGTTGAGATGCTGGCCGGCGAGCAGTTGCCACGAATCTGTTGAAAACCAGCAAGAAAAGTATCAGACCAATAATCAAACATTGAAGGGAGAAGGTCATGGCTGTTTGGAAGTGTAAAAGTTGCGGATTTTCGAAGGAAGGTCGCTGTAAACCCCAAAAATGTCCCCAGTGTCAGGAAAAAGGAACCTTTCAGAAGGAGGAATAACGGTCAGGTTTTGTTTAATTCACCCCCGCTGTAAAATTAATTCAAGTTTCCATTCGATTCCGCGAAAAAGAATGAAGAACATTATTTTTCTGAAGAGTAATCTCGATAAGAGAGAGCGTTTTCGGTGGATTTGTACGCTTGATTTTTGAGAGCATCACTGTTGATATCGTAACGAGAGCTTGCCGGTTGTTCAGGAAAATGGTGACCAGCGGTTACCTTTAGCGATGGAGCAGTCCGCGAAAGGATAGATATGGATGCACAGGTTAATGCAGCAGAGGTCCGACAGAGGATTCTTCTCCTGAGAGAAATTCCTCCGATGCCTCTGATTGCCCAAAAAATTCTCTGCATGTCTCCCGATGCAGATATATCGGAGCTGGCCGAAACCATTGAAAGGGCTCCCGACATAGCCGCACGGCTTCTGGGCATGGCAAATGCCGCCTATTTCGGCTGGCCGGGAGGCGTGCGAACTATCTACGACGCTATCCATAAGGTTCTCGGTATCAAACTGGTGAAGAGTTTTGTCATGGGGCTGGCATTCAGCGAGGTTTTTGATGTCAAGAAATGCAGCGGATTTCGTTTGGACCAGTACTGGTTTTCTGCCATGGTAACCGCTCAAATCTCGCAATCTCTTCTTCTTGTTCTGGATTCCTCACAACGCCAGGATATCGACAATATACACCTGAACGGACTGCTCCATAATCTTGGCCTTACCGTGCTTGCCCACCTGTTCCCCTTGGAACTTTCCCGGGCATTTTCTCTCCCCTTTGATGAGGACACTCCCTCGGTAAGCGATAAAATACGCACCGTTCTTGGCATGGATCAGGCCCAGGCCGGAGGCTGGCTCGCCCGGAAGTGGCACCTGCCCAGGGATATTGTTTGCGTTATGGAGCAACACAAGCAGATGGACTACCGTGGTGATTTCTGGCCCATCGTTCTCCTGGTCGGATATGCTGAGCGCCAGGCCTTACGGCTCTTTACCAATGATACAATGTCGAGAGAACCTGAGTTTGAGTCCCTCCTGGGAATCGGGGAATCCGCACTGGATAAAATCCAGCTGTCCATCGATGGACAGCTGGATGATCTCCATACAATGGCTGGATTAATGGCAACGGGAGAATGAAATGGACAGCTGCTTGACGGACAGAGCGTTTACGGAACTGAACGATCAGATCATTAATTTGCTTGATTCTTTCTCCGCTCTGAGTATGCTCAGCTCTCTCGATATCCGCTATCCCAATCTCGAAATCATTCTTCGCAAGGCCCTGCGGGGACTGATGGAAAACATGGACATGGAGCGCTGCTCCATTTTTCTCCTCCAGAAAGACCAGCTTGTCAACTGTGTCGGTCTTGACTGGGACGATGTTCTGCTTGACGCACCAGAAGTCAGCTTGCTACGGCAGTCTGTTTCCCTCGATGCTTCTACAGGGGAAGGGATCATGGGCCTTGCGGTTCAGACCAAGACGCTTCAGCATTGTCGGGACTGCTCTTCCGATGAGCGCTTCAAGGTTGTCCCCGGTCACGCTATCGGTTCCATCATCAGTGTGCCCATATTTCAGCCCGGCGGAGATGTCCTTGGTGTCCTGAATGTTTCCCATCCTCGATCATGCTTTTTCAATGAATGGCATGAGCGACTTCTGGTCGTCTACTGCAACTGTCTAGGACAACTGATCATCAATCACCGCCTGGTGACCCAGATGGACCGGGAAATCGAGAAAAGGACGAGCCTGCTGATGCGGACTCTCGAAGAGGTGCGAAAGGTCGAGAAGGGCCTTCGGGAAAGTGAAGAGCAGCTGAACCTTGTCCTGGAAGGTAGCAACGACGGTTTTTGGGATTGGTCACTCGTGACCCGTGAAATCAAGCTGAGTCAGCGCTGGGCAGAGATCCTGTGTTATACCCTGCCAGAGGTTGAGCAGTGTTTCCAAGGCGGAACCGACCTTATTCACCCGGAAGATGCTCCTAGCGTTCGTACCATGATATCGAAGCATCTCGCCGGATCTCTTCCCCACTATTGCCTCGAATATCGGATGCAGACGCACAACGGAGAGTGGAAATGGATCCTGGATCGCGGCAAGGTTGTGGAATGGGATGATCTGGGCAGACCCCTCCGGATGACCGGGACAACCACTGACGTCACTGATCGCAGGTGGGCTGAGGAAGAGAAACGGCGCCTGGAAAATCAGCTGAATCACTCCCAGAAAATGGAGGCTATCGGACAGCTTGCAGGGGGAGTGGCCCATGAATTCAACAATATCATGACGGCTATCATCGGTTATGGCCACTTGATGGTGATGAAAACGGAAGAGCATAGTCCCTTGAGGCATTTTGCTGCCCAGATCCTGACTTCAGCGGAGCGAGCTTCTACTCTGACACGGAGCCTCCTGACGTTCAGCCGCAAACAGGTCTCGAATCCGTACCATGTGAACGTCAATGAATCCATTGAGAAAATGGGAAAGCTTCTGTCCCGTCTCATCAGGGAGGATATTGAGTTCAAAACAGAACTTGCTGACGCAAGACTTATCATTATGGCTGATGATGGTCAACTCGAACAGGTTTTGATGAATCTTGTCACTAACGCCCGTGATGCCATGCCGTCCGGTGGCCTGGTCTTTATCAGTACTGGGTTGGAAGAGCTGGGGCCGGAATCCGTCCCGTCACTCAGCTCCGGGCAGACCGGGACTTTTGTCCGCATTTCGGTGCTGGATAGCGGAATCGGAATGGATGAGAAAACCCGGGAAAAAATCTTCGAGCCTTTCTTTACCACCAAGGAGCCAGGGAAGGGGACGGGACTCGGACTCGCCATCGTGTACGGGATTATCAAGCAGCAGAACGGCTTCATCAGGGTATCCAGCAAGCCGAGAGAAGGGACCGAGGTTTCCCTCTTTTTTCCGCTGATTCAGGGAGAAGGGGAGAGGACCGAGGCAACAGCCTCTTCCCCGATGAAAACCGGGACTGAAACCATACTCATTGCCGAGGATGATGATGACTTGCGCAGGCTGAACCGGGAACTGTTCGAAGCGTGCGGATATTGCGTCATTGAAGCCGCAAATGGCAAGGAGGCTCTGGATCTCTTTCAAGAATATCAGAACGTGATTGACCTGCTGGTGTTCGACGTGATAATGCCGAAGATGAACGGCAAGGAGGTTTTTGAGAAAATCAGGATTCTGCGGCCCGATATGAGGGTTCTCTTTACCAGCGGCTATACCGGTGATGTTCTCAACGGCTCCCGTGGGATTGGCAGCGAATACGATTTCATTGCTAAACCACAGCCACCGGAAGAGCTGATGGCAAAGGTTCGGGAAATACTCGACAGACCCAAGGAATAAAGCTGTCAATTCTCCATCTTTTTTACCTTTCAGGCACCTCTTCCAGCTCGAGAAAGGCCATCAGACCCTTATACGAGGAATTAACCACCTGTTCTGAGCGAATCCCCGCTGTTAGCAGAACCTCAAGCGCATTGTCGAATTCTCCTACCCCCTGGGAGATATGCGCATCACTTCCCACGACAACCTTTGTCCCGGAGCGTGCGATCAAGGCAGCAAGGTGCTCGCAGTAGGGTCTGCTTCCTTTCCGGCTCATGGCAAAAGAAGAGTTGTTGATCTCCAATGCCGTTCCGGTTTGGAGCGCGCCCTGAACCAGTGCTTCTAAATGGATCGGAAAGGCCGGGTTCCCGGAATGGGCAATGGCCTTAACGAGTGGATGGCTCATTGCCCGCAGGACTGCATCGGTGTTATTGTCAATTCCCTGGTCGTTGAAACCGCAATCCTCATGAAAGGCTGCCATGGCAAAATCGAGCTTTGCCAGGTAGCTGTCCGGCATGTCAAGTGAGCCGTCCCGGTCGATGATATTTGCCTCAACGCCG
>RPRC01000107.1 GCA_003857395.1 Geobacter sp.
AGAAAACCCATTCCGTGGCCCAGCCAAAGACAAAGGTGTGGATCAGGATTGAAGTGGCCGCCGGATTGACCAGGGAAATGATGAACCAGATCCCGACTCCGGTAATCCCACCCATGACCATGGTCATCAGCAGAAAAAACTTTGCATGTTTTTTGGTAAAATCGAGGATCGCAGGGTTTTCCTCGCGCAAGCCCTTCCTTTCCGCCACTACCAGGTAGAGCCCTCCGCCCACCGCAAAATGGGCTATAAAAACATGCACGATGGAAATAAGGGCAATGAGAGTGCCGCCGCCAATGTCGGGTAGATACCAAACGGGATAGTTCAAGGGAGCTCCTTTATGCCGAATGACCCACGGGTGAACTCCACGTTCACACCAAGAAATTCTAGCATTATTTTCCCAATGTGCTCCCCCCCAGCAGACAATTTCTGGAAAAGCTCATCCCATTGACGTTGTCAGGGTTCACTTTCCAACGCATCCATGGCTGCTTGAATGACCTGGTTGTTATCATGGACATAAACTATGATCTGGATTGGGATAGTAACGATTGTGAACATAGGGATTACGGCAGGAACACGACAGGCTCCTTGGCAGGACGTTTCAGCGCAACGAAGCCAAGGAACAGCAGAGCTGTATTAGACCAATTCCAGATCAAGGATGATCTCAAGGCGGCGAGGATTGAGGCTGCGAGGCGTACTGAAGAGTACGTTGAGCAGTCGAAGACGAGCCAACGCAGGGAGGGCCTTGATATGGAATTGGAATTACGAGGTGGAACGAACGGGAGACAGGAGACCCTTGTCGACCATCAGCGCCGGCAATTCTGGTCGGCGAGTGAGAGTCCTCTTGCGGAAAGGGCTCCAAAGAAGCGTCAGGATGTCAGCACCCTTCATGTAACGGCCGAATCTGCGCAGTAGCCTGATTGTCTGGAAGGGGCGCAGGAAGACACGTTTGGCGAACAACAACAGGTATCCTTTCTGGCGGGCCCGGTTCAGTACCTGGCTCGGAAGAATGGTCGGATCGATATCAGAGCACTTGAACCACTTGTCCCAGTCGCGTGCATCATCGATGATTCCGCGCTCGACGTACTCCTTCCACAGAGGAGTACCGCGATAGACGCAGAGGCGATTAAAGCCGAAGGTATCCAACTTCAAGCGCGCCGCAAAACGAAAACTCTCCAGGATGTCTTTTTCGCTTTCCCCTGGTGAGCCGATCAGGAAAAAACCGTGCGTAGTGGCTATGCCATGCTGCTTGGCCGCTCCGACCGTGCGCTCGACCTGCTGCAATGTCTGCATCTTCTTGAGGCGATCGAGCACCTTCTGGGTGCCGGACTCTATGCCAAAGGCGAGAAAGTTGCAATTGGCCTTGGCCATAATGGGAAATTGGTCGGCAGCGATCGAGTCGACCCGGCCCTCACAGCCCCAGTTGAACTTCAGCTCGCGGTCGATAATTCCTTGGCAGATCCCGCTGATGCGTTTACTGTTCAGCAGAAATTGATCGTCGGTGAGATAGATTGACCGGTAACCCTCGTCGCTGAGCTGCTGCATCTCACCCAGCACGTGCTCGGGGGAGCGAGATCGCCAGGTACGATCAGCGAGGGTGGGGATGTCACAGTAAATACACTGATTGGGACAGCCGCGCGAAGTCTGCATGGTGCAGAATCGGTCCAGCGAGAGAACAGCCGGAACGTCAAGCGGCATTGATTCAATGTAATCAATCGGCAGACTCTTGCGGTCCGGGTAGGGAAACAGGTCGAGGTTTTTGATGAAGGGGCGCGGCGGGTTCTCGATGATTTCATTTCCAGAACGCCAGACTAAACCTTCGACCTTCTCGGGAGATTCGAGGTTTTCCAGGAAGTCAGGCAACAGTTCCTCACCCTCGCCCTTGCAGACATAGTCCGCATAAATGCAGTCGGCGAGAACCATTTTTGCGTTGATCGTAGCAAACACGCCCCCAAGGATAATCGGCGTCGCTGGCGCAGCATTTTTCAACCGTTGAGCCATACTGCGAGTGGCGGGATACGAGGTAGTCGATAGAAACGAAAGCGCAATCACATCCGGCCGCTCCTCGATAACCGCCTCGGCGATCTGCGCCTCCTTCATCTGCGGATGACAGGTGTCGAACATCCGCACCTCATGGCCGTACTGACGCACAATCGGTGCCAGGGTTTCAATCCCGAGCGGGGGGAAGGCCATTACCTGAACTCGCCCCTTCGTGAACCGTGAGTCATTCAGTTCAGTTGGAAGAAGTCGGTAGAAATCCTCATCCCTGACGTAGATCATAAAAATCTTCATAGAGTGTTCTCGGTTCAAAAATTTAATGAAATACTTTCTCACGATACAGGTATTGACATGAGAAAGAAAGCTTTTAGAACTCGGCGACACTTTTGAAACAGCGTCAGAGGTATTTCGGGAAGCAGTATCACTCAGGAACGGAAGGAGCTCCCGCTGGCTCCTCAAAACTTATACGACCTATCTTTCCTGCCCGCAGCTCGCGTAAAAACGCCTCCGAAGCCCGGTGCAGGTCTACCACCCCGCCCGACGCCAAAAGTCCCCGCTTGCGACCAACAGCGATCATCAGGTCATGGGCGGATTCGGGAAGTTCCTGCAGAGCGTAACGCTCTTTCAGCAGGCCGGGGTAACGTCGCAGCAAGTACTCTCCGGCAAAGAGGCCGACAGAGGTATAATCCAAGGCATTATCTCCAATGGCGCCACTGGCTGCTAGACGGTAGGCTCCGTCCTGGTCTTTCATATCCGGCCAGAGCATCCCCGGGGTATCGGACAACACAATGCCGTTGCGCAGGTCGATCTGCTGGGTAGACTTTGTTATTGCCGGCCGATCTCCCACCTTCGCAGCACTTCTCCCTGCCAGGGTATTGATCAGGGTGGATTTGCCCACGTTAGGGATGCCCACCACCATGGCACGGACCGGAAAGCCAGGCTGGCCGCGCCTCGGCACCAAATCCTTGCAAAGCTTGATCAGCGGCTTCGTGTCGGCATGTTTTTTTGCCGACAGCGGCAAAGCACGCACCCCCGCCTGCAGCTGAAAATCCCGCACCCAAGCCTTGGTGACAACCGGGTCTGCAAGATCATTTTTGTTCAGCACCTTGATCCAGACCTTGTTATTTCTCAGTGCCGCAAGCTTGTGGTTTGAGCTGGAAAAAGGCAGTCGGGCATCCAGCACCTCAATCACCACGTCTATCTTCCGGATCTGTTCCTCAATCTGCTCCAGGGCCTTGCCCATATGTCCGGGAAACCATCGTATCGTCATCGTGTTTCATTTCCTGATGGCAGGATGTTCAAATCCTGCCGGTGTAAGAGGGAGTCTGGCAACAGCAGCACAGCGCTATTACTTCGGCAATTAAACATATCAAAGGTAGGGGCAGTGCTTGCCCTGCCCAATTGGGGCGCGGCGAGCAGCGCCCCTACTTCAGGGTTGTGTTGTTTAATTGCCGGTGTACTAACAAAAAAACAAAACTCAAAGGATACTAGCGTCTACTTCCGAGTAAACGCAAGAGCATGAGGAAGAGGTTGATAAAGTCGAGATAGAGAGTGAGGGCGCCCAGAATGGCCGGCTTGCGTCCTTCTGCTCCGGCAGCGGCCATGGCCTTGATCTTCCAGGTGTCGTAAGCGGTCAGCCCCGTGAAGACAATCACCCCAATGACGGAAATTATCCAGGAGACAGCACTGCTTCCGACAAAAATGTTGACCAGCGAGGCGATTACCACGCCAATCAAACCCATAAAGGGGAAGCTCCCCTAACGGGTCAGATCACGAGTAGTAAAGTAGCCAAAAGCGCTCATGGCACCAAACGTGGCTGCCGTGATGACAAAAGTGGAGCTGATCGATTCAGCAGTGTAAACCGCAAAAATTACCGACATGGTAACGCCGTTCAAGGCGGCATAAAGCAGAAACAAGGACGACGCCAGAGCGGCGCTGATTTTATTGATGGCACGGGAGATACCGATCACCAGGCCAAGTTCTCCAATAATCAAAGCATAAAATACCATGCGATTTCCGACAATTGCATTGAACAGGGCCGGCGAAGAGATGGTGGCCAGAGCCATCAGCGCGGTGAGGAGAAGACCGCCACCCATCCAGGCATAGACCTGTCTGATGAGTGCGTTCTGAGCAATGATGATCTGGTCGGCAGTGCGAGGGTACTGTATATCAAGCTGGTTCATGGAAAAGCTCCTTTCAGTAATTTGAACTGGTACGGTGTACTTTCTGTCCTAAAATGTCAAGCAAGGACGTCACTCAGCCCTGCCCGGCAGCGACCCTCGCAAGAAAAGCAGGGGCGGCAGATTTCGAAATTTTCGCCAAATGACGCATCAGATCGAACGGTACCTGCTTCAGTCCGAACACCTTTTTCAGGTCAGCCACCATACCGAGCCAAAGATGGCAGGTCATTTCCGCATCTGCCAAAGCACGGTGGTGAATCCCGTCTGTCTTGAGCCTCTTGTAACGGACCAGCTTTTCCAGGCTGTGCCCCGGAGCTTCGGGATAGACACGTCGGGAAACGAGCATGGAGCAGGCGAACTCCTGATTGCGCTGCCGGTTGATGCGCTGCATCTCGACGTCAAGGAAGCGACAGTCAAAGCTGGCATTATGGGCGACCAGGTGGTGTCGGTCAATGAATGTATAAAACCGCTCCATGACCTCGGCAATCGGCGGCGCTGCTGCAAGCATCCGGTTGCTGATGCCGGTGTAGCCTTCAATGAAGCTGCTGATCCGCATCCCCGGATTCATCAGGCTTTGAAAACGGTCGACGATCCGGTTGTCTCGAATCAGGACCGCTCCGACCTCAATGATCCGGTCGCCGCAGTCCGGCGAGAGGCCGGTGGTTTCAAAGTCCAACACAACAACGGTGTAATTGCCCATGAAATTTCCAAAAAGTTTAAGATATGTTCAATCGGGCAGGATCCGCTACTTTCTGCGGTCTGATCCCGTGCCGTTCACTTTCAACCGGACTCCGTCATTAGTCAGAGTCACCAAACCGTCCTTATAGAGCCCGCCCACCGCTTTTTTAAAGGTTTTTTTGCTCATGCCCAGTGCCTGCTGAATGGCCGCCGGAGAGCTCTGGTCATGCAAAGGCAAACTGCCGCCTTGTTCCGTCAGCGCCGTAAGGATGACCTGCCGAGCGTCCAGCACCCCCTCGGCACCAACCTTGCGCAGAGTAACATCAAGCTTGCCATCATCGCGCAAACGCTTAACATAGCCGGTCAGGTGCATACCGGTACCGGCCCCGGCCGGCAACTCATCCCGGTAGAGCAGAGCAAGATAGCGGTGATTGACGATGACTTTAGCGCCAAGGTCGGTGAGCTGCCAGATGAGAAATTCCACCGGGTCACCGTCATGAAGATCGGGCCACTCGAGGTCAAGGCAGTCATCTATGCGGGCGTTGGCAAAAGGACGACCCTGATGATCAAGTTCGACCTTGACCAGATAGCTTCTGCCAACCTGCATCCGCTCCGGCTGGAGACTGAATGGTGCGAGCAGGTCCTTTGCCAGGCCCCAGTCGAGAAATGCCCCATGGGGACCGACCGACTGAACCTTGAGCAACGCAAATTCTCCAGCCTGGACACGCGGCTCACGGCAGGTAGCCTGCAGCTCTCCCGCCACATCCTGATAGAGAAAAACTTCCAGTTGCTCACCAGGCTGTACCTCACGCGCCTCCCTCCGCGGAAGGTGCGCCAACTGTCCGCCGGCCTCGAGCCAAATGCCGCGCGTGTCAATGCGGGCAACCTTCAGGGTATGCAGACGACAAAGTTCGAGTTGTTCACTATTCTCCATGTGCCCCTCCTTAGGGGAAATACGACTATACTGCAGCTGAGCCGCGCCCGCGCCTGTTGACAGTCGAACGGGAGCTGAAATTACTATACCATGAAAGATGCCCGACACTATCTCGTGTCCATCCGGAAAGTCTCGACAGAGGCTGGGCTGGAACTTCCTCGAAGCCTCTCGTAATCGGTCTCCACCCGAGACACAGAACAGGCTACTTGCTGGATTCAGGCGTTTTCTTTGCTGTCGCTGACTTGCCATAAAGCCGGACGAGAGACTCCGAGAAAGCCCCAGCCCAACGGGGGGTAGCAGTGTTTTGGAGTTTCCGGATAGAAACTGCTACGGGCTGATCTCTTAGTACGCCCACGGCTGATTGATTTCAGCAATATCACTACGAACGGATCTATGGTAGGGTAAGGACATGGGAACCAGATCAAAACGCAGCGAACGTTGTCCTCGATGCCGCCTGCACACACGCCTCTGCCTCTGCAGCTCCATCCCCCGGCTCGATCTTGCCACCCGGCTAATCCTGGTGATGCATCGCCGTGAGTGGGCAAAACCGACTGCAACCGGGCCGTTGGCGCTCGCCGCACTCAGCAACAGCGAACTTCGCATCCAGGGACACCAGGATCAGCCACTTTCCCTTCAAGACCTCGAATCCGAACAGCGATGCACCTTGCTCCTCTATCCCGGCGAGGAGGCCCGGATCCTGAGCCGCGCCCTGCTGGCGGAGGACCCCAGACCGGTCAACCTCGTTGTCCCTGACGGCAACTGGCGCCAGGCTGCGCGCATGGGCAAGCGGCTCCCTGGAATGGAGCATGCCACCATGGTGCGTCTCCCTGAAGGAGAAAAAACGTCTTGGGGTGTCAGGAAAGAGTGTCATCCCGAAGGACTGGCAACATTCGAGGCGATCGCCCGGGCTCTCGGCATCATCGATTCGGCCAACGTGCAGGAAAGCCTGGAAGAGCTATTCAGCCTGATGGTGGCAAGGACACTTCAGGCCCGAGGGTAAAGAGGACAACGTCCGCCCCGTACTATCAGGCGGCGATTGTCGCCTCATTTCGGGTCTTTTCCAGATAATAGCAGTAGTCTCCCTCGAACACCCGCATCTCCCCGTGATCTATCTCGAAGACCCTGTCCACCAGGGACCGCAGGAAATGCCTGTCATGACTTACCAGCACCACGGTGCCGGTGAAGCCCCGCAGCGCATCCAGGAGAATCTCCCGTGAACGGATGTCCAGGTGGTTGGTAGGCTCGTCAAGGACCAGGAAGTTGATCGGCCTGCCCAGGAGTGTTGCCAGCACCACCCTGCTCTTCTCTCCTCCGGAAAGGTTTTCAATTCGCTTGTCCACCGAATCCCCGGAAAACATGAACGCCCCCAGCAGGTTGCGGATTACACCGATATTTGCCAAAGGCATGGCGTCCTGAACGGTTTCGAACACGGTCTTCTTCGGTTCCAACACTTCCATGGCATGCTGGCTGAAATAGCCAAGTTCCACACCGGCACCCAAAGCGATATTCCCGCCGGATGGCCCGGTCAACCCGGCCAATGTCTTCAAAAAAGTTGATTTACCCGCACCATTCACACCGACAACGGCTATCTTGTTGCCGCGCCGGACGATACCGGAAGCGCCGCTGAAAACAGGATGCACACCGCCATCGGGCAAATCCCAGCTCTTTGTGAGACCTTCGAAGACCGCCACGTCGTCACCGCTCCGGGGAGGTTCCCTGAATTCAAAGCGAACCACCCGCTCCTCGGCAGGGATCTCGATCCGCTCAATCTTCTCCAGCTTCTTGACCCGCGACTGAACCTGTGCCGCGTGGGAAGCGCGGGCAGCGAAGCGGGCAATGAACTCCTCTTCTTTCGCCAGCATGTCCTGCTGCCGCTTGTGGCTCGCCAGCAACTGCTCCAGGCGGATGTCACGCTCCCGCTCGTAAAAATCGTAGTTGCCGCTGTAGGAAGTCACCGTCTTGTTGGCTACCTCGATGATACGGGTTACGACCCGATTCATGAAATCGCGGTCATGGCTTGTCATAAGCAGCGCGCCGCCGAACTCGCTGGAAAGCCATTCCTCAAGCCAGACTATTGACTCCACGTCCAGGTGGTTGGTGGGCTCATCCAGCAGCAGCACGTCTGGCTTGAGCGTCAGAATGCGGGCCAGAGCAATACGCATTTTCCAGCCACCACTGAAAGACTCCACCGACAGATCAAAGCGATCCGGGCCGATACCGAGTCCGGTCAGTACAGTCCGGGCACGGGTATCCAGGTCATAACCGCCCCGGTGCTCGAACTCCTCCTGGGCGATGCCGTAGCGTTCCAGGAGAGTCGCCATTGCGTCATCCTCCATGGGCTCGCACATGGCCGCCTCCATTTCTGCCAACTCACCCGCAAGACGCATGGTCTCTGCGGAACCTGCCATAACCTCTTCCAGGGCACTGCGGCCGGCCATCTCGCTAACATCCTGGGAAAAATAGCCGACCGTGGTTTTTTTCGCGCTGGTAATTTCGCCGCTGTCCACTTCCTCCTCGCCGGTGATGATCCGAAAGATGGTTGTTTTACCGGCACCGTTGGGGCCAACGAGACCATTCCGGCTCCCCGGAAGTATCTGAAAACCAGCCTCGCGAAAAAGGATCTGCGAGCCATGCTGCTTGGAAATATTTGACAAATGAATCATGATAAAACTCCGTATGGATAGTGATCATGCGACAGTCCGCGACAACAGAAAAGGGCTAGGCCTCTCGACCTAACCCCTTGCATATAGGTGAAATGAAACAGGATCGACTCCAGACGGAGAACCCTGCTTCCATCTAAATTACACCAGGACTATAACTAAAAAGGCTCAAAAAGTCAAAGAATTCCATAACTCCATCACCTACGTCTCTTCCGGTGTCTCCCCTTGACCAGCGCAGCTGAACCTTGATTCGCTACAACACAGGGCAGTTTTTCCTTTGACACCCTCCGTCATTATGGTACTCTGTCACGTCTTTGTATCGTTTCTGTTTCGATACTTTCTTGTCAATCACAGCAATGTAGTGGTGAATTTAACCGGGCCACGTTATGCGTTTCAAAGTCAAGCATTGAGACCGGAACTGTCCGCCGGGAGGTCCATGAAGAAACTCAGAGTTTTCATTTCAGCAATCTTTTCCGCAGCGATTCTATTTTTAATCCAGGTACCTTGTCACGCTGCCGAAACCGCTTTCAAGGAAATCGCCAAGGACTCAATCTACGGGGGTTTGGCGGGCACAATGGTGGGAGCTGCCGTAATGGCATTTTCCCGTAAACCTGGTGACCATCTGGAATATATGGCGTATGGTGCGGCGGCAGGTGTTTTGGGCGGTGCAGCTTACGGCTACTTTACTTCCCGCGCTCTTATCGAAGTTGACAAGGGAAAAGTAAAGTTTGCAATCCCGACAGTCATACCGGATCTTGAAGGTTCCTCAAAAAAAAGCTCCGTCGTGATTACGACGGAGCTTATCAAGGGAAATTTTTAGTGAACGTTGAGAATCAGTATCCCGCGTGGCTCGTAGCAGCAATGATCACGAGAAGCATGGTATACCGGCACTTCCTTATATTCCACCCACGACATTAAAGAACCAGCCGTGGCTTCGGTAGGACAAATCAGTCAAATCGTCGGAGAAATCGGTAAAGTTGTATCCCACACCAGTCTTGACGTATTTGTTCACATGATAGTAGCCGGCCAGCAGACAGCCGCTGCGCTGATCCTCGGCCTCCAGAGCCGCCAGAGTCCGACCTTCCACCACCAGATCCCATTTGCGCACCAGATGGAGGTCCGCACGCAGAATACCCAGTACTGCATTACTGTCGAACCATTCCCCATCCGTTCTACTCAGCCTGATCTGGCTGGAGCGGAAGCCCACCTTGCCCCCCAGGGAGAGCCATGACCAGAGATCATAGATGGCATCCATCGCAAGCACGTGACTGCGCTGTGAATACTCGGCAATGGTTGAATCCGCCGTAACCTGCCCTGGGGAAGGAGTGTCCTGAAAATAGGTGTATTTGAAGAGCAGATTCCAGCGGTCGTTCAAAATTGGGCGGTAGGCCGCACCCAGAACCAACTCCATGAAATCACCATCGTAGAATGCTCCCTGGCTGTTGCTGCTGATGGAAGTATCAAATTTGCCGAATGCCCTCCAGGAAGGATCTGCCTGATAGGAGAGAGAATTACGCAGCAACCAGGCATCACGGTCGCCGGCCGTACCATTATCATTACGATACTCCAGGCCGGTGCCGTAGTTGATCTTCAACCATTTGTACGCTGCGGTAACGCCAACGGCGCGTCTCTCCAGATCACCGGAGAGTTGGTCGGAGATAGTGCCATACTCTGCCTTGATGCCATACGTCCAGCGATCGGTCGGTGCATAATCAAGTCCGAAAGCATGCACCAGGCTTCCTGCGTCTGAACCGTGGGTGGACTTGGTTTCGCCGAATACCGCCATCTGATCGCTGACCCGATAACGGGTACCGACCACGGCGGTGTTGTAGCGCCCCCGGCTGTTCAGATCTGCCCGTTCTGTCTCGCTGGTGAAGGTCAGGTAGGCATTACTGCGATCATTGATCCTGTAGTCACCACCCAGGGTACCGCCAAAACCGTCAGTACCATAGGAAGCCTCTCCGGTAAGGCGGAAACGGTCGGACAGTTGCCATCCTCCGCCAAGGCCGGCACGGTTATTATCTCTCCGGTTACCACTCTTGGCCAGCGTGCCCTGAAGAAAACCGAACCCGTCCCAGTTTCCCGGCACCGCAGACTTATCGCCCTGCTTCTCCAGTGACTGGTAGTGGGCCCGCAGCTGCATATCGGTGCGCTGTCCATTCTCGGAGAGAATTACACTGTTGCCGGGGGTTGCAGTCCAGCGATTATCGTCCCGCAGTGCCAGAGCCAGCTGCCAGGCCGGTGTAACCTGCCAACGCACCGCGCCCTCGATGTTACGGGCACTCTGGCTCGGAGAATTACGATCATCACCCTTCAAATCAGTTTCCAGTACCGGGCCAATCGGCAAGGTCATGCGGCCGCCGATCTGACGCACAGCCTCACCATAGGTCAACTGACCGGGGCCGGAAAAACCCTGATCCCGATCCTGCCAGTAAAAGCTGCCCATGCCTTTGAGGTTTGGGGTAAAATCAGCCAAGTCAATCTGGGCATCAATCCGTTTGGCGTCAGCAGCCTGGCTGCCCGCAGTCGTCGTAATAAAATCAAAACCGCCGGAAATGGAATTCTGCTGACCTGCACCAGGTCCGTCACTGTGCGCGACTTCACCCTTGACATAGGTACCCGGAGCATAACGGAGGATTACGTCCCCGCCAACGAGGGTTTGCTGCTGCTCATTCTGCCCCTGACGGTACCCGGTAACACCAAGCCTCACGTAGTCACCAAGCCACTGGTGGGCATTGCCCCCCAGCGCCAGACCGTCCACAGCAGTAACACCTGGTACGTATTCGTAGGTTGTCACAAGGAACAGCGGGTTACCGGACAGGGTACCGGTCGAAATCATCGAGGCGCCACCGGTAACTGACGACAGGGGTGAGCGGAGCATCACCCTGCCCTGCAGATAGTCGATATCAAAATCCTGGGAAGAAACCAACTGTTTCCGTTCCAGCACCAGTCCGGAGTCCCGGTCGCGCACTTCAACCCAGACCTGCTCGGAACCACGGGTTATATCCATGTGGCGCAGATAGTAAAGCGAACCACCAGTACCGCGAAATTCATCGCGTGATTGGAGTGTACCCGGATCGGCCGCAAAAGCATTCAGATAGCCCTGCCGTTCACCGAAGCGGGTAATTGCAGGACTTTTCAGCAAAAGCTCGGCTCCGTAGAGGGCCCGGTTGAACTGGGTCAGTTCCGAACCGGTCCACTGTGTCTGAAAATTCCCCCACAGCACATGGGAATCGCCCTTTTCAAGCCTTACGTAGAACTTGCCTTCCGTTGGAGCATCCTCCACCAGGGTACTGTCATCGCCGTAGACCGGATAGTAGCGATCAGGGTCGATTCGCCGCAGCAGGTAGCGTGGATCCTTTGATCCAAAGTTGCTGAACAGGTCCTCCAGCGGTTGCTCACGGGTATCGGCGCTGGCAGTCAGCAGGTATTCTCCCTTGATCTTGCCCTTTAGGTAGAAGGCAGCACGTCCGTCTACAAAAACCTTCCCATCCGTATGGTCAACGTCACCGGTAACCAGGTTGGCAGGTCCGCTGGTATTGTTCTGTCCCACCGTCAGATCACCAATGGCAACGTAGAACCAATCCTGATCGGGAATGGTCAGATTGCGGGAGAACACCGCTTGCCTACCGTCAGACTCGGCCACTGCAACGCTGACGGTATGGGGACCGGAGGGATATATCTGACGGATGGCGAATGAGCCTTTAGAATCCACAGGCACCACCATCCCCAGTGCCAGGACCGTTTGTTCCGGCCGGATACCAGTGCCATTGACGGTAACGGTTCCACCGGAAACCGGTATGGTGGCAAGCGCCCGGGAATCTTGGCCCCAGCCGGTCATGCGCTCCCGTGCGGCGCTCTCACTATCACTGTGCGGGCGGGATTTGTCCATCATCCGCAGCGGCTTGACCGCTGTTTCGTCAAAGCGCCCCTGTTTATCATAGACTCGCACCAGAAAACACATCTCCTCCGGAGCGTCGACCGGCACGGTCCAGATAACCGGTTGATCCCAGCTGACCGGCACACTAGCCAGGGGTTTACCGGAAGGCCTGGAGCCGCTAAACACCCTGACCTCCGCAAACATGATCCATGAAAGGTAGTTACTGTAGACGCCGAATTCAACTGGTTTTCCGCGAAGCGGCCCGTCCGGGAAGGACCAGACGTTCAGAGCCGGCTTGGTCTGCAGGGGGTCGAAGCGCACCTGGATATCGCTCTTGGCAAGAGAAACATCCACGCAGCGCTGACGATCGGCTTCCGGCATCAGGGTGTCACCCGAAACCGGCTGACCGTCCACGGTAACGCGAAACGGCAGGTCATTGCGGTCCGCAGGACCCGCAGTGCCGCAGGCTTGTCGCTCCGGCGTTGAAGCAGCCGCCTCTGCAGGCAAAGACACCACCCTGCCCTGCTCTTTCAGCGCATCACCATATGCCGGATTGGGCCTGTCTTCGTCGTACCAGAAGGCAATCTCGGCACGACGGTTGCGCGCCCGCCCGTCAACAGTAGCATTATCAGCAATTGGCCGGGTTTCGCCCTTGCCGCTGATTGCCACCGCATCGTCGGACAGCTCCAGAACCTTCTGCAGATAGCGAGCAACAGCTGATGCACGGGCTTCGGATAGCTGCTGATTGCCGGCAAATCGGCGCTTGGTTTCCGGGATCCCGATCCTGATGTTGTCGGTATGTCCCACGACTTCGAGTTTGAGGTGTTTCTTCCCTCGCATTTGCGCTGCCAGGTTATCCAGCCTGGTTATTGCAGCAGGAAGAAGCCGGTCTTTGCCCGAGTCGAACAGTGCTCCGGTCCGGGTATCACCCAATCTGACTACAATCCGCGCTTGAGGCAGGGTTTCGACCTTCTCCTCGGACAGCAAGGCTGTCGAGGCCTGCTTTATCGTTTTCTGGGGCAACAGAATGTGGGATCCAGTAAAATAGTTTCCAAAACCACCCGCCCTTTCGCTGCTGGGAGGAAGGATTTCCATATAGACACGCCCGTCATCGACTCTCTGTCCGAGCGCGCTCCCGCTGCAGGCAACCGGGGCTCCCGTGAGGGAATCACGACAAGGGGTGCAGGTCGTTCCGTTCTCGCTGCATCCGGACAAAGCGGCAGAGGAGTTTTCGCCAAAGACTGTCAGGGCTAGAAATACAACCATTCCAAGGGTCAGAGCGATGGTTCTGATCAATGCTTTCATCGGCTGACCTCCACTATTTCAGTCTCTACTCCAAGGGGATAACAACACTTCAGTTCCTTCCAACTCTGCCGGAGATTATCAGCCAGTGTTTCAAGCCTTTGCTCGGCCCGCTTCCGATCCCCTCCTTCCAGGCGATAGGCGATACGCACGACGCTCGGTTTCTCGCGCAGCTGTTGAGGCAAATCATCGAAACGTTTCTGCCACTGGGGCAGCAGTAACAGCTTGTCCCCTTGGAATGCCGCGTCTCCCACCTCAACCCTGACAATCCGGTGAATGGTGGCGCCGAAATTGAGTTTGACCATCTTGCCCCGGGTTGCCCTAACTATGCGCGGATTCTCGGTAGTCACCCGGAAACCGGACGGCAACGTCCTCTCGTCCAGCTTCATGATGAAGTTGGAGCCCCGGTCTTCCCGTGGAATGGCGGCGCAGGCAACGTGAAACCTGCCTTCGGCGTCAGTGGTTACCAGCCAGCCACGGGCTGTTGCAACGCGGACATCGGCGATACCGGCTTCACCCTCATCCTGGTAGCCATTGGCATCCTTGTCATCAAAGACCTTGCCGATGATGTCGGTACAATCGAAGGTCGGATCAGGAATAATCCGGACCGTTGCCTGGCCGACATTGGAGATCCGTGAGGCGACAATATTGTTCATCGCCCAGGCCACGTTTGTGTAATCGCCGTCGCTAACTCCGGAGCCGACCACCAGCAGCAGCTTGATGGTTTTCTTCTCCGAAGGTGCGAAGGTGAGGTTCGTCCAGCGCAGGGTGCGGCCGACGACCAGCGGAGCAGACTTTACGCCATTCAGGGTGGCGCTGCCGGTGCGGAATTTGAAACCGGGCGGCATCAGGTCTTCCAGGTCCACATTGAGAAGCCGTGCCGACAAAGTGTTCGTTGCCTCAATGGTATAAGGGACGAGGTCGCCGCGGGAAACATTGACCAATGGTGATCTCTTGGTAACGATGATCGCCCCGCCCAGCACCGGGTCAACCGGTATGTGGTTATTGATTACATTGGGCGATGCGCCGCTGATGGTAAACGACATATAGTACGTCGTGGGCTGGCTGCCGGTCGGTGGAGCGGCTTGGGCCTGGATCGGATCAACACCGGAGCCCGAGGGCGTATAAGGGCCGGCGCCCGGAGGGATGATCGTAGAGGTGCCAGGAACGTACCCTGCCGGTGGATTGATGGTCAGGGTATACTCCCCGGACGGGGCATTGGGCAACAACAGGAACTGATAGAAACCGGTGTCATTGGTAACCTGGCTCTGATTGCCCGTCCCGCCGACCAGATGAAGCGCCGGGTCAAAACCGGCCGGACCGGAAATAGCGACCGTTGCACCGGCAACCGCTGCCCTGGTAATGGCGTCGTAGACCACACCGGACGGGTCAATCGGCAGATTCTGCTGCACGATGTTCGCGCCGGAAAGAAGTGTCATGTTGGCAATGGTCCTGGCGCTGTAATCGGGGGTTGTAACACTGTAACCGCTATCCTGGGAAACAGGTGTGCCGTACAGGGCATTGTTCCCGGGGCTGTAGAATTTCAGCTCGTACCCTGTTGCGGCCGGCAGTCCGCCGATAAGCCAAGAACCGTTGGCATCCGTAGTGGCAGTTCCGAGCACAACACCGCCCTGCACCGCATCTACACGCCAGCCTTCAAGGTAGGGTTCGCCGGGCTGTCGGATTTGGTCGAGGATTTCACTGTTAAACCAAACCGTGCCGGAGAAACTGCCGGGAAGCCCGGTACGTTCGCCAAACAGATACCCGGCCCCGGAAGTTCCAACAGGCAAGGTGATGGTTGAAATGACGTTTTGTGCCTGGTCGTTGCTGAACAACGAATTGTCCACGGTGCCGGCCGGTGATCCGGCAGCTTCCCGGCCATCCTGATACAGGAGCGGCTGCGTCTCGACCAGGGTATATGTGCCGTTCGTCAAACCGTCAAACCGGTAACTGCCATCCGGTGCGGTGGTGGTCGAGCGGTTGACCGGTTGGCCGTCGACATCCGTGCCAAGCAGGGTAACAGTAACGCCGGAGATCCCGCTGGCACCGTCGTCCATCAAACCGTTACCATTTGCGTCAAGGTATACGAACCCGGACAGACTCGAAGCAATTTCGATAAAGTCATACCCGGCTGCTGCACTTCCAGAAACAAGCACGATAGCGGAAACCGTGTTCACACCCGCCGAACCGCCGACAGAACCGACAACAGTCGGACCATTGCCAATTCCGGCAGGCTGCGTTTCCGTAACGGCATAGGTGCCGGGTCGAAGGTTTTCAAATTGATAGGTGCCGTTTGCGACAGTTGTCACAACGACATTGACCGGGTTGCCCAGGTCATCGGTCCCGGTCAGGGTAAGAGTAACGCCTGCCATTTCCTCGCCGGCCTGATAACTTCCGCTGGAATTGGCATCATTGTATACGCGCCCGGAAATCCGGGCTGACTGAAGCTCGCCGAAGTTGTGGCCGGTGCCGTCCTGACCGTTATTCAGCGGAATGGCACCTATGCGATCATTGGTGGTGGTTACGCCGCCAGGGGTTCCCGCCGTGTCACGGCCGTCCTGGTAACCGGCAGGCTGGGTTTCGACTATGGTGTATCCGGAGGCGTTGGCATTCCTTAGACCGGTAAAGCTGTAGCTTCCGTCAGCAGCGGTTTCGGTAGTACAACTGGCCATGGTAGTGCAGACATCGTTGTTCGAGGCCGTGATTCCGGACAGTGTCAGAGTAACACCGGAAAGCGCTGTTTCGCCGACATCAAAGATGCCGTCATTGTTGGCATCGATGTATACGAAACCGGAAAGGGACCCGGTTTTTTCGCCGAAGCGGTACGATTGGGCCGTGCCACCCGGGGTAAGGGCGATGCTGCTAAACGAATTGGTTCCGGCAGTGCCACCGGCTGTCCCGACATTGTTGGTACCATCGGCAAAATCAACCGGCTGTGTCTCGGTCAGGGTGTAGTTACCGGCGGGGACTCCGGCAAAAGAGAAGCTGCCATCCGGGACGGTTGTCGCCGTACAGGTGGGAATCACGCCACAGACATCGACTCCGGTTGCAGTTAGTCCGGAAAGAATCACCGCCACACCGGAGATTCCGCTCTCGGTTGCCAAGTCATACCCGCCATTGTTATTCACATCATGATAAACCAGGCCCGAGATAGTGCCGCCCAGTTCACCAAAGTTGTAATTGTCTCCATATGTCGTGCCGAGCACGATCCCTGAAAGCACATCGTTGCCGGCCGTGCCGCCGAGAGAGCCCGCCGAGTCCGCACCATCAGCGTAATTGGTCAGTGGCGCATTCGTCTGTGGTTGTTCGGTAAGGGTATAGCCCGTTACGTCACTGGCGGGAATACCGGTGAAGTTATAGGCCCCCGTGGAATCAGTGACTGCTGTACAGGGGCTCGGAAAAATGGCAGTACAGACATTCACGCCGCCGGCGGTTAACCCTGACAGGGAGATCGAAACTCCCGGGATTCCCGGCTCAGCGCTGTCCCTGCTGCCGCTGCCATTCAGATCAACGTAGACATAGCCGGAAAGGCCCTGGCCGTTCCCGCCGAAGTTGTAGCCGCTGGCAGTATCTGCGGAAACGAGCGGGATCGCGGATATGGAGACGACGGTAACACCCACCCCTTCTCCGGTCCCCCCCTTGTTCCCGGCCTGTGCCCCGGTATGGGTGAATCCGTCTGGCGGAGTTTCGCGGACGAGGTAGGTGCCGGGACGCAGGCCGGTAAAGCTGTATGCGCCGTTGGCAGCGGTGGTTGCGGAAAGATCAACGGCAGTGCCAAGATCGTCGGTGCCGGTCAGTGAAAGTGATACCCCGGTGACACCGGCGGTTTCCCCGGCGTCCCTGATGGCGTTGCTGTTCGGATCGATAAAGACGAAGCCGGCCAGGCTGGCCAGATGAATCTCGCCGAAATTGTTACCGGGAGAACTGCCGTTCAGACCGAGCACGATATTCTGGATGATATTACTGGTGGCAGCGCCGCTGACCGTGCCGGGGCTTGATCCGGCACCGCTGGCCGTTCCGGCGGTGGTTTTACCGGCATCCCACCCGGAGGGCTGGGTTTCGGTGACGGTGTAGGTGCCGGGACGCATTCCGGTAAAGCTGTAGGTGCCGTTGGCGGCGGTGGTTGTCGTGCGGTTCACTGCCTGGCCGCGGTCATCGGTGCCGGTGAGAGTCAGGGTGACGCCGCCGATGCCGGTATCGGAACCATCGAACAACCCATTGCTGGCGATGTCATGGTAAACCCTGCCGCTGACGTCCGCATCGGGTACCTCTCCGAACAGATAGGTTACGCCGTCCTTGTTTTCACCAAGGGCGATGGCGGAAATGACGTCATTGACCGCCGTGTTGCCGACGGAACTGCCGTCGATGGTGCCGGCTGTCTCGCGGCCGTCAACGAAGCCGGCAAGGGAAACGGCCCCTTCGGTCAGGGTATAGGTGCCTTCCGGCAGCCCGGAAAAGCTGAAATTGCCGCTGGCATTGGTTGTCGTGTTGCGGGTGATCGCGGTGGAGTCAAAGGCCGTTCCGTTCAAGGCAATGGTAATGCCGGCGATGCCGGTTTCTCCGGTGGACTGGCTGCCGCTATCGTCAAGATCCCGATAAACGGTTCCGGCAATACTGGAATCCAGAATGGTTGCCGTGCCTGAAATGCTGTTGTTTGCCGCGTCTATATCCCGCGAGCTGGTGGCAATGGAGGTGCTGTTGGTGGTCGTGCCGCCTGTCGGGTAGGTCGTGACCCGGACCGGAACCGTGATGGTCCCGGTGGCGCCGCTGCTGACGGTGCCCAGGTCGCAGGTGAAGGAAGTTTGTCCCGCCGTTCCCGTGCAGGTGGTGCTGGAGAAAGTGCCGCCGGTAACCGTGACCGAAGGTGTGTCCGTCAATTCCATACCGGCCGGCAAGGTGTCGCTCAAGACCACGTTATCCGCTTCTGCCAGCCCGGCTCCGGACGCGTTCAATAGGGAGATAGTCCAGTCAAAGGGTCTGCGGAGTCCCACCGGATTGGGTAAAGCGGTTTTGCTGGTCACCTGCAGATCAACCTTGGTACGGACGGTAGTGTTCTCCGTTACCGCGTTATTCCCCGGCAGGATATCAGGGTACGATGCCCGGGTCTCGGCGGAACTGACCGCGGCGCTATTAGTGTCCACCCCTTTGGAAGTCCCGGTCATGACCACGCTGATGGTTCGGCTCTGTCCGGTCGAGATGTCGCCCACATCGCAGGTCAGCACATTGCTCACCGGAGTCGTGCAGCTTCCGCTGGAAGGCGTGGCGCTGACAAAAGATAGTTTTGTCGACGGCAGGGTATCCACCACCTGCACCGCTGTGGCGTACGATGGACCGTTGTTAGTTACGGTAATGATGTAGGTGACGTTGTCCCCGACTGCAACAGGGTCCGGGCTGTCGGTCTTGTTTATCAGCAGGTCGTGACCGGGATTGGTAACCTGGGTTGTCGTCGAGCCGCTGTTGTTGGTCGCATCGTTTTCCGTCGTGCTGGTGGAAACAGAGGACAGGGCCGTAATGGTCGCAGGAAATGCCGCGGTAACCGCAAGGGTCGGCCGGACAATGACGCTGACTGTTCGCTGCCCACCAAGCAGGGTTATGATTCCCAGGTCACAGGTAACCGTCTGGTTGCTGCTCGTGGTGACAACACCGGCGCCGGGGGTTACCGAGCAACTGCCTGTCGAAGGAGAAGCCGAGACGAAAGCGACTCCTTCGGGCAGGGTAATGCTGATGGTGCCATTGGCAGCGTCGCTGGGGCCCTGGTTGATGATGGTCCCCACATAGGTGAGATTGGTGCCCACAGCAAGCGGGTCAGGGGTATCGGTAATGGTGGTGCGAACGTCGGCAATGGGAGTTACACTGCTGGTGACAGATCCGGTATTATCCGAGATATTCGCATCAACCACATCACCGGAAACCGCGTAGGCACTGTTGATGCGATTTCCGCTCCCTCTCGGCCTGACGCGGACGGTTACCACCGGGCAGTCGCTCCCTTGACTACAGCCGGGAATGGAGCTGAAAGTGCACGTCAATCTCCGACTGCTGTTGTTTACATAACTGTCACTGCAGCTGCCGCCAACAGCACTATTGTTGGTCACCACCGCATCGATGAAACCGGCACCAGTGGCGCCCTTGTTGCCGTTGATCAGACTGGTGATGGTATCGGTCAGTGAAACAGTCGTAGCCGTAACCGTTAAACTGTTGACAATCTCGATGGCATAGGTAAGTTCTTCGCCGGCATTGACCGGGTCTGGCGCAGCGGTTTTGATAACGCGCAGGTCGGTAGCAGTATCCTGGGAGGTTACCGCCGAATTTGCACAATCATTGGTGTCATTGGCGTCCAACGGAATACCGCTGCCCGCTGCGCAGGCCTGGTTGGTGAGAAGTCCGGTGGCCGTTGGCGTGACGTTGATATCGACAGCAGGAGTGGTGGCGGCGGAATTCAGGTTGGCGGTCAGCGTGCGCGTGCAGGTAATTGAAGCCGGGCCGACAAGGGGAGTGGTCAGATCAGTACAGCTCCAGCCATTGGTAACAGCGTAGCTGGTGGCGGTTATTCCCACCGGCAGGGTGTCCACCATGGTAAGCGTACCGCCGGTGGTGGCTGCCGCCGGGCCAAGATTCGTCACTGACAAGCGATAGCGGAAAGGCACCCCCTGTTGCACCAGCGCTGGTGACAATGCAGAATTATTGGCACGAAGTGACGACTTGTTCATCCGCAGGTCGGAATTGGGAGCAAGGATATTGCTGGTTACGGAACCGCTGTTGTTAGCGGGGTTCGGATCGGAGGTCGAACTGGAAACAGTAGCCGAGTTGACTACCCCACTGCCAACGGTCGTTGCCGTAACCGGAATAGTGATTGTCGGCAGGGTCTGACTGCCGGCACCGATACCGGTCGCACGGGAGCAGGTTACCGTCTGGCTCGCGACAGAACATGACCAGCCAGAGCCGGTCGGCGTACCGATGGCAAAATTGTCCGGGATACTGTCGGTCACCGACACGTTGGCGGGATCATCTCCCGTCGTGGTAATCGTAAGGAGATAGTTAAAACTGTTTCCCTGAATAATCGGGTTGGCAACACTCTGGTTTTTGGTCAGGGCCAGGTCACAGCCTGCTGTCACGCTTGTGTCGACAGTCACGGTATTATCGCCGGTGTCAGGATCTTGGGGCGCACCGGCGCTGGTGATGGTAACACTGGCCGCATTGGTAAGAGTACTGCCGGATGCAGCGGTAACGGTACCTGTTAGGGGACCGATATCGACAATTCCGCCGGCTGCCACTGAAGCGGAAATGTCACAGGTTACAACCTGACCTGCCTGTGAACAACCGCTTGGCAGGGATCCGCTCCGCACGAACCCAGGGGGCAGATTATCGGTAACACGGACATTGGTAGCGCTGTCCGGACCGGCGTTGGTTACCCTCAGACTGTAGCTCAAGGAAGCACCAGACTGGACAGATGGGGACGGTGTAGCGGTTTTGACCAGCGACAGGTTTACACCGGCATTGACCGTCGTGACTTCGCTCTGGCTGTTATTGGATGTATTAGGATCAAAAAAACCGCCGGTTGTACTGGTAACGGAAGCCTGGTTGGTGATAAGACCGGAGATCGCAGTGCGGAGACGAACGGCGACCGTCGCAAATGTCTGGGGTGCCAGTGTGCCAAGAGTACAGGTAACCTGCCCCGCAGAAGGAGCAGAACAACTTCCCTGACTGGGTGTAGCGCTCAAAAAGGTGACGCCGGCAGGAAGGGTGTCCGTGAGCTGAATATTGCTTATGGCGTTATCATCGCCGTCGTTGGTCACACGCAAGGTATAGGTGACAACACCTCCAGCCGTTACGGGGTCCGGGCTGTCAGCCTGGTTAAGAACCAGATCGTATTCAGCCGCGCGAGCAGGTACAGTAAAAAGGAAGAGAATACAAAGCAACCCAAGAACGAATGCAGCGGGACGAAATCTCACTGCAGCGATGACACCTGAAATACCCATACAAACGGCCTCCGTTATCGATCATACATTGACGTCAATAGCAAAACAGCTGTCTATTTCTAATTAAAGGAAAATTGACAATTTTTACCATGGATTTAATTAAAATAGCAAATTTTTACTGCATATTTAATATATTTTTATACACAAACAAATATATTCACTTGGTAGCAAAACTACCTGCAAGGTACCTTGGTAAACAGGGTGCATACGGACTGTAAAAAGTGGTGAAGTACGTATTTAGAAATGATTTCTTCTAAAAAGCGTGGCAGGTGAGTAACAACTTTGCGGAAGAGAATGATAAAGACCAGGACGTTAGCGAGTGAAAACGGTGTTTCCCTACTTTCCAGACTACGTGAAACTAGCTGTGACAGACTTATGGGTTTAACGGAATTTGACAGGGAGGGGAATTTCGGCAGGTCGTTAGTTTTTGCAAGTAGCCGTAGTACTACTACCATGAGCCATGCACACGTTGCCTTCGTAGTCAAAAACCAGGGCCCGGGAACTTGTGATTCCCTGATCAAGTGCAAGGATGAACCCCATCTCGTTTCCTTTCCGTCATCCTTACATCATTTGGGATCATCTTTATGGCGAACTCGATCCATTATGTTGACTACGACTCCGAGCAGAGATTTTTCACGTGTAACAAACTCTGTGCGCCCGACCTCTCCGATTGGCATCCCGATAGTTATTTTATGGGAAGCGCTTTTCCGAATTCCCAGCAACTGGCTTGGATAGACGCTCCGGTACCCAACAATCAGATAACTTACCATGCAGGCAAGAGCGGCATGGGGGGCAATACCGGGACCAAAAAGCTCGATTGCCATAACAGATGCGGCAATGGGGGTATTCGCGGCACCCGCCAGAAGCGCTGTCATTCCGAGAGCCGAAAATATTGCCAGATTCGGTTCGTGAAAGATTTGACCAAATAGATTGCCCGCAGCAACACCTATATAGAATATCGGGGTTACAATTCCGCCACTGCCTCCGCAACCCAGTGTGATTGAAGTGGCAATACTTTTCCAGAAGACCGCACCTATCGGAATAACATTGCCCGTGAGCCCCGCATCAATGGAATCAAGCCCCAAGCCCAGATAACTGGGAGAAAGAAACTTTCCGATCACGATCAGCAGGGTTCCTCCGAAGAGTGCCTTCAGGGTGTAATGCCATGGCAGCCAATTAAAAGCCTTGTGACTGAACTTCATGGTCTCTATAAGAAAAAGTGCTATCAAGCCGCACCACATGCCAAGGAGAATTATTTCCAGGAATTTGCCCCCCGAAAACATGGGGGTCACAAAAGCCGCATACTGCTGATACTGCACTCCCATTAGGGTCGCAACATGGAACCCGATGATGCCTGCCACAAAAGAAGGGAAAAGCACTTCATACATCATGCTACCCAGCACCAGCACTTCAAGCCCGAACAGCGCCCCGGCGACCGGGGTTCCGAATACAGTGGCAAACCCTGCGCTTATTCCGCAGATGACAAGCTTTTTCCGATCAACATTATCCAACCGCAACAGACCACCGAATGCCGAAGCGAGTCCCGCTCCGATCTGGGCGCATGGGCCCTCTTTCCCCGCAGAGCCTCCACAGGCAAGCGTAATAACCGTCGCAACGAGCTTGACCGGCACAACCTTTAAGGGAATCCTGCCCATGTGCTTATGGACAGACTCGATTACCTTTTCAGTTCCATGGCCCGCGGCATCGGGAGCCAGCCACTTGACCAGGAAGGCGCTTACAAGGATTGCCAACGGCAACACAAAATAATAATTGGGGATTTTTACCAATTGTTCCGATGTCCATGCCAGGGAGTGGAGAAAACACGCTGTTGCCAGGCCTGCCAAAGCGCCGACAATGGTAGCGTAGATTGTCCATTTGATTACACTTGCAAAGAGAGTTACTTCCTCGTAGAATTTCTGTTTCATTTTTTCCACATTGTCAAAAAGTTAAAATACTGATAAATATCAGATAATTATCGTTTACTGTGTATCAGTAAACAGCCAAAAATAAAACTGGGAAGGGGACTTCCCTTCCCAGTCAGTACTTACTCGTTTAAGCCGGTATCATTCACTGAAACACTTACTCATCTCTAACTTAGTGTAGTACTGCAAAATGAAAGTCATTATTTGTGTACAACTTTATATTGTCAACAACTTTTTAGCACTTAAGTACTCCCAAAACCGCAACGTATTCAATATCCACAGCTATCACTGATTACCGGCATCCAGATCAGAACATTCTCTTTTCAGACAAACACTTTCTTGGAGAATTCTTTTCAGTTCTTCTTCATTTTTCGGAGAGAGAGAGGTCCGCAGCAACGTCCCGCTGAATTTACCCAACTCTTTGACCACCTGATCCGAAAGCCCCTTGGAAACAAGGACGAAGATGGCTGAACTGTCTGGTTTCAGTGTTTCCGCTATATTTTTGATAAAATCTTCCTTGATGCCGATTTTCTCCACCAGTTTGATGATCTTGCCGACAGCCGCGCCAACTACTCCCCCAACCAGGGTGCCCATGAGCGGATTGAGACAGACCGCACCGATCAACAACCCGCAGCCACTGCCCACGGCAGCATCGGCCATAACCAATGAACTGGTGTGCTTTATGGCAATTGTCCCGTCACTTTTACGCATTGCCACGGCCGCCTCATCAAGATCGACCAGATGCACCTGTTCCAACTTCAAGAGGTCGAGAAGAACCTGATCAGCGGTATACTGACCATCGAATCCGGCAACAATTAAATCTCTCATTGTGTACCTCCCCTTATGTCGTTACTTGAATCCGGCAAGTTCTCGAAATAGGATTTTTGATCTACCTCTATCCTATTAGAGATTTATCGCATTGCAAGCATGTCAGCAATCACCAAAATATTACCCCCGGTTTCACATCTCAGGAATTTATCCTTGCGAAGCCGAAGCAGCCAGAACCTCATTAATAGAACTGCCCTATGCAATCGCCAATAAGCGGGAACCACAAAGAACTTCGAGGCGATGGATTCCGACAAAAGCGGCATGGTCGATGTTCAGGAATATCTTGTTACCTGGTGCGGAGCGCCCTCCAAGGATGCCAAATCAGCTAAAAAGGCAGCCAAGCCCAACAAACATTCACTGCACAAAAATATGGACGCCAACAAAAATGGCAAGGTGACTAGTGAAGAGTGCGTGGCCTTCTGGACCGTCAGATTTGCTGAAAACGACGGCGACAAAAATGGCTCACTTACGAAGGAAGAGTTCGATACAAAAGTGGTGGAATGGTATTCCATCTCTGACGTAAACAAGGACGGCTCAGTGACCACGGTCGAATTTACCGACAGATGGGTCGGTAAATGTCAGGCGGAACAGATGAAGAAGACAATGAGCAGCAACTAACAGACACATCACCCCTGCTTTTCAACAAAAAAACCTGTGCTGTCGGAGTTGGACAGCACAGGTTTCCAAACATTTACTTCTGCCGGGTCCAGATCGATGACCTGCCAAACAGGGGAATCCCGATATAGCCGTGCAGATCCAGTCGGTTCGGGGAAACCAGGGTCAGACGAGCGCGGTAGGTTTTTCCCGTATCAGAGTCGTAGATAGTCCCACCTGCCCAACGACTGTCACCATCACGAGTGAATCCTTCCATGATCTGCAGTCCGATTACCCTGCGAGTACGCAGTTCAGGGTCTGGGTTGTATCGATCGGTACGCGGCTTGCCCGCCATGCCCTTCCGGTCATTTGCCGGGAAATTTGGTTCCAGCAGCCAAGCCACTCGACCACAGATATTCACACCACAGTGGTACACCTCGATCAATGCCCTGCCATCCGCGGTCTTCCAGGTCCCGGCAACGCTGTCGTCTGCAGCCAGCACGAAGGACCCTGACAACAGACAATGGATCAGCACCAGCACGGCAAACACTTTCATTCGCAGCAACTCCTTTGAGGCTGACGCTTCATGTCAAAGAGTACCTCTTGTACTACGAGACAGTTCCCTTTTCTCCAAACAGACATGGCTGTATCACTTCGAGGGAGACACACTGCATTTCATACCATCCCGGCATTGTGCGGCTACTCGACAGGGCTATAGTGCCGTTTCAGCCAAAGGCTCAAGCCGTCCAAGCCGGGAAACAGTACCCGTTCGTTTATATTCGCCTGGTCCAGTTTGTCACGTATTTCCCATTTCAGAGAAGCCGGAATGACAATCTTCCGGACCAGCTCGGGATGGTTTCCCAGCCAGTCGTCCAGAACCAGGCTAGGATCGGACACAACCGAACAAAAAGCGAACTGGTTTACGATCCTGTCATCTATGGTTGGCGGCTCGAAAAATATCACCACATTATCACCTGACTGACCATCGAGCGAATCAAGCGCACTCAAAGAATTGATTGACTCATTCATGAGTTGAAGGGTCATGACATTCGCGCCTTCCTCTTCAAGACTGTCTCTCAAGGATTGCGGCAGCAATTCATGCGCCTTCACATAGTTGACCGCCCAGATCGCTCCGTCCACATCGAATTTGTCAATGGCTGCCGTTGCAAAATGCATTGCAACAAAAGGGGAATAGGTCCAGTCAAGAATACGGGTAGGCAGACCGAAGTGCTGAGCAACGGATAACCAGTGCCAGAGGGAGTCGCGCTCCACAAAACTGCGGTGGGCATATTTTCTGAAGTTTCGCAACAGATGGCGCTCCAGTTTGACATAATCTCCCCGAAGTCGCATCAGAGTCGTTTCAAGCCGATATTCGGCACTCGAAAGCCCCCGAAAAGCATACCGGGATCGAAATCTCCCTATTTTATCGTTCCAGGAATTGGCAAAAAGCTCTCGCTGCAGCTCATCCCACGAATGTACGGTAATAATTTCCACGTTTTGCTTACTCCTTTCCCGGTCACACCTCGATCCGGAATTCAGCGCCCTGACCAGTATTGCGTACGGAAATTTTGCCATTCATACGCTTCTCGATGATAGTTTTGGAAATATAAAGCCCGATCCCAGTACCTTTGTCTACCTCTTTGGTCGTAAAATATGGTTCAAAAATCCTGTCAATTAGCGTATCGGGGATACCGCCGGCATTGTCCGATATGGTTGCGATATGTTTATGGCCTTCTCTGAACAGATTGATGTTTATTCGTGGTGCAACAATCTTCCGCTCTGTTAATACGTCCCTGGCATTATTCAGAATATTGAGCAGAACTTGGCAATATTCATTTTGATATCCTGTCACAATAAGGTCTTCCTGCGTCTCGGTATCAATACGTATGTTTTGTGAGGTAAAGCTGTCGCTAACCAGGACCAGAGTCTTCTTGACAGCTTCCACCAGATCAAACTGCTTCATTTCCTGGTCAGGCCTTAGGAAATTCCTGAAGTCATCAATGGTCTGGGACATATGAAGGACCTGGTTCATTATCTGTTTGACGGTTTCATCAACATACTCGTCGCTGCATTCGCCCTCCTCATAGGTAGCCATGAGGTCCTGAATGGTGAGGGCGATAATATTGAGCGGTTGCCGCCACTGGTGGGCAATATTATTTATCATCTCCCCCATGGCGGCCTGGCGGCTCTGATGCATTATCATTTGGTCCTTCTCGTGGATAGCCTCCAGCGCGTGAAGACGCTCGGCAATCTCCTTCGACAAGGCCTGCTCCGCTGCTTTTCTCCGGGTCTCCCGGTCGAGGTTTTCGAGGGCGAAGGACATGTCTGCTGCCAACTGCCGCAACAACCCGCTCATTTGCCCGTGGAAAAAGTGTTTTTCACCGGCAAACATGGTCAAGGCGCCGATTGTCTTCCGATTCAATTTCAGGGCGATGGCTGCCGCTGAACTGTAGCCGTATCTTTCAGCCTCTTTGTGCCAAGGGGAAGTGTGCGGATTGCTCATGAAGTCGTTTACAATTTGCAATGTCCCCTTGCGGATGGCGGAACCGGTGGGGCCCCTTCCTTCCGGTTCGTCGCTGATGGTAACCCGGATATTATCCAGAAAACCTTCATTTATACTGCTGCTCGCGACTGGTTTCACGATCCCGGTTTCCTCGTCCACGAGCCCTATCCAGGCCAGCAGGAATCCGCCATGTTCGACAACAACCCGGCAGATTTCCTGGAAAAGCGAGTTTTGATCGACTGAACGCACAATGGCCTGATTGACCTCACTCAGAATCGCGTAGAGCCAGTTCAGGCGCAGTATCTGTTTTTCAGCATTTTTACGCAGGGTGATGTCCTGGACTGTTCCTACCGCATGAACCGGTGTTCCGAGAGCATCAATAACGACCTCTCCCTGTTCATAAATTATCCGCCCGGTTCCATCGGGATGTCTGACGCGGTATTCAACCGAGTAGGGCAGATGGTTCTTCAGAAAGGTTTCGAAGACATCCTGCACAGTAACCCTGTCTTCGGGATGCACAAGCTTCAGAAAAGCTCTGTAAGAATTCGCAAATTCCGTTGAAGTCACCCCGAAAACGCGGTAGCACTCAGCCGAGGCCGAAAGGAGGTTGCCGGAAAGATCCCAGACCCAATTCCCCACCCTTGCTATGCGTTGCGCTTCAACCAGATTCTGTTCACTGGATCTCAGTGCCGCTTCCATATCTTTGCGTACACGGATGTCATGGAAATACCCGGCATTCAATTCTTTGCCATCGTGGATCAAACGGTTAGCCGTAACCTCGACCGGGACAAGTTCACCCGAGGCAACCCGGTGCTGAGTCTCAAAGCGCATGGATTTATTTTGCCTTATCTGTTGCTGGATCATGTCGATATTTCCCATATCGAAGACAGGGTCCCAATCGGGAATTCGCATGGCAAGCAACTTTTCGCGCTCTAATCCAAAGTGTGAACAGGCTGCCTGGTTGACGTAGACCATTCTACCACCATCTGCGGGATCGACCACATAGGTCGGGTCGCAGGTATTTTCAATCAAGGTCCTGAAGAAAGATGCTTCCTTCTCGGCCTGCTTGCGCTCCGTGACTTCCTGTGCAAGCTCCAGATTTTTCAGGCCCATTTCAACCAGGATGTGCACCAGGTTCCGGTAGAAGTCCATAATGTTGCGAATCTGTTCCCTGGTAAAGACAGGGACCCGGCTCAGAGCCTCCAGATAGCTCTCCTCGTCAAATCCGAACTCCCTCGCTTGAGCCCGAAAATATCCCACATCAGGCTTCTCGTCATCATAGAAAAACTGTCCCGTGAAGAATGTTGCCAGGTGCTCCCCGGCGATAATGATCGGCACGGCAACATCCCGCAAACCGTTCCCGCACAGATACTCCAGGTATTTGCCGGTAAAGTCGGGCAAATGCGTCTTTATATAGACATCGCTTTCCCGGCAGCGCTTACAGGTTTCGGGATGGACGCGGTGGAACCGGGTACAGATATCCTGCCAGCCGGCGGCGGCCAAAATGTTTTCATCAGTATCCAGAATGGCCGAAAGTGCGCCCGTTACCTTGTAATGCGCCTCCAACATGCGTTGTATCTGCTCGATATCTACGAGTTGCCTAAAGGTAAGCTTGATAAATGTATTGTTCTTTAAAAGCAATCAATACCCCCTGTATAGAAGATCAATGCACAGAACCACCAGCGTCAGCTTTATCGCCTCAGCGAGCACACCGAATCCAACACTTCCCGTACCTGGGCGGCCATACTAGGCAACGAGAAGGGCTTCTTGTTAACCAACTCGATAAAATGCCGGGCATTGAAATCACCTTTCATCACGGCAATTTTTGCACCCTGAACGCCACGAATCCCGAAGATCTCAGATGACAGCGGCATATATAGTTCACCCCACACTGTCAGGAGCGGAATAGTACCGTAATCCAGAAATTTTGCCCGATCATCCGTATAGACGACGCTGGTCAGCAGGTCAACTTTACCGGTTTTGATCCGCTCCAAGCCCTCACTCCAGGAGCCGTAGACATATTCGAAACGTACGTTCTCACGCCGTCCAAATTCGGAGAGAGCGTCTACATAAAAGCCTTTCACAGCACCATCACTATCCTTGAAAATTGCCGGATAGTAATTGAATGCGCCGACACTGAGGACACGCTGTTCGGCGGCGTACAAGGTGGCACTGCTCAAGAGAATCAGCAGAATGCTTACAGCAGAGCTGAGAAGTTTATTCATAGTGCTCCTCGACGAACCGATAGACAGTCACCTGTTTACTGAGCTGCTTCAACATTTCGAGAAAATGCAAGTATTGATCCCAACCTGGTTGGTCACGAGGTCGTCTCCCCCCAACTGTTCTTCACGGACGGATAGAGGTACTGCTTGCCGTAAGCATAACCTATTTCAAGCAACAATTTGCAAAAGATAATCTGCCTGCCATGTCCGCCCGGCTACTGGACTGATATTTACAGCAAGCCTGGAAGGTTACGCGTGCAACACATGAAGATACTGAAGGTGGGAAGCCATGAAGAAGATTATCTTTGCCCTGAGAGCCACTTTGAGGGATACTACTATTTTTACAAGCAAAGTATCTCGATATGGCTGCGATAGTAAACGTCACGAGAACAGATTCAACGCCCAGAAGACAGGCACCGTCACAAGGACAGACCGCATGACGCCAATAGAAAATTATCATCACCACTTGTGCAGAAAGGATACACCATGCTTATCGACAGAATGAGAGAAGACAGGCTACAGGCCCTGAAGTCCAGGGATGAGAAAAAAAAGAACCTTCTTGGCGTATTAATCGCAGATGCCTGCAAGGATGAAAAACAGCCTGACGATACCACGGTGGTACGATTCGTGAAGAAATTCATCGAAAATTCCAAAGACAATCTCGCCATGCTTGAAAAGGGCTGCGGCACAACCTCAAGCAAAGATGACGCCAAAAAAGAGATAGAAATCCTCATGGAATACCTGCCTTCGCAATTGACCGGCGACTCCCTCAAGGAAGCAATCCGCCAGGTGCTCACGCTCGAGAATATCGAGCCTCAACCGTCAAACATGGGAAAAGTAATGAAAGCGCTGGGTGTCCATTTTGCCGGAAAATACGACGGCAAGGAAGCCAGCGAGATGGTAAAAGCCCTGTTGTCCGGTAAGATTTAGACGGGCTCTCACTATCTGTCGGTACGCACGATAAGCCCATGGACGTGGTTCGGCATGACTACGAATGCGTCAAATGTAATATTTTGTGATGATGTAAGAGCTCATTTCATGCCGCCAAAGCAATTTAACCCGGATTATCCAACCACATGAAGATGAATGTCAGAATTGAACTGCACACCACATCTCTGCTGTAGGGGCGGGTTTCCAACCCGCCCTGATTAGCATCGTCTTGTCATAGAGTAACTTCAAACAATGCAAAGAACGGTATTTCAGGCACTTACTTTGAAGTGACTCAAAGCGACGATCTTCCGCTATGGTTTTACACACTGTTTCCGATTTTTTCGTCACGGATTACCGCTAAGAATGGCATCTCACCTGCTCGATGGTTTTCTTGACCGGCAATTTACCTGCAGCCGTGGTGCCGACGACATATATGGCATACGATGTCCCGGTACAGCGTACCGTTCCTTCGCCGCGGGTGGGATGACAGAGGGTTTTCGCAGACCATTGTAGCGCGTCTTCGCCGTATTGTGACGTAAAAATTGCCAAAGTCAGATATACGATACTACTCAACCATCCGAGATGATGGGGACGTAAAGCCTACTGGGTCTCCACGGGACAACCGGAATACCGAGCAGTGTCCATCCGGAAACTCCAACACAGAACCATCCCCTGTTGGGCTGGGACTTTCTCGGAGTCTCTCGTACGGCTTTATGGCAAAACAGCGACGGCAAGGAAAACCCCTGAATCCAGCAGGCAGCCTCTCCCATGTCTCGGGTGGCGACCGATTACGAGAGGCTTCGAGGAAGTTCCAGCCCCGCCTCTGTCGGGTCTTTCCGGATGGAAACGAACTATCATACCAGATACTCGCTGCCCGGCTTTTTTGTTTCACCCTGACACAAAGGTCTTCCCTACTCACACGGCAAAAGTTTTCGACCTACTGATGACTTCTTGGGAAGTATCCTGTATCATCGGCACTTCGTCAAACCTGACTCAGCCTAC
>RPRC01000108.1 GCA_003857395.1 Geobacter sp.
GCAGTGAGTCGGCAAGACTGGTGTCAAGCTTTTCCAGGATATCGAGTTGCTCTTGTGCCTTGTTCATTTCGCCCAGTTGCAGGTACGCTGTGCCCAGTTCTGAATAGGCAAAGGCAAAATCCTTTTTCAAGGATACCGCCTGCTCGAGTTGGCTGACCGCCTCATCGTAACGTCCCATTTTATTGTAGGTCTGTCCCAGCGCAAAATAGGTGTTGCCGTCAGTGGGCGTCATTCGCTGTACTTTTTTAAACTGAACCTCTGCGTCTGCGTAGCGCTCGGTTTTAAGATAGATCTGGCCAAGGGAGTAAGGCGCAAGGGTTGATGCCGGGTTGATACGTGCGGCATTTTTATAGGCGCTTTCGGCCTCGCCGTATCTCTGCTCGGAAAAATAGATGTTTCCCAAGTCCGTATTTGTCGATTCCTGGTTTCGGTCAACCTTCAGGGAGAGCTTGTACGCTGCGATCGCTTCTTTGTTCTTTCCTTGCTTGAGGTAGGTCATCCCCATGTAGTTATAGGCATCGACCATCTCCGGTTTGTAGGCTGTCGCCTGTTTGAAGGAGGCAATCGCTTCGGCGTATCTTTTTTTCTGGTAGAGGGCCATACCGCTGGAAAGGGCATTGGTTGCCGCCTGATCCCGAAAGGTCTGCTGTGAAAGCAGGGCGGAGAACATCCTGTCCGGTGATGATACTGTTGACATGATTTAACTCCCAATAGATCGATTTCCAGGTTATTAAACCGGGCATGCTGTTTCATCAAAGCAGGAGTCGTGCCGTCACTTGCGTAGCGCTGGGAGCAGACCTCTACCTGGTATACCTATCGGTTAATTGAGCCATTACTTGAGAATTTCTCGTTGACAAAGAAAGAGTCTTTTTGACTCATCGTTTTGTGGCAAATTTCCTGCTAACCGTGTCAAAATTTTGAAAACTGCGTCAGTAAATGCTTTCTTATGATTTTTACGGGTTATGAAAAAATGCTTTTATCTGTTGGTTAGCCGTGAGGATTTAGTTAAAGGTTTTTCCCCTGCTGTCGATATAACTCTGTAGATGGCCTTGTACATGCTTACAGGGAGGGCTTTACGGTGACCGACAGTATCTCCAGAGTTTCCGATCTATCATCGGCTGCGTCAGGCGGCACTGCTTATGCAAAGGATAAGCGAGGAAACAAGCGATTTCGGCATGAAGATGACCATGACACCGTTACGATTTCCGACGAGGCGAGACGACGTGCCGCAACGAAGGAAGATGATTGGGAAATGTCCGAAGAAGGCTAGCTTCGCAAGGAGGGTACAATTATTATGAATACTGGCGGCAATACAATGAATAATCTCGATGAAGCCTCAGCCGCTCGCTTGCCCGGCGGAAGGCTTGCGATGCTGGTAAACAACGTCTGCGATGTTATTGGTACGCGCAGAAATCTGAAGGAAGTGTCATTTATGGCTGATTTCTTCCGCTCCGTAACCGCTTCGCTGATTACCGAAGAGGTTTTGGAAGTAGCCGCACGGAAGATTTACGAATATTTCCGCTATAACCTGCTGGTGGTTACTCTGGCAACAGGTGCTGAAGAAAGGATCATGGCGTTCTCTCCCCGCGATATCGAGAATGCTCCGGATGATTTGGCAGCAATTCTGAGAAATTATGTGGGATTGCGGGCCCACGACGTGAAGGGATATCGTATCCTTGGCCTGGACAATCCGGAAGGGAGTCTGGTTTTTGGAAATACCAACTACCTGGAACTTCCAATGAATCTGGGGAGTGTGACTGTTTATTCTGAATTCAATTTTATCAACCATTTCTCTGACGAAATGCTTCAAGGGATGATGGAAACCTTTGCCGCTGCACTGCGAAATTCTCTCGAGTACGGGAAGGTGAAGGAACTGTCCATGCGGGATGGTCTTACTGGTCTTTTCAACAGGCGTGTCCTTGAGGAAATGCTGGAGATAGAGGGCTGCAAGAGACAAGTGGCGCCGATATCGCTCCTTGTTGTAGACCTCGATAATTTCAAGTTGGTAAATGATACCTATGGTCATCCTGCGGGTGACCTGGTATTGCAGACGGTGGCTCGCGTTCTTCGGGAATGTACCCGCGGCTCCGATCTCGTTGTACGGAGCGGTGGTGAAGAGTTTTCCGCCTTACTTGCATCGGTTTCTCCCTTAGGCGCCCTGGAGGTCGGTGAAAGAATTCGCGTTAAGCTTGCAAAAAACCTGGTGACTTACAATGGTCGTCAGATAAGAATGTCTGCCAGTATTGGGGTTGCCCATCGATCTGAAAAGGAACATTGCACCATGAAAGAACTGGTGGTGAGGGCGGATCAAGCCTTATACGAAGCAAAGAGACTGGGTAAAAACAGGGTTTGTGTGTATTCAAAAGCATCCTGTCTGAGTGAAAAGAGTGAGCAGCTGAGCTTGAAAATGAAAAATTCCCGGATTGTCAGGATTAAGTAGTTTTCATCCGGAAACTCCGGATGAAAACTAAGTAGTGCACAGTCTACTTACGCTGATAGAAATACAAAAGGGTCCACTGTGGACCCTTTTTTTCTGCCTGATTTTTCTGACTTGACGATTATCCCGCTGCCGAGAGAGAGCTTTTGTCGTTTTCGTAGGCTTCCTTGAACTCTTCCAGGAGGGATTCCAGCTTCTCTTCATCCAGACCGAGAAAGCCGGCTGCCTTGGTGCTGGTAAGCGCGAGGTCTCCCATGGGGTAGCGTTGCCCTATTCCGAGCCTGAGACAGAAGAGGTCTGCAAGGCTTACCACCGAAGTGAGGTGGAGAGGGGATATGTCGTTGATTTCGGTAAAGATGAATGCATGGTGTTGCTGCACCGCCTGGGTCAGCGTTTCAGGGAAATTCCATTTTTTTATAACGAGTGCTCCTGCTTCCGCATGGGTGAAAGAATAGAAGCTTTGCTCGGCCTCGCTAAATCGAATTTCCTCGTTATAGCAACGTTCCATGACCAACTGAAACTTTGCCGGATCCTGGCTGTTCATGATGACTTTGCCGATGTCATGAAAAAGTCCGGCAAGAAAGGCTTCCTCGCAGTCTATTCCACCGATGCTCTTTGCTATTATTCTGGCTGCCAGGCCGGCACCGAAGGAGTGCTCCCAGAGCATCTTTTCCGTCAATCCGAAAGGCTGGTAAACTTGACGTACTGAAGCGGTAACGACAATGCTTTTCAGCGTTGAATAGCCGAGCAGGACGATGGCTGATGACAGGTTCTGGATTGTGCCCTGTCGGCCGTAAAAGGAAGAGTTGGATATCTTCAGTACTCGGGCGGCGACTGCCGGGTCCGAGGAGACAACCTTGGAGAGTTCGGCTGCCGTCGCTCTGTCGCTTTCGATGAGTTGCATGACCTTTGTCGCAACAATGGGGATTGTCGGCAGGTCACCGGCCGACATGATGGTATTTTCCAGTTCTGTATTCATGGCAGTAACTCTTTCTTTTCAGTACTGTGCAGTTAATGTTTGTCCAAAATACGATGCATTGCGCTTTCTGTCAAGACGCATCGAACAAGGTATGGCAACGACTATGAAGAGGAGACACAACAAGGAAAGGGGTGATTGACACAAAATGTGAGAAACATCGGGAGCGTTCTTGTCACATTGTTTTTATTGCCTGGTGGATTGTTCAACGCCTGCCGTTTTCAACGACTTTTGAGATTTCGAAGCCGATCTGGTCAAGGGGCAGGACGACATCCGCGACTCCTCCCTCGATACAGGCCCTCGGCATTCCGTAGATGGTAGAGCTTGCTTCGTCCTGAACCAGGGTTATCCCACCCTTGCTTTTCAGGTGCTGCATCCCTTTGAATCCGTCATTTCCCATACCCGTAAGGATGACACCGAGCATTGCTCCACCACAGGCATCTGCCAGGGAAGTCATCATCAGATCGACGGCAGGAACATAGGTGTTCTTCGGGTACTCGCTGGTAGGCGCCAGGTGTACGTAGAGACCTCCCGCGCGACGAACAATCAGGGTATGGACTCCTCCTGCTGCGATGAGAGCAGTTCCGGGCTTGAGCATATCTCCTTCAACAGCCTCTTTGATCGTCAGGGAGCATTTGGCGTTGAGCCTTTCTGCATAGGGGCCGGTAAAGGCCTTTGGCATGTGGATTACGACCATGATGCCGTAGGGGAAATTGACGGGAACTCGGGAAAGTACCTCCTGAAGAGCGACCGGCCCTCCGGTAGATGCTCCGATAGCCACATAGTTTAAACGGATCTTCGGCAGTTTAGCTTCCGTAACACGCCTGATGACCGGAGCCTGTCTGCTGAGGAGGATAGGTTTATGTGCTGAGCCGGAGCGAACTGAGGCTTTCACTTTTCGCAGCAACTCTTCGCGGAAGATGGCTTGGGCAGTTGGTGAATCAGTGATGTTTTTCGGGATATAGTCGACAGCGCCTGCTTCCAGTGCGTCAAATGTTGCCGATGCCCCTTCATTGGTGAGGGTCGAGACCATGATAACCCGTGTTGGATCTTTTGCCATGATCTGCTTCAATGCGGAAATTCCGTCCATCACCGGCATTTCCACATCCATGGTTATCAGGTCGGGTTTCAGCTCCAGTGCCTTCTTGACGCCGTCCTCACCATCATTTGCTGTGCCAACAATCTCAAGTTCAGGATCACTGCTCAGGATGCGGCGAATAACCATTCGCATGAAAGACGAGTCATCAACGATAAGGACACGTATTTTTGTTGGTCTTGGCAGGATCATGAAACCTCTCTATTTTATCATTCCCTCAAAAAGGGAATTGACGAGATCCTGAACCTCAGGGACCCGTTCATCAAGTTCATAACAGAAGCGCTCGACGTCAAGATCAACGAAGTTTGGAGCGAACTCTTTCAGGATTTTCCACGCTGGCTCTTCTGCAAGATTGAAGCTTACCCATTCCCGGCCGCCATAATCAAGGTGCCGCACGGAGCAGAAGAGGTCTGCGAGGTTAACGATTGCTGCCAGGGTCGGGTCGTTGGAGGCATTGGCCGGTGCGTGGTGATGTGCAATTACATCGCAATACTCCACCGGGAAATTCCAGTTTTTTGCCAGGCAATAGCCGACTTCGCAATGGGTTGTGCCAAGGAGTTTTTCCTCCGCCTCGATAAAGCTCTGGCTTGTTCCCTTGAGTTCGTCAACTACTTGCTGGAAGCTGTCCTTCATGTGGTAGCTGAGGAAGACTTCGCCGATATCATGAATTATGCCAACGATATAGGCTTTTTCCGTTTCGGGATATCGAATGCGCTGTGCGATTATCTTCGCAACTACGCCGACACCGAAGGAATGCTCCCAGAAGGTCTTGACGTCAAACACGCCGGTTTTACCCTCGAACGCCTCGATGATTGAACAGGTGAGGGCGATGTGCCGTATCTGGCGAAACCCGAGATAAATAAGGGCCCTTTTTAAGGACTTTATTTCGTGCATTGGCTTGAAGAAGGGCGAGTTGACAATCTTGATGACCCGTGATGCCATTACCTGATCAACAAGGATGGTCTCGGCCAGTTCTTCCAGTTCGACATTGGGTTTGTCGAACATGTCGAGAACTTTTGTGGCTATTTCGGGGATTGTCGGGAGTTCGTGAACGCCCCGTACAAGATTTTGCGCTTTTAACATCTTGCTGTTGTTTTCCACAGGTGTTCTCCTCTATCGCTACTTTTTATAGGCGAAGCCGCCAGGGAAGTGGACTGTTTTGAATTTGTCGCTCACCCCGTGAAGCGACTCGGACTGCCCGACGAAAAAGTATCCATAGGGTTGCAGGTTATTATAATAATGCTGAACAACCTTTGCTTTCGAAGACGTGTCAAAATAGATAAGAACATTGGCACAAAAGATGAAATCGAAGGTTTTCATGAAAATCATCTTGTTGTCGTCGTACAGGTTGAGGTGTTTGAAGGTTACAAGCTTCTTAACTTCCGGAGAGAGCGCAAAACGGTCGGCAGATTCCTTCTTGAAGTATTTGCGCATATAGTTTTCGGGGACATGACGCACCGAATAGGCGTTAAAAATACCTTCTTCAGCCTTTTTAAGTACTTCCTCGTTAATATCGGTTCCGACGATTTCGAAAATCCAGTTTTTCAGCAGTGACTCCCGCTTTTCCAGCAGCAGCATTGCCAGGGTATAGGCCTCTTCTCCGGAGGATGAACCTGCGCTCCAGATCCTGAGTTTCCGGAAGCCGATCTTTTCCTTTGGTATAGCTACTTCGGGTAGAAGTTGCGCCTCCATCGCCTTCAACTGGGGAGGATTTCGAAAGAAATAGGTTTCGTTGGTGGTCAGGTCATTCAGCAGTTGTTTGAGTTCAACTGAGCCGGCGGAACCATTTTTCAGAAACCGGAAGTATTCTCCATGCACCTTGATGGAGGTCTTTTCCATCCGCTTTGTCAGGCGGCTTTCAACAAAGTACTTTTTCTGTAAAGTGAAAAACATTCCGCAGGTATTGTAGATAAAATCCCGCAGTATTTCGAAATCCGCATCGGATAATTTCATAAATCTCCTATCCGTATAATTTTCTGAAGGGCATAGTGCATAAGCATGCACGAGTTATTTTTCTGGTAAATCAGTGCATTCCCGGTTAGGGGCGGCACCATGCGGTGGTATGCAAAGCGAATGCCGACTCCTGGTCTCCCTTTCCGGATCCTTCCGAGACAGGGTGTGTCAATTTGTTACTTTATGCTGCCCAGCTGCCGACGCTTCCTGATTCTTCCAATTCTATGATTCCTGCCGGATCGATGATGAGTGCAACCCGTCCGTCTCCCAGGATTGTAGAGCCGGCAATGCCCGGGGATTTTGCCAGGTATTTGCCCAATGATTTGATGGCGACTTCCTGTTGACCCAGGAGTCTTGATACGATGAGCCCCATCCTTTTCTCCGCAACACCGATGACGACGATATAACTCTGCTGCGAAGAAGTATCTTTCTCGGCGACACCGAAAACCCGCTGCATGCGGATCAAGGGCAGCACAGAGTCCCTCAGCTTCAGAACTTCCTGTCCACCGATCTGGTGGAAGGAACTTGTATCTACCTTAAGGGTTTCCAGAACAGCGGCAAGAGGAATGGAGTAGACTTCGTTCTCCACTTCCACAAGCAGGGACTGAATTATTGCCAGTGTCAGCGGGAGCTTGAGGATAAATTCAGAGCCTCTACCCACCTCACTCCTGATTTCAATCAGTCCATTCAGTTTTCTGATGTTGGTGCGGACAACATCCATGCCCACGCCGCGTCCCGATAAATCTGTCGCCTTTTCTTTCGTGGAGAAGCCGGGCAGGAAGATAAGATCAAGGATCTCTTTCTGTGACATGGCCGCTACCTGCTCCTCGGTAACCAGTCCCTTGTCAATGGCCTTGCGAGACAATTTTTCCGGATCGATGCCGTTGCCGTCATCCTTGATGCTGATGATGATCTGGTTTCCTTCATGGGTAGCGGACAGCACTACGTTTCCGGTGCGAGGTTTGCCGATTGCAACGCGATCTTCCGGCATCTCGAGGCCATGATCCAGGGCATTGCGGATCAGGTGGATAAGGGGATCACCAATTTCATCGACTACCGAGCGGTCAAGTTCCGTTTCTTCGCCGATAATCTCCAGGTTCACCTCTTTTCCCAGATCGCGAGACATGTTTCTCACAATACGCGGGAATTTCTTGAAGACCTTTTCTACCGGAATCATCCGTATTTTCAGAACCTGCATTTGTAGTTCGGAGGTGACGAAGTCAATTCTTTTTGCCAGTTTGCTGAATTCTTCGCCGAAGTTTGTCATGTTCTCGCGGCTTTGATAATCGATATTCATCTGCAGGGTTCTGTTTCGCTCCAGGACCATCTCTCCAACCTGATTCATCAGGTCATCAAGCCTTTTAACATCGATCCTGACGGTGGTATTGTCGGAAACATCCTCGTTTCGTGCGCTTGCGGATTTCTGGGCTGCCGGGCGACTTGCCTGAACAGGGGCCGCTTGGCGCACCGGGGCGGCATCTGCCGCAAGTACTGTCTCCTCAGATGGTTCATGCTCAACGTCTGATAATTCTGCGGTTTGCCCTGTCGCTTCTGAAGCTGTTTCCTGGGGAGCCTCTGCAAGGACGGTGGCCTCTTGCAGGTTTCCGGAAATATACGGGATGAGGTTATTAATGATTTCCCCTAAATCGCGCTCGACAATTTCACCGTTGCGGATATCGCTGACCAGGAGCTTGACGTGATCTGCCGCATCCAGGATAACGTCCATGATGTCCGGACCTACCTTCAATTCGCCCTTGCGGAGTCGATTGAGAACATCCTCTGTCTTATGCGTGATTTTTACCAGGAGCTCAAAGCCGAGAAAACTGGAGGCACCCTTAACCGTATGAATGGAGCGGAAAATACTATTCATCAGCTCCATGTTTTCCGGCTCTTTTTCCAACGCGATCAGGTCATCATCCATTTTCTCGAGAAGTTCGGTTGTTTCTGTCAGAAAGCCTTCCAACAACTCCTGGTCATCGCATAGTAATGACATCTTCAGCTCCTTTTTCATAATCTTCTAGTTAGTTTCCATCCGGGAACGGTTCTTTTTCGCCCTGACAGCGTCAATCAGCGGTCTTGTTTGTGCGACGTACAGTAGTACGTCTCCGCACAATCCCTTGATTTCCTTGTCAGGACAAAAAAATCCTCGTTTCCGAATTGGAAACGCCTAGTTTCACATCCGGAGTTTCCGGATGAAAACTAGTTATTGCTCAGCTGCCGAATGAAGTACAGACAAACAGCAGGGGATGATTCGGGCAAGTGATTCCACCGACTGCTTAGACCGGCTCCTGTAATACTTGGCACTTGTCTGTTATATGGCGGCATTAAGCAGGGAGTCCCGCTCTGCTTGGGAAAAAACCCGCTCCAAGTCAAGGAGGATAAGAAGCCTGTCGCTTCGATTGATCACGCCGGACAAGTATTCCTGATCAACACCACCATTTACAACAATCGGGGGCGGCTGGATCTCGGAGGAGGTGATGCGGATTACCTCGGACACTGAGTCAACGATAAATCCCATCAGGTCACCATCGACATCCATGACGATAATGCGAGTTTGTTTGTCGTTTCCCACCTCCGGAAGAGAGAATTTCTTGCGAAGTGAGATGATGGGGATAACTTTTCCTCGCAGGTTGATCACCCCTTCAACGTAATAGGGGGTGTTCGGAACACGCGTGACATTAGTGATTCTAATGATTTCACGGACTTTCAGCACATAGACGCCGTATTCTTCCCGATCGAGGTTGAAGCTGACCAGTTGGATGATTTCGGCCTTGGATTCTTCAGTTTTGAAATTCACTGCGGTTGCCATGTCTGGGATCTCCCGTTATCGAATATTTGGCTGCATGCCATGTTGTGCCGAGTTTGCCAATGCTGCACAAGCGAAAGGACAGCGAAGTACTGTTTCTAGTTCTTTTCGGCGGCTTTTCAAAAAAATTGAATAAAAAATTTCGTAGCGGGCAGGAAAGTATATTCCTATTCAGTTTTCATCCGGAAAGTCTCGGCAGCGTCCGGGCTGGAACTTCCTCGAAGCCTCTCGTAATCGTTCGCCAGCCGAGACACAGAACAGGCTACCTGCAGGATTCAGGCGCTTTCCTTGCTGTCGCTGTCTTGCAATAAAGCCGTACGAGAGACTCCGAGAAAGCCCCAGCCCAACGGGGAATATCACTATTTTTGTAAGTCTCTGCAGGGGCTAAGCTGGAACTTCCTCGAAGCCTCTCGTAATCGGGTGCCTTGTTTGACGGAAGCGTCGGGAGTATGCCGGACGGTACGTTAGGGGGATTTTATGACAGCAATCAAGAGGGGTGGCCTGTTCGGATAATTCGAGATGCTAGATGGGGGGAGGGGATTTGTCGTGAGAATGAATTTCAGGTTGGGTGGATTCCGGCGTGGCTATCTAGAGATGTTTCGCCGGCTCCCGGAACGGAGTATTTCCGTTCTGGGAGTCGCTGGTGGGCAGTGAAAAGCGAAGGTGTCTTCTATTCTTTCTGGTCGGGGTTCTCTGGCACTGGTTCTTTCTTCTTCCGAGGCGCTCGTTTTCGTTTCGGTTTTTCCGGTGCTTCTTCCTCGACAGTTTTTATCCCGGAATCGTTAGATTCCGTGGCGGACATGAGTTCATTTCCCCGTGCAACCAAAGTTATTTCCGGCAAAGATGCGGTAGTTTCCTCAGGCAAAAGGACCGGGGCTGCCTCCGTTGTTTCCGTGGGAGCTGCCTTTGGCTTCCGGGGCGCTCTCGGTTTTCCCGGTTTTTTCCTTGGTGTTTCTTCCTGAACTTCGGGTGTCTCGGGCGGAGCTGCTTCTTCGAGTACCGCAATGTCAGGTTGAAGCATTTCTGCGGGGGTAGCAGGTTCCTCAGAAGAGCCTTCAGCAACAGGAGCCGGTTTCGCGGGTTTTTTTCTTCTCCTGCGACGCTTCTTTTTAACCGCTTCCGCAGGGAGCTCTGTTTCGGTCTGCTCGTCTTTAGGCCCAGGTTCGAGCAATTCCTCTGGGACCTGCTCCTGTTCTACTAACTCCGTTGTCCCGACCGTTGCCGCGGATTCTTCCATGACTGGTCCATCCGTTGCAGGCTGGGGTTTCTTCTTGCCCCGGCGGCGCTTGCGTTTGACTTTCGTTTCTTCACCCTCTGCAGGGAGAGGCTGCAGTAATGAGTCGTCGGAGTCTGCAGTCCTGTCAACGTCGTTTGCTCCCAGAGGAGCAGCCTCTATGACACGCTCGTGCTCTAATCCCTGCTGCGCATGTTTTTCTTTCTTGAACAGTTCCAGTTCCATCTGGTTCATCATGAAAGAGGGTTTGCCCTTGACCGTAACCTCGATATCGTAATCGGTTTCAATCTGGGCAAGTTCCCGTTTGTTTCTGTTGAGGAGGTAATAGGCAACTTCCAAGGGAAGTCCTCCCCGAACTTCGGCCAGCGTGCCACGGGCTGCAGCGGTATGAACTTTTCGGAGGAAGGAGAGTGCCATCGCTTCCACCGACTTGACTTTCCCGTGTCCTCCACAGTGAGGACACTCCAGGTAACTTCCTTCATTGATCGTCTGCTTGATGCGCTGGCGGGACATTTCCAGAAGTCCGAACTGGGATATTTTGTCAACGCTTACCCTCGCCTTGTCGGCTTTCAGTGCGGTTTTAAGTGATTTCTCCACTTCGGCTTTGTGCTTTCGGTCCCGCATGTCAATGAAATCGATGACGATCAGTCCGCCAAGGTCACGGAGACGCAATTGCCTTGCAACCTCTTCCGCTGCTTCCATATTCGTTTTAAAAGCGGTATCCTCAACCCCTTTTTCTCCGGTGGACTTGCCCGAGTTTACATCAATGCTGACCAACGCTTCGGTCGGGTCTATAACGATAGACCCTCCCGATTTGAGAGGGACTTTCTTTTCATAGATGAGGTCAATCTGCTCTTCAAGCTGGTATTTTGCGAAGATCGGACGTTTTTCCTGGTGTAGTTTTACGATATTCTCGTACTTGGGCATGACTTCTTTGAAAAACGCCCTGGCCTGTTTATACACATCTACACTATCCACCAGAACTTCATCAATTTCGGCAGAGAAGTAGTCCCTGATAGTACGGATTACCAGATCCGATTCCTGGTAAATGAGGGCGGGAGCTTTCAGTTGAGAAGAACGTTCTTTGATACTTGCGTAGAGTTTCAGGAGATACTGGAGATCTTTGGATAGTTCAGTTTTTCGTTTACCCACAGCCTCGGTTCTGATGATGTAGCCAACGCCTTCCGGCATGCCGAGTTCCGCCACTACTTCCTTGAGGGCCTTGCGTTCAGCTTCGTTCTCGACTTTGCGGGAAATGCCGCAGGAATCGCTTCCCGGCATGAGAACCATATACCGTCCGGGGAGGGAGATGTAGGTGGTGAGTGCGGCACCCTTGCCTTCCCTTTCCCCCTTTTCAACCTGAACATTCAGTTCCTGGCCGCGCCGAAGGATTTCCTGAATGCGGGGGCGACGGTTTTTCTGCTCTTCGGGGAGGTCGTCGCGCCATTGCCAGTTGTCCGGATGAATTTCTCCCATTTGCAGGAAACCGAGCTTCTTCATGCCAATATCGATGAAGGCGGCCTGAAGGCCGGGTTCTACTCGAACAACGACTCCCTTGTAAACATTGCCGCGGGTCTGTTCCTTGCCGGCTGTTTCAATATCCAGTTCGATCAGGTGTCCTTCTTCAACGATGGCAACCCGAGCTTCTTCCGGATGCATCACGTTGATAAGCATTTTTTTTGCCATTCTGGTTACATCCTTTCTCTATGAACAGGGTTCGTATACTTTAAATCCATTCAAATACCAGGCTTTTCGAAGATCGATTTGAATGAACTCAAAGAGTACCACCCGATACAATGCAGTATAGTATCGACATATATAACAAAAATGCTACCCTGAGGCAAAAAAAACATTGCCCTGACTATAAAATTAATTGATTTCCATCCGGAAACCCCGGGTAAAAACAATTGGCGCAGTTGGATGCGCGCCTCATGGAGCGTACGAAACGAAATCTACTTCCTGAACAAGTGTGGGAGTGAGTGATGTCCAACACAGGGAGTGGTTGGCAGGCACAACTCTAACGACCTTCTTCCCTCATTAATTGACAAATGGATAGAAGTCTTCTTACAATGATACAAGTGTAGTGAAAATCAAGGGAGAACTTCAGAAGCACTATGGTCCAGATTACGAATCTTTGCAAGGATTTCGCCGCACGACCTCTCTTTTCGAACGTTACCTGGCGTATCGGCAAGGAGGATCGCGTCGGTCTCGTGGGGGAGAACGGGACCGGCAAGTCTACTCTCCTGAAAATAATTGCCGGGCTTATTGAACCCACGTCTGGCATGATTCACATGGCAAAGGGCGGCACTGTCGGCTATCTTCCCCAGGAAGGGATTGCCGTCAAGGGTCGGACACTCTTTTCCGAGGTGATGTCTGCCCTGGAAGAACTGCAGGAAATCGAGCGCGAGATCCAGGAGATAACCGTAGCCCTGGAGACCGCGTCAAACGATGGCCTGCATGATTCCCTTCTCCAGAGGTATGGTGTTCTTCAGGAGGAGTTCCGTGCCAAAGGAGGATATACCTGGGAAGCTATGGTCGGCAATGTCTTGCGTGGTCTCGGGTTCAGTCCGGACGATTGGGAAAGGCAGTGCGATACCTTTTCGGGGGGATGGCAGATGCGGATTGCCCTGGCAAAGCTCTTGCTCAGGAAGCCGAAACTGCTTCTTTTGGATGAGCCGACCAATCACCTTGATATCGAGGCCCGTAACTGGCTTGAAAGCTATTTATGCGAATATCCCTACGCAGTGGTTCTCGTTTCCCATGACCGCTATTTCATGGATCAGGTCTGTCGCCGTGTCACAGAGGTGTGGAACTGCACCTTGACAGACTATGCCTGTACCTACAGCCGTTATTTAGAAGAGAGAGAGGAGCGAATTGCCAGGCTTCGCGAGGTGAAGCGACGGCAGGATGAGGACATAGCAAGGATGGAGGATTTCATAACCCGATTCCGCTATAAGGCAGATAAGGCGTCCCTGGTGCAGTCCAGGATTAAACAGCTGGATAAAATCGAGAGAATCGTCCTTCCTGTGGAGCGCAGGCGTGTCCGTTTTTCGTTCCCGGATCCTCCCCGGAGTGGCAGAGTCGTTCTTGATCTCAAGAAAGTTACAAAAACATACGGGGATCTCGTAGTCCTCGATGGTATCGATCTTACCGTGGAGAAAGGTGAAAGAATTTCCCTTGTCGGTCATAACGGTGCGGGGAAATCAACCTTGATGCGTGTCCTGGCAGGGGATGCCTTTCAAGAAGGAGAGAGGACAGTTGGTTCGAACGTTTTTCTCGACTATTTTGCCCAGGACCAGGCTGCCGCCCTTGCTACCGAACGGACTGTGTATGAGGAAATTATTGCGGACGCTCCTTATGATCGGGTACCGATTCTGCGAGATCTTTTGGGTACGTTTCTTTTTTCCGGAGACGATATCCACAAGAAGGTGGGGGTCCTGTCTGGCGGTGAAAAAAGCCGGCTGGCTCTCGCAAAGATGCTCTTGCGGCCTTCGAATCTTCTTCTTCTCGATGAACCAACCAATCATCTGGATCTCTTTACGAAGGACGTGCTGCTGGATGCCCTTCAATCCTTTTCCGGCACCCTTGTTTTCGTGTCTCACGACCGCTATTTCGTCAATGCCCTTGCAACCCGGACAATTGCCGTGGGGGGTGGAGAAATATTCTCCTACCCGGGTAATTATGATGACTATCTGGAGAAGATCTCTTCTGAACCGGCTGTTCCGGGCGGGACGAACAGCAGCCTCACATCTTCAGACCTGTCTGGCGACACGGCGGAAAAGTCTTCCCAGAAGAAGGAGCGACTGCTTTCACGTGAAGAGGAAAAGAGACTCCAGCGAGAGGAACGTTCTCGCCTGAAGAGGCTTGCCGAACTGGAGCAAAAAATCGAGGAGATCGAGAAAGATCTCGCTGCTCTCGAACAGGTCATGGGTGAACCGGACTATTTCAGTGATGCTGACAGATCCAGAGATGGTACGAAAGAGCACGAAAATCTTACATCCCTGATCGCATCACTATATAATGAATGGGAAACGTTGCATAACCAAAGCTGATTGTGAAGAAATTTCGATTGATATCGTACTTTCTTGCCGGGTTTCAAATCATCCCGTGTCAGTCGGTACGGCTTGACACGATGCTGATTGCTGTTAGCCTTTCCGAACAATTATTCAGTGTTTTCTCTGCTGCGAAATTACGACTTGAGGTGTCCCATGTCTGATACAGCTGTTTTGTCAATTCCAGAGATTCTGCCACTATTCCCCCTTGACGACATGGTAGCGTTTCCCTACATGATCTTTCCCCTTTTTCTGAAGGAAGAGGATCTTGCCCCTTTTGAAGATGCCTCACGGTTTCAGAATTTTATCGCACTGTTCCGGCGTCGAGATGGTCAAAAGTCGATGCAGATCAGTGCTTTCTGTGACACGGGAACCGTCTGCAAGATCAACCAGTTCATAAAATTGTCTGAAGGGGGTGCAAAGCTTACCCTGGAGGGTGTTGCGCGGGTCAGGCTGGAAGAGATGCTTCAGGAAGGACCGTATGGTCTTGCCAGGATTGAGCCTCTGCGGGAATTTGCCGAAAAGTCGATAGTTTCCGACGCTCTGATGCAGAGCCTCAATGCGCTTCTCAAAATCGCCATTTCCTACGGCAGGCCGCTTCCCGATGATGTGATGAAGATGATCGACTACATCGACAATCCTGCACGTTTTTCTGACCTTGTGGCTCTTTATGTCACACTTACTCCGGATGAACTGCAGGGTCTCCTCGATACCGTGGACCCAATCGAGCGGCTGAAAAAGGTTTACATCTATCTGACGAATGAGGTGCAACGGCTTCAGATCCGGGGAGAGGTGCAGGCGGAGGTGACGAAAAGGGTCGGCAAAACCCAGAAAGAATATATCCTGCGGGAGCAGATGAAGCACATCCAGGAAGAGCTGGGAGAGGACGACTCCCGAATTGCCGAGATGATGGATTTACGCAAGAAGGTAGCGGCTGCCGGCATGCCCAAAGAGGTCCGGACGATTACCGACAAGGAGCTGAAGCGGCTGGAAAAAATCAACCCCGCTTCGCCGGAGTACACTGTTTCCCGTACGTATATCGATTATCTGGTGGATATGCCGTGGCAGGTCTCGACAGTCGACAATAAGGATGTCAATCAGGCAGAGCAGGTCCTGAATGAAGACCATTATGACCTAGAGAAGGTTAAGGAGCGTATCCTGGAGTATCTGGCTGTCCGTTCCCTCAAAGATTCGATGAAGGGGCCGATTCTCTGCTTTGTCGGTCCTCCCGGTGTTGGCAAGACAAGTCTTGGCAAGTCGATTGCCAGGGCACTCGGAAGAAAATTCATTCGGCTCTCGCTCGGGGGAATGCGCGACGAGGCAGAGATTCGAGGCCATCGCCGCACCTATATCGGGGCTCTGCCCGGAAGGATTATCCGGGAGATATTTCGCTGCGGCGCAAACAATCCCGTTTTTATGCTCGACGAGGTGGACAAGATTGGTCTCGATTTTCGGGGGGATCCGGCCAGTGCGCTTCTCGAGGTTCTTGACCCTGAGCAGAACTTCTCATTTTCGGATCATTACCTCGATGTGCCGTTCGATCTTTCCAAGGTCATGTTCATTACCACGGCAAATGTGATCGATACGATTCCTGCTCCTCTGCGTGACCGCATGGAAGTATTGAATTTGTCGGGCTATACGGAAGAGGAAAAGGAGAAAATAGCTTTCCGTTTTCTTATCCCGAAGGAGCTCGAGGAAAACGGCTTGACCGGAACCCCTCCGGATTTTGAGGTGGAGGCTGTCTACCGGATCATCAGGGATTATACCCGGGAGGCCGGGGTGCGGAATTTGCAGCGCAATATTGCCTCCGTCTGTCGCAAGGTGGCGAAGGAAATTACCGGTAACAAGCCCCCTCGCAATCTGATAACCCCCAGTGTTGTGGAGGAATTTCTCGGCCCCAGAAAATATTTTAACGAAGTAGCTTCGGAAAAGGACCGTGTGGGTGTCGTTACCGGGCTTGCCTGGACCGAGGCAGGGGGAGATATTATTTTCGTCGAGGCGACACGGATGCCCGGGAGGCGTGAACTGATTCTTACCGGCTCCTTGGGTGAGGTTATGCGGGAGTCGGCACGTGCCGCGCTTTCTTTCGTGCGGGCGCATTGTGCTGAATGGGAGATCCCCAGCGAGATTTTCCGCACAATGGATATTCATATCCATGTTCCGGCAGGGTCTATTCCAAAGGATGGCCCTTCGGCGGGAATAACCATGGCAGCGGCCTTGGTCTCGCTTCTTACAAATCGTCCGGCACTGCGCGATGTTGCCATGACGGGCGAAATAAGTCTTTCCGGGCGGGTGCTGGCTATCGGGGGACTCAAGGAAAAGTTACTGGCTGCGCGCAGGGCTGGCGTGAAAAAAATTGTTATTCCTGCCCGAAATCAGGTTGATATGACGGATATTCCCGCTGTAGTGAAGGGGGAGATGGAGATTGTGTTCGTTGAGGATGTTCGAGAGGCTCTTGCTCATATTTTGCAGTAAAAACTGTGACGGTTGACGATGACGCGTGATTCCGTGCGGAAGACCCAGGAGTTCGGGGGGTAAATGCCCATGCAGAACCGGTTCATGCCTGAATTGACATGAATTTGGTTGCCATTTTTAGCTTGACAAAGATGGGAGTATTCATTTAGGATAAACCGCTTTACAGGGAGTAGTTTGTCTTCTATGCGTTTTAAAAGGCGACCCCATACGGGTCGAAAATCGAGATATATTCATGTTTGATAGCCTTTCCGACAAGCTTGACCAAGTATTCAAAAAGCTTCGTGGCCAAGGGGTCATGACCGAAGAGAATATCAAAGACGCGATGCGGGAAGTGCGTCTGGTTCTCTTAGAGGCTGATGTTAATTTCAAGGTTGTTAAGGATTTTGTCGATCGGGTCAGGGTTCGTGCAATCGGTTCCGAGGTTCTGCAGAGTCTTTCCCCGGGCCAGCAGGTAATCAAGATCGTCCATGACGAACTTGTATCCCTCATGGGCGGAGGGGAGGACAACTCTCTCAATCTGGCGGCAAAGCCTCCTGTGGCTATCATGCTGGTAGGTTTGCAGGGCTCCGGCAAGACAACCAGCTGCGGAAAGCTTGCAAAGTATCTCAAGGCTCAGCGAAGAAAGCCCTTGCTGGTTCCTGCTGACGTGTACCGGCCTGCGGCGATCGAACAGTTGAAAACCCTGGGAAGCCAACTGTCCCTCGAGGTTTTCGATTCACGCGCTGACCAGAACCCGGTGGACATATGTCGTGAGGCTCTTCGGTACGCTTCTCTGTCTGGATTCGATACGGTGCTCTTTGATACTGCCGGTCGCCTCCAGATTGATGAAGTTCTGATGCAGGAGCTCGTGCAGATAAAGGATGTTGTGGATCCGGTAGAAATCCTGCTTGTGGCCGACGCAATGACCGGTCAGGAAGCGGTAAATGTTGCAACCGGCTTTGACGCAAGACTCGACCTCACCGGGGTCATCCTTACCAAGCTCGATGGCGATGCAAAGGGTGGTGCCGCACTTTCCATAAAAGCGGTTACCGGCAAGCCGGTAAAGTTTGTAGGACTCGGCGAAAAGCTCGATGCGCTCGAGGTGTTTCATGCCGACCGTCTTGTCTCTCGTATTCTTGGCATGGGAGACGTCTTGACTCTTATCGAAAAGGCTCAGGCCACCTTCGATCAGGGTGAATCTCTGAAGCTCCAGCAGAAACTGAAGAAAAATCAGTTTGACCTGGAAGATTTCAAAAATCAGCTGCAGCAGATGAAGCAAATGGGCTCTCTCGAATCAATCATGAGTCTCATCCCGGGAATGGGAAAGATGATGAAGCAGATGGAGGGAGCAGGCCCAAGCGAAAAAGAGCTGAAGCGGATAGAAGCAATTATTGATTCAATGACTCGTCATGAGCGTTCGAATCCTTCTATTATAAACGGCAGTCGCAGGCTGCGAATTTCAAAGGGCAGCGGTACGACAGTACAGGAAGTAAACCAGTTGCTGAAGCGTTTTGCCGAGGCACTTAAAATGGTCAAGCATATGCAGAAAATGGGTCCGAAAGGACTCATGAAGGGGATGGGAGGACTGAGGAAAGGAATTACTCCTTTTTAAAACGTCTCCCTTTTTTACATACGTTTACTAAAAATAGATAAGAAGTTTAATAACAGGAGGATACAATGGCCGTAAAGATCAGACTCGCTCGTGCTGGAGTAAAAAAGAAACCGTACTATCAGGTAGTTGTTGCTGATGAGAGATGCAAAAGGGATGGAAGATTCATTGAAAGGGTTGGCAGTTATGACCCGAACCAGGATCCCGCCGCGTTCAAGTTCGAAGAAAGCAAGACTCTTGAGTGGCTGGCTAAAGGTGCTCAGGCAACTGATACCGTGAAACAGATTTTGAAGAAGGCTGGTATTTGGCAGAAATTCGTAAACAAGGCAGCATGATGTTCCGTTTTTCCGGTTAGCCGGATATTCCACTCGCACAGAGGATGCCATCATGAAAGAACTCGTAGAAATCATTGCCAAGGCTCTTGTCGACGATCCAAGTATGGTGAATGCAACCGAAGAAATGGAGAATGATACAACCGTTATTAAACTGACGGTTGCTAAAGAAGACATGGGCCGGATTATTGGCAAGGAGGGGAGGACCGCGAAGGCAATTCGTACTCTCCTCAACGCGGTTTCGACGAAAAGCAACAAGAAGGCAATTCTCAAGATTGTTGAATAATGCCTGAATCTCATGAACTGCTCCCTATTGGCAAGGTTTTGGGTCCCCACGGTATCAAGGGACAAATACGAGTAATCCCGTATTCCGGCGAATCTACAAGCATCACCTCCTTACGCACGGTTCTTTTGCGTGCACCGGGAGGACCGTATGACTCCTACGAAATAGCAGGTGCTGTCGAGCATAAAAGACATGTTCTCGTCACCTTGAAGGGTTTTGACAACATCAACCAGGTGCTCTCACTGGCGGGTCGGGAAGTATACATTCGACGTGACCAGTTTCCCCGACTTTCTGAAGGAGAATACTACTGGTGTGACCTGATCGGACTTGTCGTTCAAACAGAGGGTGGTGAGACCCTCGGTGAGTTGGTGGATATTTTTGAAACGGGTAGTAATGATGTCTATGTGGTAACGGCCGGTACTCGTGAAATACTGATTCCGGCCACTGAAGAAGTTGTTCTGGATGTTGATCTGGCTGCCGGAAAAATGATCGTACGTCCTCCGGACGGGCTTCTTGATTTATGAAGTTCGACTTGCTAACGCTTTTCCCCGGCATGTTCTCCGGACCTTTTTCAGAGAGCATTATCAAAAATGCCGTTGAAAAAGAACTGGTTGAAATTTCACTCCATAATATCCGTGACTTTGCCTTTGATAAGCACCGGGTAACCGATGACTACCCGTATGGTGGTGGGGCCGGAATGGTGATGAAGGTTGAGCCGTTGACCGCTTGTCTCGAGTCGGTCAAGGCCACCAGGCCCTTGTCGAAAGTTATTCTTACAACACCTGGCGGACGTCCGCTCAGTCAGTCTCTTGTTAAGGAACTGGCTTTAGAGGACGGATTGATTATTATCTGCGGGCGTTATGAGGGCGTTGACGAGCGGATTCGCGAGTTGTTCGTCGATATGGAAATTTCCATTGGTGATTTCGTCCTGACGGGCGGAGAACCGGCAGCAATCGTCCTTGTAGATGCTGTCTCCCGACTTCTTCCCGGAGTACTGGGGAGCTGTGAATCTGCTCTGGACGATTCCTTTGGTAATGGTCTTCTTGAGTATCCGCAGTACACACGGCCACCGGAGTTTCGAGGATTTACCGTTCCTTCGGTTCTTCTCTCCGGAAATCATCTTGAGATTAAACGTTGGCGACGCCGGGAATCTCTTCGCAAAACCTTTTTCGTGAGGCCTGAATTGCTTGACACTGCAGAATTGACTGAGAAAGATAAACAATTTATAAGGATACTGCGCAACGGTGGAGGAACTCAAGACTGAAAGTGGCCCTGGCGCCAAGCTGGCTATTGCCCTTCTTCATTACCCTGTATATGACAAAAATAGCCGGATTGTCGCTACTGCCGTCACCAATTTTGATCTGCATGACATCGCGCGACTTGCGAAGACCTATGGTCTAGTCCGTTATTATGTCGTGACTCCACTTCCCGAGCAGCGGGAACTTGCACTCCGTATTTCCCGTCATTGGCAGCAGGGGTGGGGGGCCGGCTATAATCCGAAACGAAAAGCTGCCCTTGATTTGATGACAGTTACCGAATCGCTTGACGATGCGGTGAGAGATATGAAAAGTGAGTTTGGAGCGTCTGTTCGCACGGTTGCTACCGGGGCAAAGGGAACTCCGAATGCTGTAACCTATAAAGAATTGTCCCGGATGTTGAAAACGGACGGAACGAACTACCTGCTCCTTCTTGGTACCGGTTGGGGCTTGACTGAAACAGTCATCGCCAGTTCCGATTACGTTCTGGCCCCGATTACCGGTCCGGGAGACTATAACCATTTGTCCGTACGATCTGCAGCCTCGATCATTATCGATAGGCTTCTAGGTGAGCGGGTCTAGCTGTTCGATACAACGTAGCGATTAATAACAGAGAAAGAAACCTTGTAAAACATAGGGGAGGAAAAGAAATGAATACAATTGACTTTATTGAATTAGAGCAGATGAGGAAAGATATCCCTGCATTCAAACCGGGTGATACGGTACGGGTTCAGGTTAAAATCGTGGAAGGCGACAAAACAAGAATCCAGGCTTTCCAGGGTGTTGTTATCAAGCGGCAGAACGGTGGTCTTCGTGAAACCTTTACCGTTAGGAAGATTTCTAACAATATCGGTGTGGAGCGTTGTTTTCCTCTCCATTCGCCAATCCTTGATGCAATTCAGGTTGTGACTCGTGGGCAGGTTCGCCGTGCCAAGCTCTACTATCTGCGGAAGCTTCGCGGTAAAGCAGCAAGGATTCGCGAGAAAAAGTACGTTGCACAGTAACTTACATCTCAGGCCCCGGTCACCCGGGGCCTTGTCTTTTGTGGTGCGAAAGGGGCGCCTGTGGTATACGGGCTTCCCGTAACGGGGGTCAAATGTCTGGAACTCTGTTTGAAGACGCTCCCCGAGACCTTTTTGCGTACGAAAAACGTGCCATGAGTCGAGGCTTTACTGCCATTGCAGGCGTCGACGAAGCGGGCAGGGGGGCTCTGGCGGGACCAGTTGTGGCAGCTGCAGTAATCCTTGCCCCGGACGGAGATTATGCTGGAATTGACGATTCAAAAAAACTGACAGCTCGGCAAAGAGAGTTTCTATTTGACAAAATCATGAGCGAGGCCATTGCTGTGGGTATCGGCTACGGAGATTCCGTGCTGGTTGATCAGATCAATATTCTCCAGGCAACTCTTCATGCAATGACAAAAGCAGTCCAGGCACTTTCGGTTGTGCCGGACTTCCTTCTTATTGATGGTATCTCTTCCCCTTCTATCAGCATTCCAGCTCTCACAATAAAAAAAGGTGATTCGGCAAGCGTTTCCATTGCTTCTGCTTCGATTATCGCCAAGGTGACACGTGACAGGCTCATGGTGGATCTCGGGGTGAAATATCCCGAGTACGGGTTTCCTGTGCATAAGGGCTATGGCTCGCCTGCGCATCTGGGTTCGATAGCCTCCTTTGGTCCCTGTCCGGTCCATCGAATGACTTTTCGCGGTGTTCGGGAACATCTCAGAGGGCAGGTATGATAGCCAGTGCTTTCACGAAAGATATATCCCTTGGCAAACAGGGAGAGGCGTTTGCCGTCTCGTACCTTAAAGCCTTGAAGTATAAGATCCTCCAGACCAATTATCGCTGTCGATGCGGTGAAATTGATATTATTGCCCGAGATGGTTCTGTTCTTGTTTTTGTTGAAGTCAAGACACGGAGCGGCAACTCGTATGGCCCTCCTCAACTTTCCATAACGCCGTTTAAGCAAAGGCAGATATCCAAAACAGCACTTACCTACCTGTTGCAGAACCGCTGGATGGAAGAAAATGCACGTTTTGATGTCATAACCTTAGTTCTTTGTAACGGTGAACCCGTTGTTACGCACATAAAAGACGCTTTTGAGCTGGCCTACTGAGCAAGTCCCTTCTAAATATTATGAAATCTGGCACTCTGTACATAGTAGCTACACCCATTGGCAATCTTGAGGACATGACCTTGCGTGCCGTGAGAATTCTCCGTGAGGTTGATATCATTGCTGCCGAAGATACGCGACATACCCGGAAACTGCTAACCCATTTTGGCATTTCCAAGCCCCTTACCTCCTATTTTGATCATAACAAGACTCTCAAAGGGGTGCTTATCCTTGAAAAGCTGAAAGACGGAAATTCCGTCGCATTGGTTTCGGATGCCGGCACTCCCTGTATTTCCGACCCTGGCTACCAACTGGTACGTGATGCTGTTGCGGCAGGCGTTACGGTTGTCCCGATCCCCGGTGCCTGTGCTGCGGTTGCTGCGCTTTCTGTTTCCGGACTTCCGACCGATTCATTTGCTTTCGAGGGATTTCTGCCGAACAAGGGGGGTAAGCGGCGTGAGAAACTTGCCTTGCTCAAGGACGAAAAGCGTCTTCTTATCTTCTATGAATCTCCAACCCGGCTCATGGCGACGCTTACGGATATCGGCGCTATCTTCGGTGATCGGGATGTGGTTGTCGCACGCGAAATAACCAAGGTTTATGAAGAGCTGCTGAGGGGAAGGGTTCCGGCGATTCTTGATGCCCTGCAAGGAAGACAACTGAAAGGCGAGATTGTCCTGCTTGTTGCTCCTTCAGCGGAAATCCTTACAGTCTCTGACGATTCCGTGACGGAACTGCTCCAGCTGTACCTTTTTTCCGAAGGGCTTACGGTAAAGGATGCGGTCCGCAAGGTCGTACAGGAAACCGGAGTTCCGAAGGGAAGGGTGTACGATCAGGCTCTGCAGCTCAAGGGCGACAAGTAATTCTATTCTGTGGAACGGAGATGTTCTCTTTGGAAAAGACATTGTGCGTGTCAGGATACAAAAAAGCCCGTTCTGTGCGGGCTTTTTTGTATCCTGGTATTCCTTTAGTTTACGCGCACTCACTGTAACCGCATACGCGACAGACAGAACAGCCGCCTTCATGTTCAACGACTCCGCCACATTCAGGGCAGGCACCCCGATCAAAGGGTTTCTCTTCAAAGTCGACTTCGGAGTCACTCAGTTTCGTATGAGCCTGGATAGCTTTGGCAACTGCGTCGGCACAGGAGAGGACCTTGTTATCGCCGAAACCCGATTGTGCATGGCACGAAATGCCCAATAGCTGTTTGATTACCTGGCGTGCCTGGACACCGCTCCGCCAGGCGAGCGAAACCATGCGTCCGATTGCTTCGCACTGGGAAGCGGCACATCCGCCGGCTTTGCCCATAGTGGTGAACAGCTCGAATAATCCGGAGTTGTCTTCATTGACGGTGACATACAGGGGGCCGCAGCCGGTCTGCATCTGATAGGTCGTGCCTTTCAAAGCTTTCGGTCGTTCCCGTTTGATCAGCTTTATCACTTTTTTGTCATCTGCGGTTACCGGTTCAGCTTCCTTCTTTACGGTGGAGAGAACCTGCATGTCCCTGGATCCGTCGCGATAGATGGTGACACCCTTACAGTCTAGCTTGTATGCAAGCATGAAGACCTTTTCAACGTCTTCATAGGTTGCGCCGTTCGTAAAGTTTACCGTCTTGCTTACGGCATTGTCGGTATGTCTCTGGAAAGCCGCCTGCATATCGATATGGATTTCCGGGGTGATATCATGGGCAGTGACGAAAATCCTGCGTACGTCCTCGGGTATCTCATCCATATCGTGAATGGTGCCATGTTCGGCAATGCGCTGCATTAACTCTTGCGAATAGAAGCCGCGTTCTTTGGCAACTCTTTCAAAGTGGGGGTTGACCTCTACCAGAATATTGTTGTCCAGCACCTGTCGCACATAGGAAACGGCGAAAAGTGGCTCGACACCTGATGATGAGTTGGCGATGATGGATATTGTGCCGGTCGGGGCGATGGTCGTCACGGTGGCATTTCTAAGAGGGGACGCCCCGGGCTTGTCGTACATCGAGCCGGCAAAGTTCGGAAAGGGGCCCCGCTCAACGGCCAAGGCGCGAGAAGCCGCATGACCTTCGTCGTTGATGTATTTCATGACTTTTTCGCCAAGAGCGATGGCTTCCTGTGAGCTGTAGGGAATTCCCAGCATGATGAGCATGTCTGCCCAGCCCATGACACCAAGACCGATTTTTCGGTTTCCACGCGTCATTTCCTTGATCTGCGGCAACGGGTAGTTGTTAGCTTCAATTACGTTGTCGAGGAAGCGGACTGCAAGGTGGATGATCTCGCTAAGCTTTTCCCAGTTGATCTCCCCGTTCTTGACCAACTTCCCGAGATTGATGGAGCCAAGGTTGCAGGACTCGAAGGGCAGAAGTGGCTGCTCCCCGCATGGATTTGTTGATTCTATCTCTCCAATGTGGGGAGTCGGGTTGTCCCTGTTCAATCGGTCCAGAAAGATGATTCCCGGTTCGCCGTTGCTCCAGGCTTGCTTGACGATGCGGTGGAAAACTTTTGCGGCATTCAATGAACCGACTACTTCGCCGCTTCTCGGGTTGAAAAGGTTATATTCTTCGTCATGTTCAACTGCTTTCATGAAGGCTTCGGTCAAGCCGACCGAGATATTGAAATTATTGAGTTGGGATTGGTCGGATTTGCACATGATGAAGTCCATGATGTCAGGATGGTCGACCCGGAGTATGCCCATATTTGCACCCCGACGGGTTCCACCCTGCTTGATGGTTTCGGTGGCGATGTCGAAAACCCTCATAAAGGAGATTGGGCCGCTGGAAATACCGGTTGTGGACATTACCACGTCGTTTGCAGGACGAAGGCGAGAAAAGGAAAAACCGGTTCCACCGCCGGATTTGTGGATGAGGGCGGTATTTTTGACCGCATCGAATATGTCTTCAATTGAATCATCAACGGGTAAAACAAAGCATGCAGAGAGTTGGCCCAGTTCTCGCCCCGCATTCATGAGTGTAGGTGAGTTCGGGAGGAACTCGAACTTGACCATCATGTCGTAAAACTTCCCTGTGAGAGCAGCTACGTCTGCATCTGGGGCAAAGTTCAGTTCAGCGGAAGCGATGGCGCTGGCTACCCGATGAAACATAGTTTCGGGCTTTTCGAGCACCTTGCCATTATGATCACGTTTCAGGTAGCGTTTCTCCAGGACGGTGATCGCGTTCTTTGATAAATGCGGCTGCTGAACGGAACTTTTTGTTTTCACCATGACGACTCAATCCTCCTTATTTCATCCGAACGTATTCAGTTAAAAATACACCATATTTTGTGTGACGATATGCAATAAACCACAAGATATATGGGGTGTCAAGCAATTTAACGGAAAAAGTATAACCACTTGAAATGACGCGAGAACTGACGGCTAATGACGTGGCTGGCGAAAATTCAGCTTAATGTCAGCAAGGAATATCAATTTACAAATTTCCTCGAGTATGGTACGAATTTACAGGCCTAAACGGAAGGTTGGCCCGGTGCTTTTCACCCTTCAGAATGTGATTACGTCATGATATCCTGCTGTTCATTCATAAGGATTTCCCTTTGTTGTGGGTTTCTTCTCTGTGTCGGTTGTGGACAAAGTCTTTTTTCTTTTGGAAAAAATGTTGAGGCTGCTCCACAGTCGCCTGCTACGAGTCATAAATCTCCCGCTCTAGTGATATCGCTGCCTTCGCCTGCCGAAAAAAAGCCGGTTTCCTATGCTCCCGGTAACGACTTTGGTGTCACCTATCATAACAAAGTCCTTACAGAGGATGTTACCTTGAGCGGCAAGGTGTTGATTAGAGGTGTTCTGACCATTGCTCCGCAGGCAACCCTGAATGTCAGTCCGGGCACGATACTTTCCTTTGTCCCTGACTCGAAAGGTCAGCAGGAGGGGGCTCTCGTCGTTCAAGGAAGAATTGCCGCCAGGGGGACAGCCGACAAGGTGATCGTTTTCAGGGCGGCTACCACGGACATAAGCCAGGATGCGTGGCGGGGAATTATCGCTCTCGGCAGCGAGAAAAATAATCTGTTCGAGTTTTGTCGAATAGAGGGCGCAACCGTTGGCCTGGATTCCATCTTTTCCACGATTTCCATGAAAAACACCTTTATCGTTTCCTGCAGGACCGGGATTCGCCTGCAGGGGTCTTTATTTCAGGCGCTGGGCGGTGGTGTCAGCAGTTCCTATCAGGGGTATGCCCTGGGTGACAGCGAGTCTTATCTGCGGGATGTTGCCTGTTCTAATAACAACAAAGGGTTGTTTCTTTCCGGAGGATCCTTGAGTGTGAAAGGTTCCTTCTTTTCGGGAAATACTGGCCGGGCTCTGGAAGCTGTTGACTCGAAAATAAAAATTTACGGTGCAACATTTTCAAAAAACGGTACCGGCCTTGCCCTTGCTGGCTCCGAGGGGACAATAGCCGCCAGTAAAATTGTCGAGAATCGTGAGTACGGTCTTCAGCTTACCAATTCCCGGATGAAAATATTCGGTAATCGAATTTTTATGAATACTGGTATCGGCATCATGGCTGATAACGGAGGTTCTGCTGCCTGGGGCAATACCATTTCCCTTAATGGACTTTATGACTTCTATAACGCCGGTTCCGATGAGTTTCGCGCAATTGGTAACTGGTGGGGAGGTTCATCGGGAAGTGGCCAGCGAAGAAGAATCTTTGACACGTCTGTTGACCAGAGCCGCGGTTCTGTCCTCACTTTTCCTGAACTGATTACGCCACCCGCTGACCTTCTCTGACACTGCTTGAAAAGAAGTCCAGGTTTCTTATTACAGGAAAGGATCTCATGAAAACTTTCGTTCTTGATACTAATGTTCTTCTCCACGACCCCCTTGCGCTGTTCAGGTTCGAGGAAAATACCATCCTGATTCCGATAACCGTTATCGAGGAGATAGATCGTTTCAAAAAGGATATGAACGAAACCGGTCGTAATGCCCGACAGGTTTCAAGAATCCTCGATGAGCTGCGACAGAAAGGCTCCCTTTCAGCCGGAATTACCCTTGATAGTGGCGGAAGCTTGCGGGTTGCGTTGCTTAACAACGAGATGCTTCGACACATCCCCTCCGAACTCAGTGATCAGAAGAGTGATAACCGGATTCTGGCCGTTGCCGCGGAGGCGAAAAGCTCGGCTGATCAGATACCGGTGATCCTGGTCACGAAAGATACCAATCTTCGCATCAAGGCCGATGCGATCGGGATTGATGCGCAGGATTATGAGTCGGACAAGGTTGATATATCGGAGCTCTATAGCGGTTTCAGCGAAGTTGACGTTTCGTCGGAGACGGTGGACCGTTTTTACGGACAAGGCTGGGTAGAGTCCGCGGAAAACCTGTTGCCGAATCAATATGTCCTCATGCGTGATGCGGGGAATCCCTCTCATAGTGCACTTGCCAAATACGTATCTACCCAGAAAAAACTGCTCCCGGTCATTAAAACGGGAAAAGAGGGGGTCTGGAGCATTCACCCCCGCAATCGCGAACAGACGTGCGCTCTGGATGCCTTGCTGGATGATTCCATCAAGATAGTCACTCTCGTTGGTAAAGCTGGTACCGGTAAGACACTTCTGGCAATTGCGGCCGGCCTCCACAAAGCTGCTGAAGAGAATGTCTATAATCGTTTGCTTGTTTCCCGTCCAGTTTTTCCGATGGGCAAAGATCTTGGTTTTTTGCCCGGAGACATAGAGGAAAAATTAGCACCGTGGATGCAGCCTATTTTCGATAATGTCGAATTACTTCTGAGTGGGCACGAAGCTGAGAAGCGTCACAGTAAAGGATATCGGGAGTTGATGGCAATGGGGATCATGGAAATCGAGCCTTTGACCTACATCCGGGGCCGATCCATTCCAAATCAGTATCTGATCGTGGATGAAGCGCAAAATCTTACCCCTCATGAGATAAAAACTATTGTGACTAGGGCAGGGGAGGGGACCAAGGTGGTGCTTACCGGCGACCCGTACCAGATCGATAATCCCTATGTTGATTCTTCAAGCAATGGTTTAACATATCTCGTAGAGAGGTTTAAAGGCCAAGAGATTTCTGCTCATATCACAATGATGAAGGGAGAGCGTTCCGCTCTTGCAGAGCTTGCTGCCAACCTTCTGTAGCGCCTGGTGTGGCTGGTACGTAAATAGTATCTGTCCAGAAACTCCGGTTGTTAAATTAGTGGTTTCAAATTAGTTTTATTACAAGGAGAGGTTGGGGGGCATGGAGAATATGTCCCCCATTGTTTTCATATGCGACTTCTTACCATTGAATCATCCTGTGATGAGACCTCAGCGGCTGTCGTCCAAGACGGCGTGGAGGTACTATCAAACGTTATAGCTTCTCAGGAAGCAATCCATTCTCTCTATGGCGGTGTTGTCCCCGAGATTGCTTCCCGCAAGCATCTGGAAGTGGTGTCCCCTGTTATTGAGGAGGCGCTGTCGAGAGCTTCCCTTACTCTTGATTCGATTGAGGGTGTAGCGGTGACGCAAGGTCCCGGGCTTGCCGGTGCACTCCTGGTGGGGATCTCGGTGGCAAAGGCGCTGGCGTATGCGCGGGATATTCCGCTCATTGGCATTCATCATATCGAGGGGCACCTGTTTGCCGTCTTTCTGGAAAACCCCGTGCCTTTTCCCTTCGTAGCCCTGGTGGTCTCGGGAGGGCATACGCACCTGTATCGGGTCGACGGGTTCGCCAGGTACCGAACGCTTGGTCAAACTCGTGACGATGCCGCAGGCGAAGCATTTGACAAGGTCGCGAAGATCCTTGGTCTGCCGTACCCCGGGGGAGCCCTTATCGATAAATTGGCCTCAGCTGGAGACCCCGGCAGTATTCGTTTCCCACGTCCCCTCCTCCATGATGGAAGTTTTAATTTCAGTTTCAGTGGTCTCAAGACGTCTGTCATGCAGTTCGTGCGCAAGAATCCTGAATCAATGGGGGGAAGGGCACTGGATGATCTCTGCGCTTCATTCCAGGCTGCCGTGTGTGATGTTCTTGTGGGGAAAACCAGAGCAGCCTTGCTGGAGACCGGAATTGATCGTCTTGTTGTTGCAGGAGGGGTAGCCTGCAACAGCGGCCTTAGGGCGGCAATGGCGACACTTGCCGAGGAGACCGGGGTTACGCTGTTTATTCCGTCTCCTCTTTTGTGTACTGATAATGCTGCGATGTTGGCCGTCCCGGCTGATTATTATCTGCGAAATGGTATTCGTAGCGGTCTGCAGCTTGATGCGAAGACTGTCTGGTCACTTGATTCACTATCCGAGAGAGTACAGGTCTGATTTTATGGGAAACTCCCGTGCAAAAAAAGCCCTTGGCCAGAATTTCCTTGTTGATGGGAATGTCATCGCCAATATTATCAAAGCTGCGAATATCGGTGCGGGTGAAAATGTTCTCGAAGTGGGGCCTGGACGAGGAGCCCTGACAACTCTTCTTTCCGAGAAAGCTGCCCAGGTTGTGGCGGTCGAATGGGATCGCGACCTTGTTCCGCTCTTGAGAGAAGGAGTCGGTTCCATGGAGACTGTTGAGGTCGTACATGGAGATATCCTTCGTGTCGATCTGCCGGGCCTGCTTACCCCTGTCCGGCAGGGACGATGGAAAGTAGTGGCGAATCTTCCCTACAATATTTCCTCTCAGGTACTCTTTACTTTCATCGAAAACCGCCCGCTATTTTCCGAATTGATCCTCATGCTCCAAAAGGAAGTCGGGGAAAGGCTCCTTGCACCACCTTCCACGAAGGAGTATGGCGTTCTAACTGTCTTGTGCCGGCTTGTTTTTGACATTGAGAAGGTGTTTCTGGTAAGGCCTTCTTCGTTCCGCCCAATTCCAAAAGTGGATTCGATTGTGCTCCGTTTTCGAGTTCTGCCGTCAAATCGAGTTGAGGTTGGCGACGAAAAGTTATTTCGAATTATAGTGAAGGCGTCTTTTTCCCAGCGACGCAAGACTTTATGGAACTGTCTGAAATCCGTTGATATGTTGTCAGAATCAGAGGTCCTTGAGCAGGTATTTGATCAATCCGGAATTGACAAGGGGCGTCGTGGGGAGACACTTTCTCTCCAGGAATTCGCCAACTTGACCAAAACTGTCGTCCAGTTAC
>RPRC01000109.1 GCA_003857395.1 Geobacter sp.
AAATACTTGCCAGCAACGTGGACAAAAGCAGCTTCAATTCGCTTCTGGGACCTGGAAGTTCGCTCGTACTTCTCGACCCGGCCTTCCTTGAACCCAACTCTTCCAAGGACCTGACCATGACTCTGCAATTCGATTCGGAGATGGACGCCGCTTCAATTATGAACGTCACCAACTGGTCAATCAGCAAGGCTTCCGGTGGTACGGGAGGTTATTACAACAACGGATATACCCCTCACCCGGAAAACGAAATCAACTTCAATCCCATCCCCAAGAGCGTCATGTACGACGCTGTCAACCTCCGCGCCACCGTGACCTTCTCCCTCTCCCAGAACGCAGATGGCGACGGCGTAATCGACCCCTCGCACCTGGTGTTTAAATTCAATGGAACGGATGCCTATGGGAAACAAATGGATCCGACTGCTGATGAGTACAATGGGTTTGCTAAAGAGGCGTTTTGAGCCCACCTACCAAATCATCGAAATGTCACCAAATCCTTCTTGGCACATGTATTGCTGTTCATATCCTCAGCAGAAATGATAGGACATATCCGAGTTAACTAGTTGTTGAATGCCACCACATCGTGGACGCAATAATGTGCCAGGACATCGTGGTACTCAACAACTAGTCCTTAATAAGCCGAATCCTTCTGTTCATCTAAATTATCCTTACGTTGATGCATTTAATAATTCTGCAAAGATCACCAAAGGACTATTTATGAAGCAAAACCGGTCCCCACAAAAACTCTCAACTGATGGAGACGTGCCAGCATTTGAGAAACCACTACATGTTGGTCATCCGAACATTGGTAACCGCGATGATTTTCTGAAATACATGGGAGAAGTATTTGACCGACGTATTCTGAGCAACAATGGGCCCCTTGTACAAGAATTAGAACGTAGAATTGCTGATTATTTAGGAGTAGAGCACTGTGTGGCTATGTGCAACGGTACTGTGGCTCTAGAAATCGCAATACGCGCTCTAAAACTTGAGGGGGAAGTCATTATCCCTTCTTACACTTTTATCGCAACCGCACACGCACTTCACTGGCAAGCAATTACTCCGGTTTTTGCCGACATTAACCCTGTCACACACACTCTAGACCCCAATGCCGTCCGTCGAATGATTACCCCCCGCACTACAGGTATTATCGGAGTGCATTTATGGGGCAGAGGAGCACAAGCTGAAGAATTGCATGCTATTGCTGAAGAATATGGCCTCAAACTTATGTTTGACGCAGCCCATGCATTTGGTTGTTCTTATAAGGGAAAAATGATCGGAAACTTCGGCACATGCGAAGTTTTTAGCTTTCATGCCACGAAGTTTTTTAACACATTTGAAGGGGGTGCCGTTACAACCAATGACTCATCACTGGCATCCGCAATACGGTTGATGCGAAACTTTGGCTTTGCTGGATACGATGATGTGATCCATCCAGGAACTAATGGCAAGATGATTGAACCAGCAGCAGCAATGGGCCTGGTGAATTTTGCCTCAATAGACAATGTCGTAGAAATAAACCGCAGAAACTACAAAAATTATCAAAAACATTTATCAGGCCTCCTTGGAATTTCATTATATACCTACGAGGAAAACGAGAAAAACAACTTTCAATACATTGTAATGGAAGTCTCGGAAGATTGCCCTGCCACTCGGGATGAAATTATTCAAGCACTACACACCAACAATATCTTGGCTCGCAAATACTTCTGGCCGGGCTGTCACAACATGAAGCCGTATCGTGATTTATATCCTCATGCAGGACTGCTGCTGACAAATACCAAGATTGTTGCAGATAGAGTAATTGTTTTACCAAATGGAACCTCCATATCTGAGGAGATAATTGAGAGGATATCAACTGTAATAGGCAGATCGCTGCATACTAGCGATGGACAGGAAAAAAATGCGTAATTACAGAATATTGCTCATAGGACAATGTACTTTGCAACTGGGAAGAATGGAACACGGCAATATTGGCAACTACTATATTATCGAGCCTCTAGTCCGCCAACTGCACCGAGTCTTTCCCAATGCAGACATTCGCACAACCTTCCAGATGACCGACGATTTCTGCAAACGTGAAAAAATAACTCGCCTTCCGATTGAACTCTACTACGCTTGGAAAAAAAATGATCTCAATGATGCATTGCAAGAAATTGAAATTGCCAACACCTTTTACAACACAGGCAACCTTAAACATACTACCCCCTACATAAAAGAAGTATTAGCATCAGATATCGTAATCGACTTTAGTGGAGACATGTGGGGCGACAATGCAAACTTTCTTGGACCGAATCGTTTCATAGTAGGTGCCTATAAAGATTACATTGCTCATCTTCTGAGAAAAACTGTCGTTATGGTTGCAGGATCTCCCGGACCATTTAACAATCCAGTATCCCAGGAGATTGGGCAGAAAGTATTTGATTCCTTTGATTTAGTTACAAATAGGGAGGAGGAAAGCAGGAAGGTGCTCGTAGACGCGGGTTTCCAAGTCCATCATGCAACTGATCTCGCCTGTCCAGCCTTTCTTTTCGAGGGAAGTAAAGGGCTCAATGTTAACAGTCTTCTGAAAAATGAAGGCTTACGCTCTGAGAGCAAACCGGTTGTAGGCTTTATCCTGTGCGGATGGAATTTCCAGGAAGGACCATTTGACAAATGTCCTCGGGATGAAGATGAATACGACGTTTTTGTTGATGCCATAGAACATATTGTCCTTAACTTGGATTGCAATGTGTGCTTACTATCACACTCAAATGGCTTCAAGGTGCCCCCCATACCGCTCGAACTCTTTCACGGAAGAGATTATCCAATTATAAAACAGTTACTACGCACCTTAAAAGATCGCGGAAGGGCGCAGAATGTGTTCTCATTAGACGGAATATACTCACCCTGGGATACCAAAGCAATAATTGGTAATTTCGACATGGTAGTTAGTGGACGGATTCATGCTGCGGTTGCCGCATTAAGCCAAAATGTTCCGACCGTCATCATCGATTACGGCCACGAACCAAAAGCTCATAAATTAAAAGGTTTCGCAGATGTTACGGGTGTAACAGAACTGCTTGGCGATCCGAGCAATTCAAGTGACTTGATAGCTAAGATAAATTCTTGCTGGAATTCCAGAACAGATTGGCAGAAACATCTTTCCGCTCGTATTCCCAAGGTACAAGATCTGGCACGCAAGAATTTTGACTTAATAAAAGACTTGGTGCCATAAAGTCATAAATACTGGAAACTATGCGACTAGCAATAATGCAACCATATTTCTTCCCCTATATAGGGTATTTTCAACTACTTAAGGCTGCAGATTTATTTATCGTATACGATAACGTCCAGTTTACAAAAAAAGGCTGGATCCATCGCAATCGAATACTTGTCGACGGACATGACGCCTACATATCATTATCCTTGAAGAAAGGTTCAGATTACGCAAGTGTCATTGATCGCTCCCTGTCGGATAGTTTTATACTGGACAACTTAAAACTACTAAGAAGGATTGAGGCTTCGTATCGCAAGGCACCATATTTCAGGAAAGTATTTCCACTTCTTGAAGAAAGCCTTCTTTTCAATGAAAGTAACTTATTCAATTTTCTACTTCATTCGCTCGAAAAAACCAAGACTTTACTTAATATTGAAACGCCAATTCGAATAGCATCCAAGATACCTATCGATCACACCTTGAAAGGAAAAGACAAGGTGTTGGCAATTTGCAAATATTTGAAAGCCGACGAGTACGTGAATCCCCCAGGTGGAATTAACCTATACAATAGGGTGGATTTTTATAAAAAAGGACTTCAGCTGCATTTCTTGTATCCGGGCGAAATCAATTACCAGCAGATGTGTGCTCACTTCATTCCCATTTTATCCATAATCGATGTCCTAATGTTTAATTCTAAGGAAACAATCAATATCCATCTTATGAATTATAGTCTGAGGTAAGGAAGTAATGTCATGAAAAGGTATGCCTTTTATGTGTCCGGCAATGCTGGACGGTTGAAACAATTTCTTGAATCCGGATATTTTCTGAATTGTTCAAGTCAAATTTCTTTAGTCCTAAGTGACAATCCGAAAGACACTAGTCTTAAAAACATGCTTGAAGGTCACTCAATTCATATTCACTATTTTGACCTTTCGGAATTTAACAGATCTACTCAGAATATTAATTTATCAGATTTCCTTCATCATCTATTACAAGAATATTCCGTAGATTATTGCTTTGTTTTTGGAGGAAGAATACTAGAAGGTGAAATACTCAGTTCCTTCAAAAACAGATTAATCAACTTCCATCCGTCGGTGTTGCCAGCATTCAAAGGGCAGAATTCAATAGATCAAGCTGTGAAAGATAAAAGCTTCTTGTTGGGAAATACTGCACATTTCATTGTCCGCGAAGTAGATTCCGGTCCAATAATTATGCAAAGCATTTTTCATAATTCTAATTCCGGATCAATGATGCAATTGCTTAATCTTCAAGTTCCGATGCTTGCGCAAATAATAAGGTGGCTGAACGAAAACAGGGTTTTCTTTTCAGATGGATATGCTCTTATCAAAGACGCTTCTTATGAAACAGGATTGTTTATTCCACGACTGGATTCAGATATCCATGCTGAATTCATTCTTCAGAACTAACAGAGGTATTCAATGTCATCGTTAACACCTAAAGTCAGCATATGTTGCATTACCTATAATCATGCTGATTATATAAGCGAAGCCATTGAAGGGTTCCTTAAGCAAAAGACTGATTTTGATTATGAGATAATAATTCACGATGATTGCTCTACGGACAATACACAAAAAATAATCAATCTCTACTATGAAAATAATAAAGATAAAATTAAACGCATTTTCCAACATGAAAACATTAAATCAAAAGGAAAAGCAGTATTTCCGATAACTTTCGAAAAAGCGAAAGGAAAGTATATAGCTCTCTGTGAAGGTGATGATTTCTGGACCGATCCATTTAAGCTTCAAAAACAAGTCGATCTATTAGATGCTAACCCAGAATACCCTTTTTGTTTTCACCCTATTTACTGGCTTGAGCAAGAGAGCAAAAAAGTTCATAAAACATACTATGGTGCTCCAGGAATAAAGGAATATTATACATTAGATGAGTTGCTTGAGTATTCAAACTTTATCCCAACTGCATCCGTTGTCTTTCGAAACAGATCATTTAAAGAGTTACCAGAATGGTATTTCAATTGTCCAATTGGTGATTATGCTTTTCATTTAATAAACCTATGCTTTACACAGAAAAATACTTTTGGGTTTATAAATGACTTTATGGCGGTATATCGTAGACATGCCTGTGGAATGCATGGGGGGAACTCTCTGACTTATAATCGTGAACGCCTGTTAGAAGCTTATCTCATAATAGGTAAGAATCTGGGTTTAAAAAACAGAAAATCCTGGCGTGCAGGCTTCACAAAGTGGATGCTTGAACTGGAAAATATCTACAAGAATGAAAAAAGTTTGCTATCTCCCGAAATTGTAAGCAACAATCAATACAGTAAAAACATTCTTCTGATTAATGGCTATAGAGTTAATAGCCCAGCTCTACCCGTAGGATTGGGCTATATCGCTCAAGCATTGGAAGATGCCGGCATTGATTATGATATTTGTGATGTAAACATACAAACTCACTCCCAAATAGCTGGTGTTATTAAAGAAAACAAATCGAGATATGTCGGCATCGGCACTATGACATATGATGTGGACAAGAATTATCAATTGCTGCATCAGATAAAATCGCTCTTTCCTGACATATCGATTGTCTTGGGGGGGCCCCACGCAATCGCGGCTGGAAGTGATATCTTTCAAGAATGCGCTGCAATTGATGTAGTTATTCAGGGCGAAGGCGAAGAGTCACTCGTAAAAATGGTGCAAGGAGTACCGTTACAAAGTATTCCAGGAGTTCTTGCTCGCAATCCGGGCAACAATGGTCCAACACGCAAACTTTTAGAAATCGAGACTATTTCCTTTCCCAAATATCACAAATTTGACCTCGATAAATACGGGTCAACGATGAATATTGCATCATCAAGAGGCTGTGTTTATACCTGCACATTTTGTGGAGCTCCGAAGTTTTTAGGAAATAAATGGCGCGCCTTTAGCGCAACCAGAATGATAGAGGAATTTGAGTATTGGCATACTAAAGGTTATAGGAATTTTTATTTTTCCGATTCACTGTTTGCACTAGATAAGCAAAGAGTCGTTGACTTCTGCAACCACATTGCCTCTCGTAATTACAATGACGTTGTTTTTACTGCAGATGGGGCGAGAGCTGACCACTTAACTCCTGAAATATTGCAACAGTTGAAAATCGCAAACTTTTCTACTCTTATATTTGGGGTAGAGAGTGTACATAATAGTACTTTGGATTTTTTTCAAAAAAATGAAACTTTCACTCAAATAGATAACACTATTTCGGCAGCAGACGCATTAGGGTTCAATATACTAATTTACCTGATAATCGGAGCACCTGGAGAATCATACTCAGAGGCTCTCGAAAGTATTCGTTATCCTTTAAGATACAAGAATATCTCAAATGCCATCGTATCGAAGCTAATGCCTATAAAGGGGACGAGTTATTATCAATACGCCCTTGAGCACGGCCTGGTAGAAAACCCAGACCTATGTTATCCAACGCATGAAGTTTCAGGCTTCAACTCTAGAACAGACTCACACAATCCAGTTGAAAAGATCTGGGCGGAACTTAACCCTGAAATCAAGAAGTTATCAATTTTTTTAAAGACACGTAATGAGGCAAGAACTCAACTCAAGGATCAAGGTATACATAGCTTCAGTGTTGAACAATTAAATACCCTGACGCAACATCACATCGACTCGACGCCTGTTGAAGGAGCAGAAGTTAAATTTAATTCTGAGCATACAGTGTCAAGTTTAAACAAACAACGTGACCCTCTTGATCTGATTTCACGATTACTTGCAGTCAATGTCCCTGTAACTAAAATTATTTTGAACGTTGATAATTTCATCTCATGGCTCAGCGAATATCGTGAAATACATGATAGATATTGCAGTTCTAACGATGTTTTTATTGAAAAATGCCTTGAACATTACATTGCCCACAAACTCACCGAACTAAAACCAGGACAAGTTTACATTGATATTGCTGCGGCCGGCAGCAACTGGACAGACTGCCTTTTGCAGCGAGGCATAAATGCATATAGCTTGGACTTGTCCTACCCGGAAGGAATACATGGGAATATAATTGGTGCTAATGCAGCCGAAACTCCTTTGCCAGAGAATTCCGTAAATGCCATGTCCTTGCAGTGTGCATTTGAGACATTTGAAGGCGACAACGACAAATTATTTATCAGAGAATCAAAACGTATTCTCAAGGAAAGTGGCAAGGTAGTTATTTCTCCACTATACTTGGATACTCGACACTTTATTTTGTCCAGCAAAAACACCGACCTTTCAAGAGTACCTTTGGACGAAGGTGCATTACGTATCTGTCGCGAAGACGAATATACAGAAACTTTTAGTCGCCATTATTCTCCTGAAGCATTAGCAAAAAGAATATTCTCGAATCTTGATGGCTTGTCTGCAAAAGTATTTTATATTGACAACTTAGATGAATTTAGGGTCAGGTTTCCCGGTCAAAGAATATATTGTGATTTTAATTTATATCTAGAGAAGCCATGTTCAGCTTCAAAAAATCAGCTTTTGTTGTCAGTTATTATCCCCACACGAAACCGTGCTGCACTTCTTTATAATGCGTTGGAATCAATAACAAAACAAACCTTTCCGGCAACCCGCTTTGAAGTTATCATTGTCGACAATGGGTCCACCGACGCCACTGCTGAGGTTTGCCAACATTTCAAACAAAGAATCCCCAATCTCAACTATATCTCTGCCCCCCTCCCCGGCCTCCACAATGGCAGGCATGCTGGCCTTAAGGAATCAATCGGCGAAATTCTAGTCTATGCTGATGATGACATTGAAGCCATGCCAACATGGTTGGAAGCCATTGCATCGTCGTTCAGAGATCCCATGGTTGCTCTTGTCGGCGGGAAAATACTCCCCAAATTTGAAAACCAACCACCGGAGTGGGTTGCAGCATTGGGCAAAAAAACTGATTCAGGATGGTCACTGGGCTGGTACAGCATCCTTGATTTTGGTGACACGGAACATGAAATCCCCCACGAGTACGTTTGGGGCTGCAATTTTTCAATTCGTAAAAACGTTTTGCAACAGGTTGGTGGATTCCATCCCGATTCCTTTCCCCAAGAGTTCATCAAATATCGCGGTGACGGTGAAACTGCCGTTTCTCAAGCTATTCGAAATTTGGGACTCAAGGCTTTCTACAACCCAAAAGCTTCGGTCTATCATGTGGTTTCTCAAAACAGGCTTACCCAGGAATATATCTATCAACGTGCCCATAACCAGGGTATTTCCGATTCATATGCAAGCATACGAACAGCGCGATTATTCAGCGATGAAATGCAGTACAAATCGCCGACAAATACTATTCATGATGTTGTCGATCGAGGCTACGTCGATGGATTTAATTTTCATCAGCAATTGGGCAAGAGCGATCAAACTCTTCTGAACTGGATACTGAAAGAGTCATACATCAACTGTGAGGACGTTTCCCTATGAACAATTCGGTGGAGCACATCACCTGGCACGATCAGCGAATAGCAACGATTATCCGGAAAGACTACATGCCGGAATCTACCACTTTTATCTCTCCCGACAGCTACTATCAACAACTCGGATTTGTCGTCTACCCGAGCGGTGGTGAAGTCGTGCGGCACTCACATCTACCGTTGCAAAGGCACCTTGTCGGCACACCGGAGACGCTTTTGATCAGAAAGGGCAAGGCTGATGTTGAACTGTTCGCCATGGATAAAAGTCAGCTCGGCACCTGGACTCTTGAAGAAGGAGATATGATTCAGCTGGTTTCAGGCGGACATCGTTTCAGGTGTCTTGCAGACACCGTCTTTCTTGAGATCAAACAGGGGCCGTACACAGGGCTTGTCGAAAAGGAACTGTTTTGATGATTCCCGTAGCCGAACCGGAGATTACCGAACAGGATATTTTCCTGGTTAACGAGGCCCTGAAGTCCGGCTGGATTTCTTCTGCGGGGAAGTATCTTGACCTGTTCGAAGAAAAATGGTCGGCGTATTGCGGCATGCCCTATGGCATTGCCGTAAGCAACGGCTCGGTAGCCCTGGATGTGGCAATCGAACTTCTCGATCTGCAAGCAGGTGATGAAGTAATCATGCCGAGTTTCACAATCATCTCCCCTGCCCAATCTGTTGTCCGAGCCGGTGGCGTTCCGGTACTGGTCGACAGCGACCCTGCAACCTGGCAGATGGACGTGACACAACTGGAATCAAAGGTCACCAGCAGGACGAAAGCAATCTTGGTGGTCCATATATACGGGCACCCTGCCGAGATGGACACGGTTCTGGATGTGGCAAGAAAGTTCAACCTGACCGTGGTCGAAGATGCCGCGGAGGCCCACGGCGCTGAATACAAGGGGAGGAAATGCGGTGGATTGGGTGACATCAGCACTTTCAGCTTCTACGCCAACAAGCTGATAACAACGGGCGAAGGCGGGATGGTGCTGGTACGGTCCCCTGAAATGGCCGAGAGAGCCCGCAGCCTGCGAAATCTCTGTTTTCAAAAGAAACAGCGCTTCCTGCATGATGAACTCGGCTACAACTTCCGCTTGACCAATCCTCAAGCCGCCATGGGTGTCAGCCAGATCAAGCGGATAGAGACCATCGTTGATCGTAAACGCAACATCGCCGCCAGCTATAACGAATTGCTGGCTGGAGTTGAGGGAATCAGCCTGCCGAAAGAAGAACTGTGGGCCAAAAACGTATTCTGGGTCTACGGCATCGTACTTGATGAAAAAACGGGAATAGACGCTGCTGACTTGTCAGAAATGCTGCGAAACAGAGGCATTGAAACGCGGCCGTTCTTCCTCGGCATGCATCTGCAGCCGGTATTTCAGAAGATGGGGCTTTTTCGCGATGAATGCTACCCGGTGGCCGAGTTTTTGGGACGTCAGGGGCTGTACATACCCAGTGGCCTGACCATTACAGAGCGACAAATCCTCCAGGTTGCCGATTCCATAAAGGATTGCCTCCCATGAGTGTTTTCAACGAGTACGCCCGCTATTACGACCTGCTCTACCGCGACAAGAATTATCAAGCAGAGGCGGCCTATGTTCATGGCCTGATCCAGCGCATTCGCCCGGGAGCAGAAACAGTGCTCAACCTGGGGTGCGGATCAGGACGTCATGACCGTTTTCTTGCGGAACGGGGCTACAGAGTAACCGGTGTGGATATGTCAGAAGAGATGCTTGCTGGTGCTCAAAGTTCCTGTAAAGATAACAGTGCCACAGACTATCATCTCGGCGATATTCGTTCGTTTCGCTGTGAAAAAAAGTTTGATGCTGTCGTCTCGCTTTTTCATGTCATGAGCTATCAGATTTCAAACCAGGACCTGATTGATGCTTTCAGAACAGCTCATTTTCATTTGCAACCGAATGGTACCTTCATTTTCGACTGTTGGTACGGACCGGGAGTTTTAACGGACAGACCCGCGGTACGGGTAAAAAATCTTGAAGATGACAGGATAAAAATTACCAGGATTGCACAACCTGAAATGAAAGCAGATCAAAATGTGGTGGATGTACACTACCAGATATTCATACAAGACAAGCAGACAAATGGAAATGATGAAATTTCTGAGATCCACCGAATGCGGTACCTGTTCAAACCGGAACTCCAGGAGTTGCTCTCACAAGCAGGATTTACGATCATTTCATCAGAGGAATGGCTTACCGCAGAGCCTCTTGATTTCAAAAGCTGGAATGCTGTTTTCATATGCAGCAAGGATGGTTCTCAATGTCCCTAGACAAAAAGAAAGCAGCAGTTTTTTTGAGTCATTATTCGATCGGCAAATCATCGCCGATTATTTGCCTGCTCGAGATATTGGCCGACTGTTACCGTGTTGATGTGTATGCGTATAAAGTCAGCCACCTGCAGGCAGATGTGATGCGTAAGATCAACAATCTCATTGAGTATGATCATACAAAGCATGAGGTTTTCGATCTCACGGAAAACACCACTAACTTGTACGATCATTACCTCGCCTGCGATGCAAATGGCTTTTTTCTCTGCAAAACCATATTCCCGACTTCACGCCCGGTTTACTACAGTCTCGAGTTGTACTTCCGCAACAATTATTACAACCTCCACTACCCGGAAAGGGTCATGGAACTTGAGCACAAGGAAATCAACAAAATCAAGGGACTTATTATTCAGTCTGATGAACGTGAGGCCCTGTTCAGAAATGAATATCAACTGGCAGGCTCGATTACGGCATTCCATTTGCCGATAACCTACATGCAGCCTTCCTGCAGAGAAAGATCGAACCATCTGAGACTGAAGTACCAGATCCCCCAGCAGCAAAAAATCGCCTTGCACTTGGGAGGCATCCAGGATCACCATTGCCTCCTGGAACTGGCCGCGGTGTTTCATCATGTGAAGGACTGGGTCCTGATACTACATGGCAGCGCCTATGGGGATTACAAGCCGAAACTCGAATCTTTCATACAGCATTACGGAATCTCCAACGTCTATATTTCCGATGATTTCCTGGAAAACATCGAAGATCTCGATCTCTTGTTGAAATCAGCGGATGTGGGGATTGCCTGGTACAAGGATGTTTCCCCGAACTTCACTACGGCCGGGAAATCGTCCGGAAAAATCTCCGCGTATCTGCGTTTCGGGCTTCCGGTTATTGCGAACAACTATCGAAGTACCATTGAAGCACTGGAAAACAGCGGGTGCGGAGTTTGTGTCGATACTTTTGAACAGATTCCGAACGCCCTGAGCAATGTCTTGGCAAGCTACCGCTATTATTCCATAAATGCTTTCAACGAATATGACACGAATTATTATGCAGAAAACTACCGGGAAACGTTGCTGTCCTTCATCGAGTCGCTATCAACAGTGGCAGAAAAAAAGCACGAGCAATCAAACAAATTCCTTGCCCCTACCATGTCTGCCGAGACCATGGACACCTACTGGATTCGAAAAAACATCCTCAAAGGCCTGCAGGAATTTCTTGTGAACTGCAGCGGCGTTCTGCTGGACGTGGGTTGCGGCGAGATGCCCTACAAACCACTCATCATCAACCAGGGCGGGATTTCCCGCTACCTGGGACTCGACATTGAAAACCCGGCGTATCAGGCGAAACAGAAACCGGATATTTATTGGGATGGCAGCCAGATTCCTTTGCCGGATGATTCGGTGGACTGCGCAATTGCCACCGAGCTCTTCGAACATCTCCCCGATCCGGCAGCTACCTTGCAGGAAATCCGCAGGGTCATCAAACCGGGCGGCAGGATATTCTTTACCGTCCCTTTTCTCTGGCCGCTCCATGACATGCCGCAGGATGAATACCGATACACCCCGTTTTCCTTGCAAAGAATCCTGTTGCAAGCAGGGTATTGCAACATGGAGATCACGGCACACGGCGGATGGGATGCCAGCCTGGCGCAGATGATCGGACTATGGGTAACGAGACGTCCGATGGATAACAGCACCCGCGAAGAGTACATGAAGTCGCTCTACCCCTTTTATCAGCAGTTGTTAGCCAGCGCTGACTCAAGCAGTCCGCTTACCTTTGAAAAGATGTCCTCTGAGAGCACTATGATCACCGGGTTATACGGCACCGCACAAAAACCTGGCGCAGCATTTCCCGGTGCAGGGATCGCCACATGAAAGTCTTAGTTTTCGGTGGTTGCGGGTTTATTGGTTCGCACTTGGTAGACACCCTCCTCGCCAATGGACATGCGGTGCGGGTCTTCAGCAGAAGCTACGAACTCTACCGTCCGCCTCTTCCGGAGGTGGAATATATCCTTGGTGATTTCGGCAACAGAGGTCTGGTTTCCTCAGCAGTCAAAGATATTGACATAGTATTCAACCTGATAAGCACCACGGTACCCAAAACATCCAATGATGATCCGATATTTGACATTACTTCAAATGTTCTTGAGACACTTCACCTTCTTGAAGCATGCGTGAAGGAAAAGGTTGGCAGAATAGTTTTCATTTCTTCCGGCGGCACTGTCTATGGAATTCCGGAAAAACTGCCGGTTGACGAAGAATGCCGGACAGATCCTATTTGCTCGTATGGCATAGTTAAGCTTACCATTGAAAAATACCTGTATCTATTCAAGAAACTCCATGGATTGGATTACAAAATAATCAGGCCGTCAAACCCTTATGGGCCGCGCCAGAACCCGAATAACATCCAGGGCGCCGTCTCGGTCTTCCTTGGCAAAATACTCCAACAACTACCGATAACCATCTGGGGTAACGGCTCTATAGCAAGAGACTACCTGTACATCGATGACCTGGTCGATGGAATCTATCGTGCAGCTTTTGACGATTCCGAACAGGGTATCTTCAATTTCGGCAGCGGCAGGGGAAGTTCACTCAACCAGTTGATCAGCTTGATCAAAGAAATCACCCAAACCGATACAGAGGTAATCTACAAAGAACATCGCTCCTTTGATGTCCCGGAACTGGTTCTTGATACAACGAAAGCAAGGGCAATGCTGCACTGGAACCCAAAGACGGCCCTACCCGACGGATTGCGCGCAACCTGGGAAGCATTGCGCCGTACTTCGCTGCACTAGAAAGGTATGCACGAGATGTTTTCAGACAAACATGAGCTATCCAAGGGCAGACCTGCCCGAGATATTGATTCGGGCAGGCAAAAACGCATCGTCATTATTGAAGACAGCTTTCCCGTCATCTCGGAGACGTTCATTCTCGACCAGATCTCCGGGCTCATTGATCGAGGTCTCACCATCGAAAACTGGTCGCTTCATTACCTGGAGCAGCAAGTACGCCATTCAAAGGTGCATGAATATGGCCTGGTGGAAAAAACCCGCTACCTGCACCTCCCACCCCGGGAATTTCGGTTGACACCGGACAGGTGGGTCCATGAGTTTCTGGCACGGAACCCCATTGAAGACCTTACTGCGATAGATGCATTCCATATCCACTTCGGGCCTAATTTCTTTGAATTTGAACCGTTGTTCGAGAGACTTGACACGTATCTCGTCGTTTCATTCTACGGCTATGATGCTTCAAAATATATCCTTGAAAATGGCGAGCGCTGTTACGACCGCCTTTTCAGAAGGGCAAACCTGATCACCACACCGACAGAAGTCATGAGAAACGAGCTGATTCGAATCGGCTGCCCTGAAGATAAAATCGTCGTCCATCGATGTGGTGTGGAAATCCCTGAACAACCCCAAAATACGGACAAGTCCACCGAAATGGTGACAATGCTGACCGTCGCACGTTTCGTAGAGAAGAAAGGGGTTGAGTTCGCCTTACGGGCGGTCGCGGCGTGTCCCAACCACGCTAATTTCCGGTACCGGATCATAGGAGACGGACCACTGAGGGCCCAGTTAGTTCATCTTACCGACAAACTCGGAATCAAAGAAACGGTCGAATTCCTTGGATTTCTTCCGATAGAAAAGATCCGCGAAGAAATGGAAGCTGCGGACATCGTGGTACTGACGAGTGTCACTGCGATGAATGGTGATCAGGAAGGTTTGCCGGTCACCCTGGTGGAAGCGCAGGCAATGGGCCTGCCGGTGATCAGTTCATATCATTCCGGAATCCCCGAGCTCGTCGTTCACGGCTCAACGGGCCTGCTGTCTGCCGAACGGGATGTAAACCAAATTGCCGAGCACATGGATACGCTTATCAACAATCCGGTCATGCGCATCAGCATGGGAGCAAAGGGACGTGAACGTGCATTGGCAGAGTTTGACATTGAACAATTGAATGACAGGTTGGCAGCGTATTTGTCACCAGCAGTGAAATCGGAACAAAAGAAACAGGCCCTGCCGGTGCAATGCCCGATATGCGGCAGTTGTTGTGAGTCTTTCCTGCCATTTGGCGAAATCCAAAGGGAAAATGCCCTGTGCCCGAAGTGCCACTCACTGGAACGACACCGACTCTTGTGGCTCTTTCTGGCAAACAAAACAAATATCTTCACGAGCCCTTCATTCAAAGTACTGGATATTGCCCCGGTTCCATTTCTCGCAGAGCGAATCAAGGCAATACCGACTATTGAGTACCTAAGTATCGACCTCTGCTCTCCCCATGCCATGCAACACATGGATATTACAGATCTAACTCTGCCGGACAATTATTTTGATGGCATCCTCTGCTGCCACGTACTTGAGCACATCCCTGATGATCGAAAAGCCATCAGCGAACTCTATCGTGTCATGAAACCGGGAGGCTGGGGTATTTTTCAGGTTCCTCTGAAACCAGGGCTGGAGAAGACCATTGAAGACCTTACGATCAACGACCCTCAGCTGCGACTTCTTCTTTATGGCAACGAAGACCATGTCCGTTACTATGGCCATGATTACCAGGAAAGGCTCGAATCCGCAGGGTTTGAGGTTCGGGTCGATCCATTCGCCCGGTTGCTTCAACCCGCTGATGCACAACGTTTTGCCCTCACGCAAGAAGAAGATATTTATTACTGCGCGAAACCCGCATCCGTGAAAGATGTTTCCATCGAACAAAATACCATGGATATGTCTGCAGGCAGACCGCTCGTATCGATACTTGTTCCGACCTATAACAGAGCCCGGTTTCTCCCTGACGCGCTACGCAGTGCACTTTCTCAAAACTATCCTCATTTCGAAATAGTCGTCGTCGATGACGGCTCCAGCGACGAAACTCCCGACACCATAAAAAAGTTTTCCGATAAAAGAGTGAGGTACGTCCGCAAAGAACACAGTGGAGCACCTGCGACTCGCAATCGATGCATCACGGAGGCCAAAGGCGAATTTCTGGTCTGGCTTGACTCGGATGACATGTTGGAACCCGTTGTTCTGATGTCATATGCAGATGCGTTGGCAAAATCGCCCGACGCTGATGTTCTGTATGGTGACCTGATAGTAACCGATGCTCATTTCAGACCGATACGTGAAGTAAACTATCAGGACTGGTATGGCAGGAACGGGGATCTTCTCGCCAATTTACTCCACTCAAACTGCATACCGAACCCTGGAACGATGGTTCGAAAGTCCCTCTACGAAAAATTCGGGATGTACGACGAGTCGTTCAGACGAGCCCATGACTACGAACTCTGGACACGTTTCGCACTGAAGGCAACTTTCAAGAGACTGCCGATCAAAGTTGTCAAGTGGCGCTGGCATGACTCAAACATGTCTTCCGGTTCTGTACAGTACGACACGAGTTTCGATGCGCGCATCATTCACAGCATGCTCGAGGCGTATGCACTCTCAGAGCTTTTTCCAACGGTGGATTGGAGAGGCAAGGATCAAAACAAGATACGTGCGTCGGTTTATCTGATTGTCGCTCAACGACTTCTGGACCTGAAAGATGTGGCAGGCGCATGTGAATACTTGGAAAAAAGTCATGCCGTTATTCCAAATCCGGATACCATCCAGTTGCGAGACAAACTGCTTTCCAGTAACTGTCAAACAGAACCATCTGTTGAACCGCTCGACAGCAACCACTTTCCATCAAATCGAGAAGCCACTACAACCATTTCTGGCGATAACAATCTTCCGGTTACTGCGGCCACCAATGACAACAAGCCTCTCGTTTCCGTCATCGTACCTACCCACAATCGACCGGAGCTTCTGGCAAAAGCTTTGCGGAGCATACAGGATCAAACCTTCCGTGACTTTGAAATTATTGTGGTCAATGATGCCGGGATCGATGTTTCCCGCCTGGTGGAGCACTTCAACAACATGGGAACCATCCTCTACATCAACAAAAAGACGAACGAGGGCCTTGCCGCAGCCCGCAATTCCGCAATCCGTGCCGCCCGAGGCAAATATATCGCCTACCTGGATGATGACGACACCTACTATCCGGATCATCTGCAAATACTTTCCGACTATCTGGAAAACTCAGACTCTCAGGTCGCTTACACCAACGCCCATCGCGCACTACAGGAACAAAAAGGCGAAACATTCACCACTGTCAACCGAGACATCCCGTACAGTGAGAAATTCGACGCCGAGCGACTCCTAGTGGAAAACTTTATCCCTGTTCTCTGCGTCATGCATGAAAAGCAGTGCCTGGAGCAGGTTGGACTGTTCGACGAATCATTGCCCCGACATGAAGACTGGGATCTCTGGATCAGGTTGTCGCAGAAATTTCAGTTCATTCATATCCCGAAGACTACCGCCGAGTTTACTCACAGGATTACCGACCCATCCGGCATGACAAGCGGCACCCTTCCATCCATGCTTTCTACACTCGAAAAAGTCTACAATAAGAGCGCCGAGTTAGTGACTCCCAGACCAACAGTTGCAGCCCGCCGCAAGTCCTACCTGTTCGACCTGCGAAACAGGATTCACCGATTTTTGCGGGATAAATTGGAAACCCTTCCCAGCAGCTTGAAATGTGGCGACGTCCCAGAGGAACAGGAAATTCTCAGTCAGCTTCACAGGACCGGAGCCACCAGCAACCAAATTCTCGCGGCTTACTATCATGCTCTTGGTCTACAACATATCGCAGATGACACCGCTACCGCTATTGCTTACTTCACGCGCGCTCTTGCAGCTGACCCCGTCTGCTGCCCCGTCCATCGAAGTATCGCTGAAGCACTGATGCAGATGGGAGAAATCAACAGAGCTGTCCGCCATTGCGAAGTAATCCTTTCCCAAGAGCCTAACGATCCGGAACTCATGGAGATAATGGCCACCATGGCACGCCATCTCGGAGAGACAAGTAAAGCCGATAGCTGGACGAAAAAGGCAAAGGATCTCCGACAAAAAATGCTTGCCGCTTAGATTTTACTTGAACAGCATTTTTTGCCGAAAGGGAACCTGCTCTTGTAAATTATTACGAAATTATCCTGTAAGAATTACTAAACAGGCACACTCGTTGCTTTACAAAAGGTACATTTTTAGAAACACCCACAAAGGGGAATCCCATGAATCCTTTAGCGAGCGGAGAATCCGCCCAAAGAGCGTATCTTCAACTGGAACAGACTCTTCAAACAAACTCTGCGGAAGAGTCAATTCCCCGACTCAAGGATTTCATCAGACAATATCCCGACTTTGCCCAGGCTCATAATGACCTTGCCGTCATGTACTATCGCGAAGGAAACAAGCTACTGACGCTTGGACACTATGAAAAGGCGGTAAAACTGAACCCGACCAGTACCTTCAGAAAAAATCTGGCCAGCTTTTATTTCGTCGAGATGGGATGGGTTGATGACGCCATCTTTATCTATACGGATATCCTCCGAAATTCACCGAACGACACCGAGGTACTAACCGCGCTGGGTATCATCAGCTCAAATCTGGGCCAAAGATCCGAAGCACGGATCTTTTTCTCAAAACTTCTGGAGTTGGAGCCATGGAACCATGAAGCACGTACCTTTATTGCAGAACTTGATTCTCCCGTGCTATCACCATACTCAGCAGTAGTACCAACACCTTTCACCGAAACTTCGCAAATATCATCGCCTGTAGTAGAGACCGTTCTTGGGCCCGAAGAACGTACGTTTTTCAAGCACATTCTGGAACTGGAGCCTGAAAACCCTGCTGCACGCTCTTTACTTACAGAACTGGACTCGCCAAAGACTCCTTCATTCGGTACTGTTGCGGAACCTTCTAACACCGCAAACTCTCAAATATCGTCTCCTGATCTCGACGCTATTCTCGCCGATCTCCGTGACACCATCACAAAACTCGACAAAAAGAATCATCCCGATGACATTTACAGCAACGCCCTTGCCCTTATGAATAAGGGAGATGAACAGGGCGCAGCACGCGAGTTGGAAAGGCTTGTCCAAAATCAGCCAGCACATGCCCTTGCCCACAACGATCTGGGTGTTCTGTATCAGCGACGCGGAGTTCTTGCAAAATCACAATATCACCACGAAACAGCAGTAAAGGAAGATCCTTCTAACATTAGTTTCAAGAAGAACCTTGCCGGTCTCTATTTTGCGGAATTGAAGAGAACCGATGACGCAATTTTTCTACTTACGGATATCCTTAAGACAAATCCTAACGACGTGGAAACCCTGACGGGACTAGCCCGCATTGCCATGACAATTGGACAGCCGGACGAAGCTTCAATATTTATCAATAAAGTAACCGAGCTGGAACCATGGAACGAGGAAGCGAGAGAACTTTCCGGGCAGTTAAAAACCAATGACAGTTTTTTTTTAACAAGCAGATAGAGGAAGCCGTTATTCCGTCGTCCCCAAGCCAGATACCTGGACCGGCAATGCCCGGTTCTGCTCACAACACACATGAACCTCGTGTGCCTCTACCACGGGTATCCATCGTTATTCCAGTCTACAACAAACTGGAGTTCACCAGGGCATGCCTCATTGCCCTCCGGGCAAATACCGCTGACCATCTCTACGAAACCATCATTGTGGACAACGCCTCCAGCGATGGCACAGCCGAGTTTCTGGCGCAAAATTCAGCGTCTGTACGTGTACTCAGTAACGAAGTAAACCAAGGCTTTGCAAAGGCCTGCAACCAGGGCGCAGATTCCGCACAGGCCAACCTTGTCCTGTTTCTCAACAATGATACTGAGCCTCAACGCGACTGGCTCGAGTCTTTGTTAGACGTCATTGATCAGGACCCTGTCGTGGTCGCCGTGGGCAGCAAGCTGCTTTACCCGGACGGCTCGATTCAGCATGCCGGGATCATGATCGTTGAGGACCATCCCTCGTCAGATCTACTTGTTGCAATCAATGCCCATCAGGGCCGCCCGTCAAGCTTTCCTCTTGCAAATCACTCCCTCACTGTCCAGGCAATCACAGCTGCCTGTATCCTGATCCGCCGATCAGCTTTCCTTGATTCAGGCGGATTTGACGAGGACTACTGGAACGGTTACGAAGATGTGGACCTGTGCTTCAAGCTGCGGGAAAAAGGCTGGCAGATCGTGTACGAACCGGCCAGCACTCTGATTCATCACGAATCCCAGAGCGGTCCGGAACGGTTCCGCATGGCCCGACAGAATATCGAGAGGCTGCATGCACGGTGGCTCGGCAAGGTCCGGCCCGATCTGATCATTGCCGGGGATGGCTCTTCTACTGAAACCGGGGCAGTACTGGCCCCCTATCGTTCCAGCGCTCTTGGCATGCTGGCCGCAAAAGAAAACAAAGCAGCCGCTCCTTCTGTATCAATTGTCATCCTCACCTGGAACCAGCTTCCCTTCACGAAAGAATGTCTCGCAAGCATCGAGCGCCACACCCCGGAACCCCATGAAGTCATCATGGTTGACAACGGCTCCAGCGACGGCACCATACCGTGGCTCCGCGAACTGGTGCAAAACAGAGACAATTATTCTCTTATTGAAAATAGCGAAAACCTCGGTTTTTCCAAGGGATGCAACCAGGGGATCAAGGCGGCAACAGGCACTCATATCCTCTTGCTGAACAACGATACCGTGGTAACACCCGGATGGCTGTCGACTCCTCGAATGTCTTCAGTCGTCTCCCGATGTGGGCATTGTCGGACCCATGACCAACAATATCAGCGGCATCCAGATGGTCCCTGAAGTTGGCTATGCAGAAACAACAGAGCTTGACAGGTATGCACTGGCGTTTCGCAAGAAATATCGTGGCAGACGCATCCCCCTTCGGCGTATCGTTGGTTTTTGTATGCTCTTCAGGCGGGAACTGGTGCAGCGAGTCGGACTTCTGGACGAAATGTTCGGCAGCGGAAATTTCGAAGACGATGATTACTGTCTCCGGGCGGCTCTGGACGGCTACCGCAACCTGATAGCCGGTGACGTTTTTATCCACCACCACGGCAGCGCCAGCTTCAAGGGCAACGGCATTGATTTCACGAAAGCGATGACGGGAAATCATTCACTCTTCAGCAGGAAATGGAGCGGACCGTTCACGGACGAAAACCAAGCGAAACAGATCCTGACCCTCAAAACTATGGAAAAGGCAGAAGCGCTCTTTCACCAGGGAGAACTGGACAAGGGCATTGAAACAATCCTTCAGGAAGGCATTAAACTGATCCCGACGGAGGAACGTTTCTACTTTTTCCTTGCCGAAAAGCTCATCGAAGAAAAGCGCTTTCAGGATGCACTCGGTGTTCTCAGCGAACTGCCCTCAGGCAGGCAGAACGAACGTACAGCGTTGTTTTGCGCTTACGCCCATGAAGGTCTTGGAGACACTGCGACCGCACAAATACTCCTCGACTCGCTGCCGGCGCAGAGCAGCAATCAGGCCGCGGCGCAGAACCTGCTCGGGGTTCTCGCCCACCACGAAGGGGATCACAAAAAAGCTGGTGAATTCTTCCGCAGGGCAACGGAATGTGGGGCCGGTTTCGCGGAGGCGTTTACCAACCTTGGCGTTCTGGCGTGGTCGGATGGTCGCCACGGAGAAGCACTTGAACTTTTGGAGCGGGGCTTTCTCCTAAGCCCCACTACTCCGGACTGCGCCGAACGCTTCCACTCGGCCCTTCAGGATCCGGAACAGATAGAGCGTGGCATCAGCGCGTTCAGGGAAGCCCGGCGGCTATTCTCCCAGAACCGGCGAATTTCTTTTCTGCTGATAGATCTGCTTCTCAAGAAGGGGGAAACAAAGGAATGCCTGACTGTCATTCAGCAAGCTATCATCGAATTCGGACTGCCCGAAGGGCTGCTAGAAGCGTCGCTTCCCCTGCGGGGTGACCTCGGCCCCCAGCAACCCGTCGACCCGGCTGCACCGGCAAGCCTGAGCGTCTGCATGATCGCGAAAAACGAGGAAGCCAACCTGCCCCGCTGCCTGGCCAGCCTGCTGCCCCTTGCCGATGAAATCATCGTTGTGGACACCGGCTCGGATGACCGGACCCGGGATGTAGCCCGTGTCTTCGGCGCCAAAGTCTTCGACTTCCCTTGGAACGGCGATTTTTCCGCAGCACGGAACGAATCCCTCTCCCATGCCTCCTGCCGCTGGATTCTCATCATGGATGCCGACGAAGTCCTGTCGCCCCTGGATCATGGCAGGCTCAAGGAACTGCTGGCTAATAAGGCAGTAACGCCGAATGCGCTTGCCATCATCAGCCGCAATTACATGCTCCAGGTCAATCGGGAAAAATGGCAGTCCAACGACGGGAGCTATCCCCTCGAAGAAGCTGCCGGAGGCTGGGTACCAAGCACCAAGGTACGGATCTTCTCCAATGGGAAAGGTATTGTTTTTGAAAACCCTATCCATGAGATCGTTGAACCATCCCTTGAGCGTAATAGCATTCCGGTCACCGACTGCGACATCCCGGTGCATCACTACGGTTTTTTAGATGAAAAGCGGATTAACGAAAAAAAACTTGCCTACTACGAACTGGGGGTCAAGAAACTAACGGAAAAAGAAAACGACCTGAAGGCGCTCTACGAACTGGCGGTTCAGGCGGGTGAACTGGCACGCCATGAAGAAGCGGCAGAACTCTGGAAAAAGGCTCTGGATATCAATCCAAGCATGGATGTGGCCTGGTTCAACCTCGGCTACAACCTGCTGATGTTGTCTCGCTTTGAAGAGTCGCGTAAAGCCTCACTGAGAGCACTGGAACTAAAACAGGACTACCGTGAAGTCATCACCAACCTTGCCATGTGCGAGCTTTGCATTGGCTCCAGTGAAGAAGCCCTTGCCCTGTTGACGTCATCCTTGACCAGGCATCCGGATGACCCGAATACCCTTCTGATGATGGGTATTTTACTGGTATGTTGTGGAAAGACTGAGGAAGGTAAATCTTATTTCAAAACACTCCGCGAGCGCCAGATCCATTTTGCGGAGTTCTTGAACAAATGTGCCGACAAACTAACTACAGCAGGGAAAGAAGATGCGGCGAAGCGGTTGATGGAGGTTGCGGGAACTATTTAAATCCCCCCTGCCCCCCTTTGAGAAAGGGGGGATTGCAAATTTGATACACTCGCAAAAAGTGTGAATACGCTACATTTTGTCATTCCGACCAGAAGGAGGAATCTTGCTTTTACAACTGGTTACAAGATCTCTCCCTGTCGGTCGAGATGACAGCTTAGAGAATTTGCGAAAGCATCAAATTTAATGGCGAACGTAACTTCCCCCTTTGAGAAAGGGGGATTGTGGGGGATTTAAACAGCCAGTACTCAAATAGTCAACTCATTCCTGCAACAAGTGCACACGGGAAATCCCGCTGTTGAAGCATGAAAGCCCCCTTTCACGTGATGAAAGAGGGCTTTTGCATAGGACGCACTTCCTGGAGCAACTAGACGGCAACTGCCTCCGCCTGGTGTTCACAGGAGTTTTCTCCCAGTTTCATCCTTAAACCCTCTGCCAGACCAAAATTAATATTCAGAACGACATTCAGTTTCTCGGGCGCCGGAAACGCCAGAACCTCCAGCAGGCGCTTGTCGATAAAAAGGCTGAGGCTGAGAATATCCTCACGCAATTTCTTGGGGAGCTGGTTATCCGGCATGGTCAGTTCACTCTGGAAGAAGCTCCAGACTTTCTGGTTGTAGCGGATCGCCTCGTCAAGCTTCGCCTCCCTGTCCGGAGAATCCCAATTATCCTGGCAGTTCTTCAGCATGCGGCCCGCCTTGGTCAGCACTGAAGCTTCAAGTTCCCGCTGAGACATTCCGTCCTTCTGAACATTCTGGTAGATATTATATGGATTTGACATGGGCAAGCAACTCCTCTTCGTAGTTCATGAGTTTTCTGGTGAGTTTCAAGGCCTGGTAGTAGTCACAGGCAAGTATTTGTTCACTGATCTTCTCGATGTAAGGTTTCGTGCTGGGTGCGGCGGCAAGAATATCACTCGCTAATTCCCAGTATCTTTTGTGGTATTCAACCAGTTTCTCGCTGTCGATGTACATGAGCTGAATCATGAAATAGACACGCCGTGAGGGTGAATTAGCCTCATCCTCAGTCAATATGTCCTTCTGACGGAGGATCGGAACATTATTCTCAACAACAAATTCTGAAGTTCTCGGGCCATTCTTGATTACGGCCTTTCCTACGAGCACCTTCTCTTCAGGCTTCAGACGGAGCTTCAATGACATGGCTTCTACCCTCTTTTATCACGTAACGGCTTGATAAAGTTCAGTTCTTCCCTCACCGAGACTGATCTGCACTTCATTCAGATTTCCTACGGCACGCCGGACCTGAGAGTCAGATGATGTCTCATCAAGCGCCGGAATTGCCTCGGCAACCTTCTGCGTGTCGGTAAAATCCAGCTTTCCCCAGAGCTTCTGGTTGTTTTCGTAAACCGGTGCCGGTGGCTTGGGGAAGGTCATTTTCTCAATTTGCTTGCGTAACGAAATGTAGCTCATAAGGAGGTCTTTCCGTTCAGCACTGTCCATCGTGAAAGGCGGAAAATTCTTGACGATCGTTTCGAGCCGTTCTTTCATTTTCACTGTAACGTTCGACACCTCTTGCAAAGCCTTGTCTGTTTCCCTGATAGCTGTCGCAAAAAGATTCTTTTCTTCGTTGACGCTGCCCAGTTTATCCATGGTGGGAGAAGATCGCTGCAGTGAGACGGAAACCGTATCTCCTCCAGCCCCTTGTACCGACTTTTTTTTCTGCTCGTCGGGTGCTTGATGGTAAGCCATGCGAAGCGAGTCCTGAACAGGGACCACCTTATCAATTACACGAATCGGGTCAGCTGACATGTCGATACCCCTTCTTAACGATGGAACGGGGAGGAGGGTTCTCCCCCCTCCCCTTCCTTTTCTCCAAAGGACGGATCATTTGTTACTAGAACAATCTCATGACCGCCTGAGCTGCCTGGGAAGCCATGCTCAAAGAGGTAACGCCGAGGTTCTGCTGCGTCTGCAGCATCAGCATGTTGGCGCCTTCTTCGTTCATATCGGCCAGCGTCAGGTTATCAGCACCAGTCTGGAGAGTGCTGATCATGCTGCTGGTAAAGTCCTGGCGATTGGTAACAACGCTCAGGTTGGACGACAGTTTGGAAGACTGGGTACGAAGTGTCGACAATGCGCCTTCCAGCTGGGTTGCAGTACTCTGAATAACAACTGTTGCCGTAGATGCTGCAGCGCCCGTAGCATTCCATGCTGTAGCACTCATACCCGCACCACCAACGGAGGTGCCGGTTGCTGAAGTTGTAGCCGTCCCACCTGAAGAAGCAGAACTGGTGATTGAAGCAGTATCAATGGTAAGGCCGGACGCAGTTGCATTGAAACCGTTGATACCAAGAGTAGCAGTGCCTGTAGCCTGACCGAATTCTACGGTCTGGTTCTGTGCATTGAGAAGATTTGTGCCGCGATATCCGGAATCGCTTGCAAGTTGTGAAATCTGCGTCATCAGTGTGTTGAAGGTTGATGCATAGTTTGCACGGTCGGTGGCGCTGCTGGTTGCTGCCGCAGACGATGCAACACCTTTCGCAGACTCGATTAGCGATGTTATCGCCTTGATTCCTGAGTCAGCTGCCTTGACCATCTGAACTGCTTCAGCCATGCCGTCCTTACGGGCGGTGAGGTCGCTCGCACGCTCCATATGAGACTGAGCTGCAAAGTAGTTGGTCGGGTTATCAAGTGGGGAGTTAACCTTCTTCCCGGTGGACAACCTCTGCTGAGTTGTGTTGATGAGGTCCGAAGTCTTCTGCAGTGATAAAAGGTTGTTCCGCATGCCTGAAGTTAAGGAAATGTCGTTGACTGCCATGAGTTGTTACTCCTTTCTGGATGACTGTACGGCATTCTTGCCGTTTTAGTGTGCGCTGCATTCGGCAGCTGGCAACTCTCAGGAAAGGCCTTTTTTACCTTGTCCCCCTTTCGGCGGCAGGTTTTTCCCTCGCGCTGCATTTATAAAACTTATCGTTCCTTTCAGAAAAAACTTTAGGAATAATTTACCAACCTGGATTCTTCTTTTCCAGCAACCGGAACAATGGCAACCGTCCGCAGATCAAGGAAACGGGAAAAAAGGTCCCACGCCGGCTCACCCGCGCCAGGACGCCAAGAATCAAAGTCCTGAGCGAAGATCCTCGGTCGGTCAGCATCAGCGTCAAGAGTTTCCCGGAAGGCAGTCTCAACCACGGCAGGATCTATATCCTTAACGCAATGGGGACGGGAATAAGTGCACTGCCAATTACAGCCGTAACATGTCAAAGGAAGACAGGCGACGGAAGTTAACGGTGAATAGGGGAAAAACCTGCCGAAATGTCCGCCCCAGAGCAATACCACATGGGGGGTCCCCACAGCACAGGCGATGTGAGCAGTTCCGGTGTCAGCACCGATTCCAATCCTGCAGCGTCGGATAATTGCTGCGGTCTGGCGGATGGTTGTCTCACCGGCAGCATTGACTCCTTGCACGCTCAACTCACTGAGAAGCAGGTTGTTGAGGTCACGTTCCCCTTCACCACCGAACATGATCACCGAAAAACCATTTTGCCTTAGTGAAGCATTGAGAGCCTCGGGATAGCGCTCATAAAACTTGCCCGCCCATTGACCTGAAGGGTAGCAAGCCACCGTTTTTTGAGGATCGAGTCCATGGCGTGAGAAAAAATCGTCAGCAAAACGTTCGTCTTCTGAAGTTGTCCAGACAAGAGGTTGCAACGCCGGTGCAGAGATTCCAAGTCCCTGAAGGAAATCGCGATGTCGTTCCATCTCTGATTTCAGAGCCCCTTCTGTGGAGATAATCCGGGTGTAAGCGGTGTTGTTCTCATCTCTAAGGTTGCCCCTGATATTGCTTTCATCACCATGCAAGGCAATCCGCTCAGATGCAAAAGAGCCGATAGCAAAAAAGTCGGTCAATGCTTCGCGGGAATACACAGAATTCAGGGTCAGGTCGGCATTTAGAGCTTGGATCTGTTCAAGAATCTGCTGGCGATATGCTTCTTCGTGAGAAGCTTTCCACCAATTGAATGAAATAATCTGATCGACAAAAAGTGAAGCTTGGTATAGTTGAGCAACCCGTTCCTGGCAAAGCACGGTAATTCTTGCGCCTGGATAGCACGTCCTGATATGGGGCAGCATCGCCGATGCCAGAACATTGTCACCGATTGCGTCTGTCCGGATCCAGAGTATCTCCTTCGGGGCAGCATCGAAAATGGTTTCCCCTGCGTACTTGTCCACCTGGGCTGCGTCTCTGACCCAGGAAAAATAATCTCTCAGCATCACGGGGAAATTTTTCACTTTCTGCAGGTTACGCCATTGCTCAACCGCACCGTGGTAGCCGTAGTACACCTCTTTGAAACGGATCTGGCCTTCGGTTGCATAGGCGTAATGGTGAAAAACCAGGCCTTTTTCCACCGTTGCGGTATGCATGAATGGGTTGATGGTGGCAACGTCAATCGCCACTCCACCCATCTGGCGCATAAGACGGGGAGGCTCATGGGCCAACCAGCGGTCGCCCGGCCTGAAGCGCCAGGTCCTCAGCCACTCGTTTCCAAGGTGGTTTCCGTACGTATTAACTGTGGTTGTAACCAGAGTGGGCCCCACAAAAAATTGACAGAGGTAAAAAGCTGCACTTTTTTCGGGGGCCTGTACAAATAGTTCCCTGGCCGCGGCAATTTGCTCTACTGTCCAGATTTCATCTACATCCACCTGCCACAACAAACATTCTTCCGTAACAGTCTCGAGCGGTGCCTGAACCATTTCCAGCTTACCGTCCCAGAACACGCCCTGTTTCTTGCGGTACACCGTCACCTGATCGGGATATTTCCGCGCGAGGTCATCCAGGTACTCACTGGTACCGTCGTTGCTGAGTCCGTTCCTGTGCAGGGAATCATCAATACGGCCCCCATTGGCAAGGCTCCAGGCAGTATCATGTTTCAAGGCCGCGACACCCTCGATAATATGCCAGTGCCAGGTAAAGGGAAGCTTTTCGAAGGTGCTGATATGTTTTTCAATGAAAGGCTTACCGTTCAGGACGATAGTAAAAAAATGAACGGGCAAATTTCTCGGAGAAAGAACGTCAGACATGAGCGGCATGGCGGTCTGGATGTTTTCTCCCCCGGGCGAAATGACTGAATGTTGCTTCGACCTTTCGTTCAAGCGAAAGACCGCATAGCCGTTCCTCAGCGACCAGTTTTCCGCGACCAAAACATAATTGTCATCAAACTTCAGTCGTCGGTAATTGAAATAGTTCTTGTAGGCATTCACATCGTCAAGAATGATAATAAGCGCGCCGTACACTTCTTCCAATTCAGCCGAGCCGGTAAATTCCGACCCGTCAATCAAAACCAGATCAAAAGTCTCAATGCCGTTTTCACGCTTGATCTTCTGAATTCCGTCACTGGAAACTCCCGAACCGCTGACGTATTCCTTGTCCTGGCGCAACCACCCCAGAACCATTTCAAGAGGGTAATTGTTAAGTGCGGTTCCCACGCCGGAATAAAAGGCCGCCACATCCTGTTCGGTAGGAAACTTGTCGAGCGGAACGGAAGAAACATTATAACATTTGACAAAACCGAGGTCTTTATACGTATCGCGTAATGTCCCAAAACGCGCTCGGGAAATTTCCATGCAAAAGAGACGGGGGCTATTCGGATTGCCCTGTAAACCCGTCACAAAGGCCTCGGTACTTCCTCCCCCTGATGACGAACCTATCTCCAGCACATTGGTGATATTTTCCTCACGGGCCAACTTCTGGATCATGAAATAGAATTCATCATTTTTTATCTCAGGGGGAATAATCACATCGAGTTCAGAGTGAAAAGAATCCGCTTTATCCATGATATTTTTCCTTTTTTGTAACTTCAAGAACAGCAAAAAAACAGTTAACTATATCCAAATACTTAACCAAGTAGTTTTACGTTTGTGACATAAGATTTTCTCACCTAAAGGGCCAACTACGATCACTGTCATAGTGAAGCTGGTTATTACGACGGCGATTCAGTTGCCAACAAACCCCTTTGTCGCTAGCCATCACATCAGATCTGGTTTCTTCGCTTTGGTATTGTTTAAAAAATACGGGCATCCCTGGAATCAAGCTTTGGATGTCTTTATTTGTCCTCCAAATCTTTGCCGAGATATCAAGATAACCATAGTTAGCAAGCAATATGACATACTTTGCCAAGCGTTCTGGCGAGAAAGAATGAAGCTCATTTTCACGTCTGCCAAATAATGCATCACCAAAAATAATCTGCCCTCTCGCTTCCCCACCATAGGATGGGCGAGTTTGAAACACACGGTTAAGATAAAATAATTCAAACCCCTTGTCATACATGAAGCGGGCCACATCATGAAACAAAGGCTGCCCTTCATACATCTCGATAAATTCGACTTCAACTTCTACAAACAGTGCATTAGTCAGTGCGGAGGGACTTGCCTGAAGGATTTCCAACTCTGACCCCTGAGTATCAAGTTTCAGGAAATCCGGGAATTTCAGCCTCTCATGGGCAATAATACTATCAAGGGTAGCCCCTTCAACTTGGACTACTCTTTCAATCACAAGGTCAGGATTAAATTCATGATGAAAACGTTTACCCGGCTTGTAACGAGAACTCTCACCAGCATTCCGGTAGAGATAAAACTCTACCGGTCCGTTCATTTTTCCAACATAATAGGGAAAGATACTGTACTGGGAAAATGAATCGGTTGTATCATTTTTCAATCGTTTGCATTCATCACGGTCCGCGTCGAAGCCGTAATACACAAGGTGCTGCCTCAGACTTTCCAATTCCCCAATGGAGTTTCCGCGAGCTCCAATATCTGCAACAACAATCGGATTACGATCGAGAAAATCATGAACTGGCGAGATATCATCCAACATCCAATTCAAATTATAGGGCAACACTGCGCTGTAATGTGAGGGATACCTCTTGAAAGCATCAAGAAGCATCCGATCGGCCAGCGAGGGTGATCCCTGCACGGTCACAGCTCCTTCAACTTGTTTAAGCAAGTATGGTGCAACAGGGTTTTGTGGTTGAACTGAAATAATCTTTCTGTAAAGTTCCTCTGCCTCTGCCAATTTTCCATTTTTTTGAAAATCAATTGCAGCAGCAAACATCTTGTCGAGCATGGCAGTCAATTGCACGCTGTCATCCATTCTTGCCCCCTCAATCAGGAATTGAACAAATATATATTGCTACATTCTCTTCAGCCGACTACGCCACATCTCCAAATACACACTTTCCAATTCCAGAACAAATCCCTTACCGTCACTAAGGGGTGAGTAGCGCATCTTCTCCCTGAGCCCATTTCTCAGGACTTTCAGGAGTTCCGGACGGTTCGCCAGATACTCGGCAATTTCCACACATTCGTCCGCACCTTTCGCAACCAGCGCATCGAGCCCG